>NZ_JBVIQN010000105.1:0-1005 GCF_055577005.1 Streptomyces sp. NPDC033221 | reverse complement strand
TGGGCTGCACCGCGCTCAACGCCCTGTACGGCAACCGGGTGCAGGGGGTGGAGGCGGCGGTGCAGGATGCGCTGGCGCTTGAGAATCTGACGCTGGCCGCCCGCGCGGCGCACCGCGTCGGCGCCACCCTGCTGATCGAGGCGCTCAACGCGCCCGAATCGCCGCGCTGCCCGATCGTCTCGGCGTCCAAGGCGATCGAGGTGGTGGACGCGGTCAACGCGGCCACCGGCCTGGACAACGCCCGCTTTTTGATGGACCTGTACCACCTGGCGATGAACGGCGAGGATCTGGAGGAGGTCATCGACCGCCACACCGGCCGGACCGGGCACGTCCAGATCGCCGACAACCCCGGCCGCGGCGCCCCCGGCACCGGCACCCTGCCCCTCGACGACCTCCTGGCGCGGCTGCGCAAGAACGGCTACGACGGCTTCACCGGCCTGGAGTACAAACCCGGCGATGCCCCCAGCGCCCAGTCCTTCGACTGGCTGCCCCGCCCCCTGCGCGCCGCGCACTGACCGAGCACGAAAGGCACTTCCTCATGAGCACTCTTCCCACCGTCGCGTGGATCGGGCTGGGCATCATGGGCGCGCCCATGGCCGAAAACCTGCTCAAGGCCGGCTACCCGGTCACCGGCCACACCCTCGAACAGGACAAGCTCGACCGGCTGGCCGCCGCCGGCGGCACCCCCGCCGCCTCGATAGCCGAGGCGGTCCGCGACGCGGACGTCATCATCACCATGGTGCCCGCCTCCCCGCAGGTCGAGGCCGTCGCCTACGGGCCCGAGGGCATCCTGGCCAACGCCCGGCGCGGCGCCCTGCTGATCGACATGTCCTCCATCACCCCGCAGACCTCCCGCGATCTGGCCGCCGCCGCGGCCGACAAGGGCATCCGGGTGCTGGACGCCCCGGTCTCCGGCGGCGAGGCCGGCGCGATCGAGGCGGTGCTGTCCATCATGGCCGGCGGGGCCCAGGAGGACTTCGACGCCGCCTGTCCCCTCTTCGAGGC
>NZ_JBVIQN010000104.1:0-1043 GCF_055577005.1 Streptomyces sp. NPDC033221 | reverse complement strand
ACACAGTGGACGCGAGCAACTGAGGACAAGCCCTCGGCCTATTAGTACCAGTCAACTCCACCCGTTACCGGGCTTCCATATCTGGCCTATCAACCCAGTCGTCTACTGGGAGCCTTAACCAATCAAGTTGGTGGGAGTCCTCATCTCGAAGCAGGCTTCCCGCTTAGATGCTTTCAGCGGTTATCCTTTCCGAACGTAGCCAACCAGCCATGCCCTTGGCAGGACAACTGGCACACCAGAGGTTCGTCCGTCCCGGTCCTCTCGTACTAGGGACAGCCCTTCTCAAGACTCCTACGCGCACAGCGGATAGGGACCGAACTGTCTCACGACGTTCTAAACCCAGCTCGCGTACCGCTTTAATGGGCGAACAGCCCAACCCTTGGGACCGACTCCAGCCCCAGGATGCGACGAGCCGACATCGAGGTGCCAAACCATCCCGTCGATATGGACTCTTGGGGAAGATCAGCCTGTTATCCCCGGGGTACCTTTTATCCGTTGAGCGACGGCGCTTCCACAAGCCACCGCCGGATCACTAGTCCCTACTTTCGTACCTGCTCGACCCGTCAGTCTCACAGTCAAGCTCCCTTGTGCACTTACACTCAACACCTGATTGCCAACCAGGCTGAGGGAACCTTTGGGCGCCTCCGTTACTCTTTAGGAGGCAACCGCCCCAGTTAAACTACCCACCAGACACTGTCCCTGATCCGGATCACGGACCCAGGTTAGACATCCAGCACGACCAGAGTGGTATTTCAACAACGACTCCCCCGCCACTGGCGTGACGAGTTCACAGTCTCCCACCTATCCTACACAAGCCGAACCGAACACCAATATCAAGCTATAGTAAAGGTCCCGGGGTCTTTCCGTCCTGCTGCGCGAAACGAGCATCTTTACTCGTAGTGCAATTTCACCGGGCCTATGGTTGAGACAGTCGAGAAGTCGTTACGCCATTCGTGCAGGTCGGAACTTACCCGACAAGGAATTTCGCTACCTTAGGATGGTTATAGTTACCACCGCCGTTTACTGGCGCTTAAGTTCTCAGC
>NZ_JBVIQN010000103.1:0-1073 GCF_055577005.1 Streptomyces sp. NPDC033221 | reverse complement strand
GCTGCCGTCGTCCCTCTGGACGCGCTTCCGTTGACGGCCGGCGGCAAGCTCGACCGGCGCGCCCTGCCCGATCCCGGTTTCACCCCGGCACCGGCCGGACGCGCGCCCCGCACCCCCGAGGAAGAGGTACTGTGCGGCCTCTTCGCCGAAGTGCTAGGCGTGCCCGAAGCCCGGCCGGAGGACGGTTTCTTCGCGCTCGGCGGCCATTCGCTGCTCGCCACCCGGCTGGTCAACCGGGTCCGCGCCGTCCTGGGCGCGGAACTCGACCTCCGTGCCGTCTTCGAGACACCCACCCCCGCCGCCCTGGCCACCCGGCTCGCCCCCACGGTTCGTCCGCGCCCGGCGCTCCGCCCGCTGCCCCGGCCCGTCCGCGTGCCGCTGTCGTCCGGGCAGCGGCGGCTCTGGACGCTGCACCGTATGGCGGGCCCGAGTGCCACGTACAACGTGCCGCTGGTGTTGCGGCTGCGGGGCCCGGTGGACGCAGGGGCGCTGGATGTGGCGCTGGGGGACGTGGTGGCACGGCATGAAGTGCTGCGGACGGTGTTCGCCGAGGCGGCGGACGGCGAGCCGTACCAGGTGGTGCGTCCGGCCCGTGGACCGTTCCTGGTCCGGACACCGGTCGCGCACGGGTCCGCCGACGCGTCGGCGAGGGCGGTACGCCGCGCCGCGCGCCACGCGTTCGACCTCGCGGCGGAACCGCCGTTCCGGGCCGAGCTGTTCCGTGGGCCCGGGGACGAGTCCGTGTTGGTGCTCCTGGTCCATCACATCGCGGCGGACGGGTGGTCCCTGGCGCCGTTGTGGCGGGATGTGTCGACGGCGTACGAGGCACGGTTGGGGGGCGGATCGCCGGACTGGGACCCGTTGCCGGTGCAGTACGCGGACTTCGCGCTGTGGCAGCGCGAGGCGCTGGACGACGTGACCCGGCAGATCGAGTTCTGGCGGGCGGAACTGAGCGACGTACCCGAGCGGTTGAGGCTTCCGTACGACCGTTCGCGTCCGTCATCCGGTGACCATCGGGGCGCGGTCGTCCCGTTCCGGTGGGACGCGGAGACGCACGGCCGGGTGGTGGAGCT
>NZ_JBVIQN010000102.1:0-1157 GCF_055577005.1 Streptomyces sp. NPDC033221 | reverse complement strand
CTACTGACCTTCAAAGCGTGGTGTCTCAGGGGCTGACAGTTGATGGTCGCGGCGGTATGCCGTCTGCATGAGGTATGCGCAGGGTGGTGGGCTGACCGCTGAGCGGCGGGCGTTTCGTGAGCGGTTGCGGCAGGAGGCGGCTGAGCGGTTCGCCTGTGGTGACGAGGTCGCCGTCATTGCTCACGACCTGCGGGTCACGGTGCGGTCGGTGCAGCGCTGGCACAGAGCGTGGGCCGAGGGCGGGACGGGGGCGCTGGCGTCGAAGGGTCCGGCCTCGCTGCCGGTGCTGAGCGATGAGTTGTTCGCGGTGCTGGAACGGGAGCTGGACAAGGGACCCCTGGCGCACGGCTGGCCGGACCAGACCTGGACGCTGTCGCGGATCAGGACGCTGATCGGGCGCCGGTTCCACAAGAGCTACACCGTCCAGGGCGTCGCCGCACTGCTCAAGCGGCACGGATGGTCCTGCCAGGTGCCCGCCCGGCGGGCCGCCGAGCGCGACGAGGCCGCGGTGGCCGGCTGGGTGAAGGGCACCTGGCCGCGCGTGGAATGACCGCGGCGGGGCTCGGTGCCTGGCTGGTGTTCGAGGACGAGGCCGGGTTCGCGATGACTCCGCCCACCAGCCGCACCTGGTCCCGGCGCGGCCAAACCCCCGTCGTGCGGGTCCGCGGCCGATCCCGCCGGCGCCTGTCCATCGCCGCCCTGGCCTGCTACAAGCCCGGACACCCCTCCCGGCTGATCTACCGGCCGCGGCCCGACAACCGCGCCGATGGACGCAAGAGCTTCGCCTGGACCGACTACCGCGACCTGCTCCAGGCCGCCCACCAGCAGCTCGGCGGCCCGATCGTGTTGGTCTGGGACAATCTCAACACCCACCTGGCAGCCGACATGCGCCGCTACATCGCCGGCCGCGACTGGCTCACGGTCTACCAGCTGCCCTCTTACGCTCCCGACCTCAACCCGGTCGAAGGCCTCTGGTCCATCCTGCGCCGCACCACCCTGGCCAACCGAGCCTTTGCCGATCCCGAGGACCTCATCACTGCTGTCCGACGGGGCCTGCGACAGCTCCAGTACCGCAGCGACGTCATCGACGGCTGCCTCACCGGCACCGGACTCATCCCCGCCCCACCATGACGACATCACGCATTCAAGGTCAGTAA
>NZ_JBVIQN010000101.1:0-1164 GCF_055577005.1 Streptomyces sp. NPDC033221 | reverse complement strand
ACTAGAGATCTTTAATGGTGGGGGTTCTCCGTCCGGGTGACGGCTGGTGGCGCACTCGGTATGCCGGAGGGATGAGGTATCCCGATGGTGGCGGGCTGAGTGCCGCGGAGCGTGCCCGGCGGGAACAGGTGCGTCTGGCGGCGGCTGAATGGATCGAGGCGGGCGTCGGTGACCGGGAAGTGGCCCGGCGGTTCCGGGTGACACGGATGTCGGTGAACCGCTGGCGCCGTGCCCTGGCCGACGGCGGACGGGAGGCGCTGGCGTCCAAAGGGGCCGGTGGCGCCCGCTGCCGGCTCGGCGCCTGGCAGTTGCGGGAGCTGGAGACGGCTTTGGCCGCCGGTCCGGCCGTGCACGGCTGGGGCGAGGACCAGTGCTGGACGCTGGCGCGGATCGCCGACGTCATCCACCGGCGGTTCAAAGTGGACTACACGCTCGCCGGGGTGGACCTGCTGCTGCACCGCATGGGCTGGAGCGTGCAGGTCCCGGCCCGCCGGGCGGCCGAGCGGGACGAAGCCCGTATCGCCGCGTGGAGGGGCGAGCAGTGGCCGGCGTTAAAAGGACGGCGGCACACCTGGGCGCCTGGCTCTGCTTCGAGGACGAGGCCGGGCAGGGGCTGAGGCCGCCGCGGGGCCGCACCTGGGGCCGGCGCGGGCACACTCCGGTGGTGCGGGTGTCCGCCGCGGGCACCAAGCGCATCTCGCTCGCGGCCCTGGTCTGCACCCGGCCCGGCCACCGGCCCCGGCTGATCTATCGCACACTCGTACACCGCGGCCCGGGCCGGGGCCGGCGCAAGGGCTTTACCGAGACCGATTACGCCCGGCTGCTGGATGCCGCTCACCAGCAGCTCGGCGGCCCGATCGTGCTGGTGTGGGACAACTTGAACACGCACCGCAGCACCGCGATGCAGCGGTCGATCGAGGCACGGGACTGGCTGACCGCCTACCACCTGCCGCCCTACGCGCCGGAATTCAACCCGGTCGAAGCCGTCTGGTCTCATCTGAAGCGGTCCTTGGCCAACCTCGCCAAGCACGACATCGACCAGCTCGCCCTCCTGGTCAAGAACCGCCTCAAACGCGTGCAGTACCGGCCCGACCTCATCGACGGCTACCTCACCGGAACCGGACTGGACCTCAACCTCGCGTAACCCCCACCGTTAAAGATCTC
>NZ_JBVIQN010000100.1:0-1368 GCF_055577005.1 Streptomyces sp. NPDC033221 | reverse complement strand
CTTAGACGCCGTCTCATGTGGCGGTCTTGTCCGCTGCGCGGCCGTAGGCGCTTGGGGTGCGGACGGACGGCCTGTCAGGCTGGGCAGCTGAGGCGGCCGTCCACGACGGCCGGGAGGGACGTGGGCATCTCGTCGGTGACCCAGGCGAACTCCAGGGCTGCGAGCGTGGCTCCCCGGTCCGTCCATACGAGGATCTCGCCGACGTAGGCGCCAGATGGGTTATGGACGTGCGTGTCGACGGGCACGTGCGCTGTCGCCAGTGCCGCATGCTCGCACGGTTCCCGGACCCGCAGATCGACGCTCACGGAGTCGGGCCCCCAGACGGCGATCACCTCGGTGCGGTCCAGCTGACTCCGCAGGTGCGACGCGCCGACGAACTGCGCCGAGAGAATGTGTTCAAGCACTGCGCGCTCGTCGGCGTTCAACGGTCGCGGGTCAATGGAAGAAGGAGCCATGCGCCCATTCTGAGGTGGCGGGGCAACCAGCCCAACGTTCGACCGGCCGTCGCCGGGGTGGCCGGCAGTGGCATCATGATCGTTCATGGGTGGGGATCTTTCGCAGCGGCTCGTGCCGGACGATCTATGGGCCATGGTCGAGCCGGTACTGCCGCCCTTCCGCTCGCGCCCGCAGGGCGGTGGCACCGCGCCGATCGGCCAACGTGCTGTGTTCACGGCCGTCGTGTACGTGCTGACCAGCGGGTGCGCGTGGCGGTATCTGCCACCGACATTCGGAGTGTCGCCGGCGACGGCTCACCGGAGGTTTTCCGTCTGGACCGCATCCGGAGTGTGGCGCCGGCTGCACCGCGTGGTCCTGGACGAGATCGGAGCCCGCGGTGGACTCGACTGGAGTTCCGTGATCGTTGATGCCGCCTCGGTACGCGCGAAAAAGGGGGTCTCCTGACGGGGCCGAATCCGGTCGACCGAGGCAAAGCGGGCAGCAAACTGCATGTTCTGACCGACGCGCAAGGACTGCCTGTGGTCGTCGGGGTGTCCGCCGCGAACGTCAACGATGTCCAGGCGCTTCGCCCGCTCGTCCTCGGGATCCCGGCCGCGCGCTCGCGCCGCGGCCCCCGTCGCCGACAACCCAGCAAGGTTCGAGCCGACAAGGCGTACCACTCCGCCGGCAACCTGGCGTGGCTGCGCGAACGCCACATCACTCCACGGATCGCCCGGCCGGGCGTGGAGTCCTCCGAACGCCTCGGAAGGCACCGATGGAAGATCGAGAGATCGATCTCCTGGCTCTTCGGGTACCGCCGCCTGACCGTCCGCTACGAACGGAAGGGCAGCCACTTCCTCGCCTTCCTCGGGCTCGCCGCAGTCATGATCTGCTACAAGAAACTCGCCAAGACCGCCACGTGAGACACCGTCT
>NZ_JBVIQN010000099.1:0-1414 GCF_055577005.1 Streptomyces sp. NPDC033221 | reverse complement strand
CCCCGCAAGCTCCGCAAGAGACGCGACCGACGCACCCACACCCAACTCATCAGCACCCAGCGACACACACCGCACCTCGGCGGACCGCACCTCGGCGGACCGCACCTCGGGCGCCGCCACCCAGTCCAGCGACAGCAGTGCTCCCTGATCCCCGCCGCGCTGTCCCGCCGGCCGTCCGGTGCCCGGGTCCTGGTAGGCCCGCATCACCATCGCCTCGGCGGACAGTACGGGCGCGCCTTCGACGTCGACGGCCGTGATGGACATCGAGTCGTCACCGGTCTTCACGACCTGTACGCGCAGGACCGAAGCGCCGCCCGCGTGCAGCGAGACACCCCGCCAGGCGAAGGGCAGGAACTGATCGTCCTCGCCGCCGACCCCGGCCATCCGGTGCGACTGGAGCACCGCGTCCAGCAGCGCCGGGTGCAGCCCGAAGGCCCCGGCCTCCTCGGCGACCCCGTCCGGCAGCGCCACCTCGGCGAAGGCGCCGTCCTCGCGGCGCCACACCGAGCGCAGCCCCTGGAACGCGGGGCCGTAACCGGTGCCCTCGTAGAAGCCCTCCAGATCGACGGCCTCCGCGTCCCGCGGCGGCCAGACCTCGGACCCGAAGTCCCCGATCCGCTCACCGCCGGTCAGCGTGCCGCCCGCGTGCTGGGTCCACGGCAGACCGGGGTCACCGTCCGGGCGAGCGTGTACCGAAAGGGTGCGGGCGCCCGCCTCGTCGGCGGCCCCGACCAGCACCTGGATCTGCGTGGCGCACTCCTCCTGGAGCACGAGCGGCGTCATCAGGACGAGGTCCTCGACCCGGTCGCTGCCGACCTGGTCGGCAGCGCGCATCGCCAGCTCCAGGAAGCCGGTGCCCGGGAAGAGCACGCTGCCGCCCATGACGTGGTCGTTCAGCCACGGGTGTGTCCGGAGCGACAGCCGGCCCGTCAGCACCACCCCGCCGTCCTCCGCGAGGATGAGCGTCGCGCCCAGCAGCGGGTGTTCCGCGGGCAGCAGGCCCGCACCGGTGACGTCCCCCGACATCGCGGCCGGCCGGGGCCAGTACCGATCGTGCTGGAAGGGGTAGGTGGGAAGGTCCACGCGGCGGGCGCCGGTACCGGCGAAGATCCCGGACCAGTCGACCCCGACACCGTTGACGTGCAACTGCGCAAGGGCGGTGAGCAGAGCGGTCTCTTCGGGCCGGTCCTTGCGCAGGACCGGAACAGTGATCGCGGCGCTGCCCAGGGTGTGCTGGGCCATCGCCGTCAGCACCCCGTCCGGCCCCAACTCCAGGAAGACAGAAGCACCTTCGTCCTCCAGCGCCCGCACACCGTCCGCGAAGCGCACCGCCTCCCGCACATGCCGCACCCAGTACTCGGGCGAGCAGATCAGGCCCTCATCGGCGAGTTCCCCGGTCACATTCGACACGATC
>NZ_JBVIQN010000098.1:0-1430 GCF_055577005.1 Streptomyces sp. NPDC033221 | reverse complement strand
GAGCGTTTTGTGGCGTGTCCGTTCGGTGCGGCGGGCGAGCGGATGTACCGGACCGGGGATCTGGTGCGGTGGCGTGCCGACGGGCAGTTGGAGTTTGTCGGGCGGGCCGATGACCAGGTGCAGGTACGGGGCTTCCGTATCGAGCCGGGGGAAGTGGAGGCAGCCCTCACCGCCCACCCCGCCGTCGCCCGCGCCGCCGTCGTCGTGCGCGAGGACCGCCCGGGCGACCGGCGGCTGGTGGCCTACGCGGTCCTCGCGGGCGATCATGCCGCGGCCCCCGGCGAGCTGCGGCGGTACGTGGGGGAGCGGCTGCCCGCGCACCTGGTCCCCTCAGCGGTCATACTTCTGGACGCGCTGCCGCTCGCCCCCAACGGCAAGCTGGACCACCGGGCCTTCCCGGAACCCGGCGCCGCCGCCACCGGGCCCAGCGGAACCACCTCGGGCCGCTTCCCGCGCGATGCTCGCGAAGAGATCCTGTGCGGTCTGTTCGCCGACGTGCTCGGCCTGCCGGAGGTGGGCGCCGAGGACGACTTCTTCGACCTGGGCGGCCACTCCCTCCTCGCGACCCGGCTCGTCAGCTCGGCCCGCGCCGCGCTGGGCCGGGAGCTGACCCTCCGAGCCCTGTTCGAGGCGCGTACTCCGGCCGCGCTGGCACGGCGGGTGGAGGGCGCGGCGGCTGCCCGGCCCGCCGTCGTACGCGCCGAACGGCCCACCCGGTTGCCGCTGTCGTCCGGGCAGCGGCGCCTGTGGTTCCTGCACCGGCTGGCGGGGCCGGACGCGACGTACAACGTGCCGTTGGTGCTGCGGCTGCGGGGGGTGGTGGACGCAGGGGCGTTGGATGTGGCGCTGGGGGACGTGGTCGCGCGGCACGAAGTGCTGCGGACGGTGTTCGCCGAGGCGGCGGACGGTGAGCCGTACCAGGTGGTGCGTGACCACGACGCGGACCGGCCGTACCTGACGGTGACGCCTGTCGGGAAGGCGGCGGCCGACACACCCGAGGTGGTGCGGGCCGCACGGTACGCCTTCGACCTTTCACGCGAACTCCCTATCCGGGCCGAGCTGTTCCGTGGGCCCGAGGACGAGTCCGTGTGGGTGCTCCTGGTCCATCACATCGCGGCGGACGGGTGGTCCCTGGCGCCGTTGTGGCGGGATGTGGTGACGGCGTACGAGGCGCGGGCCGGCGGTGGCGCGCCGAAGTGGGACGCGCTGCCGGTGCAGTACGCGGATTTCGCCTTGTGGCAGCGGGACCTGTTGGCGGCCGATGGCGGGACGATCGCGCGCCAGACGGCGTTCTGGAAAAAGGAACTGGCCGGCCTGGCAGGCGATTTGGCGTTGCCGTACGACCGTTCGCGTCCGTCATCCGGTGACCATCGGGGCGCGGTCGTCCCGTTCCGGTGGGACGCGGAGACGCACGGCCGGGTGGTGGAGCT
>NZ_JBVIQN010000097.1:0-1551 GCF_055577005.1 Streptomyces sp. NPDC033221 | reverse complement strand
CGACGACCGGCAGCCCAATAGGCGGCGGCCCGCCCACACCGCACGTCAACCGCCCGGTCATCGTCACGCACACCGTCGACTCCGTCGGCCCGTACGCGTTGACCATCGAGCGGCCCGACGCCCAGCGTTCCACCAGTTCGGCAGGGCAGGCCTCGCCCGCCACGACGAGCGTGATGCCCGGGGGGAGGCTGCCGGGGTCGAGCGCCGCCAGGGACGAGGGCGGCAGGGTCAGGTGGGTCACGCCGTACGCGGCCACGGTCCCGGTCAGTGGCGTGCCCGGCAGCAGGCGGTCCGGAGGCGCGGTGACAAGGCAGGCGCCCGTCAGGAGCGCCATGCACAGTTCCCAGACCGACGCGTCGAAGCCGGGCGCGGCGAAGGCCAGCACCCGGCTGCCCGGCCCGGCGCCGAGGCGTTCGCGCTGGGCTGCGGCGAGGGAGGCGATGCCACGGTGGGAGACCGCCACGCCTTTCGGCGTTCCGGAGGAACCGGAGGTGTGGATCACGTAGGCGGGGCAGGCGGGACGAGCGGGGGCCGTGCGGTCGGTGTCGGTGAGGTCGGTGTCCGGCAGCGGCGTGCGGGTGCGTTCCATGGCGTCCGTACCGTCCGCGTCGTCCGCATCGAGGAGGAGGCGGGGTACGGATGTGGCCGGGAGCGCGGCGCCGGTCGCGCGGTCGGTGACCAGGAGGCCGGGGGCCGTGTCGCGGAGTAGGAAGGCGATGCGCGCGGGCGGGTACGCGGGGTCGACGGGAAGGTACGCCGCTCCGGTCTTGAGGACGGCGAGCACGGCCGTGACAAGGTCGGCGGAGCGCGGCAGCGCCAGGGCCACCACGCCTTCCGGGCCCGCGCCCCGGGCGGCCAGCAACCGGGCCAGGCGGTTGGTGCGGGCGTTCAGTTCCGCGTAGGTGAGCCGGGCGTCCGGTGAGACGACCGCCGGCGCGTCGGGGGTACGGGCCACCTGGGCCTCGAACAGTTCGGGCAACGTCGCGGCGGGCAGCCGTCGCGAGGTGTCGGGAGCGGCGGGCTCCAGCAGGACCTGCCGCTCGGCGGCGGCCATGATCTCCAGCCTGCCGATGGGCTGCCCCGGGTCCGCGACGGCCGCTTCCAGCAGCCTGCGCCACCGCGCGAGCAGCCCTTCGACGGTGGCCGGGTCGAACAAGTCCGTACGGAACTCCGCCTCCCCTTCGAGTCCGGCCGGAGCCCGCCCGGCGTCCCGGCGCTCCCGTACGACGAAGGTGAGGTCCGTCTTCGCGGTGCCGGTGGAGACGAGGACCTCCTCGGCCTCGACGCCCGGGAGCCCGTGTCCGGCCCGAGCCGTGTCGTTCATCGCGAGGGCGATCTGGAAGAGCGGGTTGCGGCCGGCGGAGCGGTCTGGATTCAGCGCCTCGACCAGCCGCTCGAACGGTACGTCCTGGTGCGCGTACGCCCGCAGATCCGTCTCCCGCACCCGCCGCACCAGCTCGTGGAACGACGGGTCGCCGGAGGTGTCGGTGCGCAGCACCAGCGTGTTGACGAAGAACCCGACCACGTCGTCCAGCGCCGCGTCGGTACGGC
>NZ_JBVIQN010000096.1:0-1551 GCF_055577005.1 Streptomyces sp. NPDC033221 | reverse complement strand
CGCCTCAGCTGCCCAGCCTGACAGGCCGTCCGTCCGCACCCCAAGCGCCTACGGCCGCGCAGCGGACAAGACCGCCACATGAGACGGCGTCTAAGAGGTACCGAGCCGTCGCCACGCGATACGACAAATTGGCGGTCCGCTACGAGGCGACCGTCCTCGTCGCGGCCATCAACGAATGGCTGTGACCAGCGCTCGTGATACACGCCGACAAAGAGTCCACAAGCGTGGAACTGCGGTCACTCCCCGACTGTGTCGAGGAGGATCTGCGCCAGTTCGCGCGGTTGGGAGAACATCGGCCAGTGGCCGGTGTCCATCTCGATCAGCCGCCAGTACTCGCTGACCAGTAGCTTTGCCACGTCGTCGCTCGGCTCGGGGTCACCGAGCGTGCACTTGATGTACGTCGCCGGGAGGTCACTGAGCGGCCGTTCCAGCACGGCGGGTTCGGTCAGCGTGGTGCCCGGGTGCGGCGTCGAACCGCCCACGATCCGTGCGATCTGCTCATCGGTGAGACCGTGACCCTCGAAGTGGGCCGCAGGCGCGACCGGCCAAAATCCCCCGTTCTCGGCGATCGATGTCCTCACCATCACCCCGCCGTCCGGCCAGGAGGAGACGAACGGTTCGCCATCGGCCGGAACACTGGAGTCGACGAAGACCACGCCTGCCAGCCGGTCGCCGACCCGCTCGGCGGCCTGACCGACTGGGATGCCCGAGTAACTGTGACCTACCAGGGTGACGTCGCGCAGATCCTGACGCTCGACCTCGTCAACGATGTCCTGAACGTGGGTCTGCTGCCCGGCCGGCACACCCTGCTTCTCGGCGAGACCGGACAGCGTCAGCGGGTAGACGCCGTGGCCGGCCGCTTTCAGATGCGGCACCACCTCATCCCACGCCGACGATCCGAGCCGCGCACCTGCAACCAGCACGTAGTCCGCCATGGCCGCACCATAGCGAAGCGACCCAACAGCCACTCCAGAAAAACTTTCGATACACGCCCTAACCTGCTGGTCTGGCCGACTGCGGATGTGTTGGCGATCTTCCGGTTCCATGCCGTCGATGAAGTCGACTTCGATGTCGATCTGCGGGAGTTGCAGGGCCAGGAGCGACTTGATGTGTTCTGCGGCTTCCTCCGGGAGATCGGGCGGCGGGTGGGCAAGCCGGTGCTGATGGCCCCGGAGGGCGACGACGGCCATCCGGTGCTCGGCTTCGATGTCGAAACTGATCGAGTCGTTCTCCTCGCAGACCCGCAGGTCAGGTGACCGCGACCGACGGCTGGGGTTCGTAGAAGGTTCCATCGCCGAGCATGGCGAAGAGAACGTCGGCCCGTCGTCGGGCGAGGCAGAGCAGGGCCTGGGTGTGGTGTTTGTCCTGGGCGATCTTCTTGTCGCAGTAGGCCCTGGACGCGGGGTCGCCCGGGGTGGCGAAGGCTCTGTTCGCTGCGGATGGCCGGGGCGAGACCGGCCTAGGAGTTGTCTTCAAATGTCACGCCCACATCAGGAGCGATGCAAGGGTGACGGCTGCTCGGTAGGACTCGGTGGTCTTCTCGTAGCGGGT
>NZ_JBVIQN010000095.1:0-1713 GCF_055577005.1 Streptomyces sp. NPDC033221 | reverse complement strand
CTCCAGTACCGCAGCGACGTCATCGACGGCTGCCTCACCGGCACCGGACTCATCCCCGCCCCACCATGACGACATCACGCATTCAAGGTCAGTAATGGGGCTGCCCTGGGTCACAGAGCTGCTGCGGTCCGTCAGGCAGCCGCAGGCGGTACTGCCCTTGGGCTGAGTAGGGAGCGATCTCACCTCTGCAGTTGAGATGCGAGGTGGATCGAAATGAGGCACGATTGGTTACGTATGGTCACGAATAACTTGCATGTCAGGTGGTCATCGTGGATGCATCAATCAATGACGAGTTTCCTCCCGATGTGCGCGCGAACAATACCGAGGATAAAGCGTCGAAACATGTCGAGTACAGGTCCCAATTCCAGCGCGACCGGGATCGACTACTTTACTCGTCCGCATTTCGCAGACTTGATGGAATCACGCAGGTCGCCTCAGTGCGCGAGCGGCAACTCCTGCATAATCGCTTGACTCATAGCCTGAAGGTTGGCCAATTGGGCCGCCGCATGGCGGAACGCCTCAGGGGCCTCGATGGTTTCAATTGCGAAGTGAGCGCGGATGATTTCCCTGACATCGTGGAGGTGGCGGGACTTGCGCATGACCTTGGACATCCTCCATTCGGGCATATAGCCGAGAGTGTCCTAGACGGACTAGTGGGTCCGGAAAATGGCGGCTTCGAAGGGAATGCCCAATCTTTTAGGATAGTGAGTAAGATCGCCGTCCGGGGCGACTGCCTGGGCCTCAACCTCACTCGGGCAAGCCTAAATTCTATTCTCAAGTATCCAATATTCCTTGAGGATTTCCCGTCGCACTGGGCAGTCTCCTGGCATGATCGCAGCCGGGGAAGCAAGTGGGGCGTGTATGAAAGGGAGCGTGACGTCTTCGAGTTCGCTCGCGGCGGCCTCGAAGGGGATATAAGAAGCTCAGCGGCGATCGTGATGGACTGGGCTGACGACGTGTCCTACGCAACTCATGACATCTCCGATTACTTTAGGGCCAACTTGATTCCGCTACACACATTCAGAGATGACCTGAGCGGGGAGGCCATTCTCGACTTCATGAAGGGGCGAGGAAAGGATTACGACCGAGAGCAGCTCGAATCAGCATACGAGCGCCTTTGTAAACGAGAGCTTCCGGATGAGCCGTGGGGGGATAGGATTGACGATCGGAAAAAACTCTACGCCCTGATGTCGAATCTCATCGACGATGCGGCCAACGCAGTACAGCTCACGGCGAATGACCATCCCCCGTATATGGAAGTTGACATTGCCGCCCAGTATGAAGTGGAGATCCTAAAGAATCTGACCTTCCTCCATGTGATCGAAAAGTCGCCACTTAAGGTGGCCCAGTCAGGGCAGCGAAGGATAATTGCGGGGATCTTCGAATGCCTGCGTGACGATAATGCGGCTAAGCCAGTCTTGCTGGTGGAGATTGAGAACGCTATCTCCGACGCGGAGTCCCGAGGTGCGGCTCCTCACGCAAGCGATATCGAGCGCCGCTCTCGCGCGATATGCGACTACTTGTGCGCACTGACTGAAGATCAGGCTGTCGACCTTTATGAGCGACTAACAGGCCTCAAGGTCTCAAAGGCCTCTATCTTCGACGTTTGGTTTAACTAGAGATCTTTAACGGTGGGGGTTACGCGAGGTTGAGGTCCAGTCCGGTTCCGGTGAGGTAGCCGTCGATGAGGTCGGGCCGGTACTGCACGCGTTT
>NZ_JBVIQN010000094.1:0-1790 GCF_055577005.1 Streptomyces sp. NPDC033221 | reverse complement strand
GACGCTGTTGGTTTATTCGGGGCCTCGCGTGACGTCGGCCTTCGAGACCTGGTTGTGGTCTTGACGGCCGACGTTGTCGTGTGGGGTGGGTGCGGATGTCGATGCAGCCGAAGGGACCTGGGGAGATCCCGGCGGAGACGGTACGGGTGGCTCGGGCCGTGTTCCCGAAGGGGAGCCTGGCGATCAGGGTGCGGGACGAGCTGGGATCGTTGTTCAGGGACGAGGAGTTCGCGGACTTGTTCCCGGTACGGGGCAGGCCGGCCTGGTCACCGGGCGGGCTGGCGCTGGTGTCGGTGTTGCAGTTCGTGGAGGGACTGACCGACCGGCAGGCCGCTGAAGCAGTGCGGGCCAGGATCGACTTCAAGTACGCGCTCGGGCTGGAACTGGACGATCCGGGGTTCGACTTCTCGGTGCTCTCGGAGTTCAGGGACCGTCTGGTGGAAGCGGACGCGGGCCGAAGGGTCCTGGACGCCATCCTCGCCGCGGCGAGGATGCGGGGCCTGCTGAAGACCGGGGGCAAGGCGAGGACCGACTCCACCCACGTCCTGACCGCGGCCCGCAAGGTGCGCTGGCTGGAACGGATGACGGAGACTCTGCGTTCGGCACTGAACACGGTGGCCCAGGCGGCACCCGAGTGGCTGCTCCAGGTCGCCGAACCGGACTGGTTCAAGCGCTACGCCACCAGGGCCGAAGACTTCCGCTTACCCAAGAGCGCGACGCAACGGGACGAGCTGGGGTTGCAGACCGGCCGGGACGGGACACGCCTTCTCGAAGCCCTCTGGTCCGGGCAGGCGCCGCCTGAGCTGCGCGGACTCGAACAGGTGCAGCTCCTGCGCCGGATGTGGGTGCAGAACTTCCACCAGGTGGAGGGCGAGGTGAGACGCCGGGCCCCAAAAGACAGCCCGCCGGGCGCGTTGCGTCTGGTCACTCCCTACGACCATGAGGCCCGTGACGGTGTCAAGCGGGACATTCACTGGCCGGGATACAAGATCCACCTGACCGAGACCTGCGGGCAGCAGGACACCCCGAACCTGATCACGAACGTGGTCACCACCGATGCGACGGTCCCCGACGTGGCGATGACCGAGACGGTCCACGCCCAGCTCGCCGAGAGTGGCCGTCTGCCCGCCGAGCACTTCGTCGACGCGGGCTACACCGACGGACAGCTCTTGGCCAGTGCCCGCCGCGAGTACGGCATCACACTCATCGGGCCGGTCAGACCGGACATCAGCCCGCAGACCCTGGCCGCAGGCGGTTTCACCGTCAGAGACTTCGCCATCGACTGGGAGACCGAGCAGGTCACCTGTCCCGGAGGCAAGACCACCAGACGCTGGAACCCCGACCGTTCCGAGGAAGGCACCCCGGTCATCCGGGTCCGGTTCAACAAGAGTGACTGCCGGCCCTGCCCGGTCCGCACGCAGTGCACCACTTCCAGCGTGGGCAGACGGCTGACCTTGCAGCCCCGGGCTGCCCACGAGGCTCTCCAACAGGTCCGTGCCGAACAGGGCACCGAGGCATGGCGCGAGCGCTACCACACCCGCGCCGGGATCGAGGGGACAGTCTCGCAGGGCGTTCAGCGTTGCGGACTGCGCAGATCCCGCTACAGAGGGCTCGCGAAGACCAGTCTCCAGCACCAGCTCACCGGCGCCGCGATCAACCTCGTCCGTATCGACGCCTACCTCACCGACACACCCCGAGCCCGCACCCGCACCAGCCACTTCGCAGCACTTCGCCCCGCCGAACTACTCGGCGAGGCGAAGTGATCAACACCCCGATTAACCAACAGCGTC
>NZ_JBVIQN010000093.1:0-1800 GCF_055577005.1 Streptomyces sp. NPDC033221 | reverse complement strand
AAGACGGCCAAGAAGACCGCGGGGAAGAAGGCCACCGCCAGACGAGCTGGGTAACAACGCTGAAGCGGGCCGCTCCTATGCGAGCTGGCACTCGAAGGACCGGGAATGTGCCCTGCGTCACCACAGGCTAGTGACACTCCGTCTGGTTACCCGCTGCTCCCGAGTGAGCGGAAGCGCCCCGGAGCTGCGCCGACACGCCGCACCCTCAGAGTGCAGCAAATGCCCAGGACGGGATATCAGCATGTCGGCGTAGCTACTGGGGCGTAGTTCCTATCGACGGGCTCGCCAGAGCAGGACCACGCTACTGGCCAAGCCGAGTACCGCGACAACAGCGACGCCGATGATCCTCGCATCGCCGTACCATACAGCGATAGCCGTCGCGGCGAGCGCAATAACAAGTGCGATGACGGCGAGTATCCGTCCGAGGAGCATTAACAGCAGTCCTTAAAAGCAGTGGTCATGGACGCCATTGGCTGCCGCCGTGGCCCCCGCAATGAGAGGACCGGAGGCCGCCAGTGTCGCCCCGCCGGTTTCCGGAGCCCCTATAACGCTACCAGCAACACCAACTCCGCTCGCGATGGCTGTTGCACCGTCCGTGAAGCACTTCCAGTCGAAGTTTGCAGTCATCTGCCCCGGAGTAGTCGGACGGACCGCAGTGCCTTCAATCGTGGAGCCCTGCACATCAGCGACCTTCTGCGTGAGCTTGTTGCCCTTGAGGGTCCACGTGACCTTGTGGATGTGCCCGGCCTTGTCCTTGATGTCGAGACGCGTCATACCACCAACCGTCTTCCCGTCGGCGTTAAGGAACCGGACGCCGGGGTCGGTAAGGGCTGCGTGGTCACCCTTGGGCAGCTTGAGGTCGAACGTGGAGGTGGCCGCGAACTTCGTCACCTGACCACGCTTGGCGATGTCCTGCTTGGGTGAGGTGGCAGCCGTGGCGGCAGCCGTGGAGGACACGATCGCGGCGGCAACCACAGTGGTGGCCAGGGCCGAACGCAGGCCGATACGCATAGACACTTAAACCTTTCAATCACTTCCGTCCCCATGACTGGGGATACACCCACCCTTGCCGCTAAAAAGGGCAACTTGTATGGCACCCGTCACAAAGCGAGTAAACGCGCAGTCAAGATCATTTAGACGCCGGGCAAAACACCAAATTAACCTTCCATCTCGCGCCATCAAAGTCCGATTTAAGCGGAGATCCCCCTATTAATCGAGCGATCCCTGATGGCTTCGCCACGACGTGGCACTTGAGCCATGAGGCAACGCTTTGTGTAGAACAGCAGTGCTCCATTCCTCGCAGCGTGCATAGGCTCCGAAACCGGCTTAGCCCTCGATGTTTTGGCGTCGACCAATTCGAAACGCGGGGGTAGAGCGCGAAGACATCCCGCCCGCCAGCGCCCAACGAGCCTTGCACTGCGGTCTAGCGATTCACCGACTGGGCAAACAGCGGAACGCCCCGTCTCGGCCGCTGGGGCAGAGGCGAGGCGCGGGGCCGTCCCTAGACGTGCTGGTACTCGATGCGGGTGTGGCCGCACCCCGTGGCCAGGCGGCGCAGCGCGTCGCGCTCGGTGCGGTCCACGGTCAGCGACCAGCGCAGCTTGGTGCTGACCCAGTCGGCGGCGTACGTACAGCGCGCATCGGCCAGCGGCGGCAGCCACTGGGCCGGGTCCTGGTCGGCCTTGCTCCTGTTGGTTTTCGCGGTGACCGCGACCAACGACCGTTCGGGGGCGAGGTCGTTGGCGTACGCCTCGCGTCGCGCCGCGGTCCACTGCGAGGCTCCGGAGTCCCACGCCTCAG
>NZ_JBVIQN010000092.1:0-1999 GCF_055577005.1 Streptomyces sp. NPDC033221 | reverse complement strand
TCCCGGGCGATCTTCAGCCGGGACAGCCTCTGCTCAGCCGACGCGAGCCTCTCAGTCACCTCGGCTAACTGTTTGCGGAGTTCTTCCACCCGTGCGCGGGCCTCGGACTCCCGCTGCTCGAGTTCTTCGATATGTATCGGGGTGCGTGAAGGGACGATCGGCAGGCTGGGCAGACGGACGGAGTGCCCACGCCGCATACCGAATGGACCTTCGTGACCAGCCATGCCCGGGTGCTGGCCGCCATCGCCGACGATCACCACCTCCGCATCCGCGGCATCGCGGCCCGGTGCCGGCTGACCGAGCGCGCCGTCCTCAAGATCATTGCGGATCTGGAGCAGGACGGCTACCTCTCCCACACCCGCACGGGGCGCACCGACACCTACGAGATCACTCCCGGCAAGGTACTGCGCCACCCGGCCGAAGCCGGGATGGGCCTGACCGTGGCCTCCCTGCTTACCCTGCTCGTCCAGGACGAGGCGGACCGCACCGCGCAGCCCAGCGGCCCTTCGCACCACAGCACGGCCTGATGCCTTCCGGGACGGGCGCCGCACGGCGCACCGCGGCCCGGCCGGAGTCGGTTTCGGTGAAGCGGCCAAGTCCGTCCGCTTCGCGGCCGTAGCGCGCGAGCGGCCTGGCGGAAGGGGTCCGCTCACAGGTTGGCGTGGTGCCACGCCCGTACGGGAGGCCACACTCCAGAGGGACGGGCGTCCCGGCCTGGTCGGTTGCCGCAGCTCAGCGAGACGGCGCGGTCCGGCCCGACAGGGGCGTGTGATCGCCGTGCGCGCGGGGGCGTGCACTGCGGGCGCACCGGGGGTGTGCATATGTCCGTGTTCTGTAATGGGCAGTCCGATGTTCAACCACGGCCGGGCGGGTGGGCGCACAGTGAGGTCCGCCCGGCAGCCGTCCGGGCATTACACCCCGCCGGTCCTGCCTTCGAGCAGGACTGTTCGCAGGAGGTTCGCCATGATCCGCACCGCTCGCCTGGCCGCCGTCGCCCTCGGCTCGGCCGCCGTGGTCACCGCCGCCGCACTGCCCGCCTCCGCCGCCGGCGCCCACACCCCGCCGGCCCTCCACCGCTCTCCCGTCGTCATCGGCGCGGTCCAAGCCGACAGCCCCGGCCGTGACGACGGCTCCAACCGGTCCCTGAACGCCGAGTGGGTCACCGTGAAGAACACCGGCCGCCGGGCGGTCAGCCTCGACGGCTGGACCCTGACCAGCGGGCACACCCACAAGAGCTACCGCTTCCACCACCTGCGCCTGGGCGGCCACCAGGAGGTGCGGGTGCACACCGGCAAGGGCCGTGACACCTGGCGCGATGTGTACCAGGACCGCCGTGACTACGTGTGGGACAACCACCGCGACACCGCCACCCTGCGCAACGACCACCGCCGCGTCATCGACACCAAGCACTGGGGCCGCCGCTGACCGCCGCTCCGGGGCCGCCGTCCGGCGGCCCCGGACGTCCGGGTGCGCCGCAGCCGAGGGAGGGCCGCGGCGCACCGCCCTGTCTGGGATGCCGCGCGACCGTACGGCTGCGCACGACGGCCAGTTCCCGGCCTGTAACCCCGGGCGGGGACCGGCACAATGGCCCCGCCCCCGACCTGTGAGACACCCGGCCTCAGTTCGGCATAGGGGGAACACCATGCTCCCGACCCTGGCCATGCACGGCTGCCCGGCCGAACACCACCGCGTTCACGTGGAGAACGGAGTCGTGGTCGGTGAGGAGTGCGTGCGGTGCGGCTACCGGATCACCTACGAGGCTGCCGGCCGCAATCGCCGTTTCCCGCCTCCGCGCCCAAGGCCCTTACAGCCGACCGAGGAAATGAGATCTCCGCATTCCTGAGCGACGTCCCCGGCAAGGCGGGCGCGATGTGCGGGGTGCGGGGTGCGGGGGGGGGGGTGTGTCCCCCCCCCCCCCCCGGCGGTGCGCCCCACACCACGCGCCCTCCCCAGCATCCTTTCCTTCTCCCACCCCTTCCCCTCCCAGGAGAGTGGAAGA
>NZ_JBVIQN010000091.1:0-2652 GCF_055577005.1 Streptomyces sp. NPDC033221 | reverse complement strand
CTGCGCCATATGGCACAACCGCACCATCGGCGCACCCACCACCAGGTCACTGATCGCCTACGACCACTAAGCCACATCGGAACTAATCGTCTAGGCGTGCGCGATCGCCCCAGCCACCGCAGCCGGTGACAAATAGAGCGCACTGCTACAGAGAACACCAGTTCACAGCGGTGCGGCAGCAGCGGACGCGCGCTCACTGACGTAGCCCGGCCCGTACTGCGCGGGCCGGGCTGCGTCGCCTGGCCCACGCACCGCGGAGAGCCCATCGATGCGGGCGCCGTCTTGTGGAAGCCCAGCACCCGAGCGCAGTCCTTCCGGCTCACCGCGCCCACCGGCTATGCCCGGAGCGGGCAAGTCCCCGGCGGCTGCCTCGTGATCGCACGCAATGTGCTGGACCAACTGCTCCGCGACCAAGCCGCAGCACAAGGAGCCGACGTCCGCTACCGCACCATGGCTCTGGGAAAGTCGCGTGGCAGGGGGAAATGCAATGGCAGGGCCAGCCGGGGGTATGGCACAGGCTCTTACGCCTTGAGGTGGCCGCTCATCCACTCCAAGGCGGCGGGCGTCTCACGGAGCCAGGTATCGAAATGGTGGGAGCCGCTGTCGAGGATGATCGATGCGATCCGGCCCGGGGATTTGGTCTGCTGGATGAACTTCAGCGTGTCCGGGTAATTCGGCTCGCCCTGCTTGCTGGAGGTGACCAGGAGGTTAACCGGCGCCGCAGGAAGGTTCTTCTGCCGCCACAGCAGGTCGTTCTCCCGCTCCAGCCGTTTGTTGCCGCCGAACAGGTCACCGGTTGGGGAGGTGCCCTCCGAGGCATTGTACGAGCCGGAGAGGGACACACCGGTGGAGAACGCCTTCGGGTGACGCATCGGCATCTTCAGGGCGCAGTAACCGCCCGTGGAGTCGCCTATGACACCCCAGTTCCTGGCGTCGGTGCCGACACGGTAGTGGCTGGCTATATCCTGGCGTACGTCGTGGGTGAAGAACGTCTCGGCCTGCGGGCCCTTTGGGACGTCCACGCACTCGGTGTCCCACGGCAGCACGACGGTCGGGCTCATCATGACCATTATCGTCGGCTGCATCTTGCCCTTGCGGACCAGGTCGTGCTGGGTCTGCGGATAGCGAAGCCCCTTGTAGAGGGCCTTCGCATTGCCCGGGTGGCCGGTCAGCACCACGGACGTAGGGAAGCGCTTCTTCGCGTACTCGGGCTGGAAGTACTGCGGTGGCAGATAGACGTACGCCGAGCCATTGATCTTGGACTTCTCGCCCTTGAGCAGCACCTTCTCCACCCGTCCGGCAACACGCGACTGGGCACCGCCGGGCAGGCCCGCGTGCTCGGTGCCGAGCACCTTCAGCTTGGTGCCGTTCGGGCCGGAGTTCGCGGTTTCCTGCTCCGCGCCGAACAGTTCCGCCCAGGAGCCGTAGAAAAGGTACGAATTATTCGCAAGGAGGCCGACCGCCGCGAAGATGGACAGCTGGGTCGCCAGCAACAGGCCGGCGCGGCCGAGGACCGCGCGCCAGTTGCGCTTGGACAGGCGACGCCACAGCCAGATGGTGAGAATGAAGAGTGCCACCGCGAAAAGAACGGCCAGGAGTAGCACTGTTTTGCTGGTGAGACCCATGTGGTGCTTTCTTCCGGGCGGCCCGCTCCGCCGGGCCACAGATGGAACCCCGGGTCCTGGAACGCCGTCATGCGGCTCGCGAAAGTCCAGATGCTGGGACTGAGACTCGTACGTTCTCTTGACCGGGGCGACGGGAAAATGATGTCTGGCAGGGTAGATGGCACAAAGTCCAGGATGGTTGCGTGGTGCCTGCCACGCCGGCCACGTGGACCCCGCCCAGGAGAACGGGAAAAGTGCCGCCATCGCCCACCGTCGTTTCCTGCTCTGATCCAGGGCCGGGGTGTGGGGTCGCCTGCATCAGCGGGTTCTCGACCGGCTCGCCGACCGCGGCCTTCTCGATCTGACCCGTCTGGTGTTGGACACCGTCCACGTTCGGGCGAAAGGGGGCGAACTTACAGGTCCGAGCCCCGTGGACCGGGCAGGCCCGATTCCAAGATGCACATCCTGTCCGATGCAGCAGGAGTGCCCCTCGCGCTCGGCCTCTCGGGCGGCAACACCGCCGACAGCGACGGCCTCAAGCCGATGATCGGCGGATACCAAACGAAACACGACCCCGAATGCGGACGGAATTGCCCGGTTGGCAAGGTACCTGCCGACAAGGCATACGACCGGCCGCACCTGCGGCGATGGCTGCGCGGACGGCGCATCACGGTCCGTATCGCCCGCATCGGCCCGACCATGGGGGCGCAGGTGCCATGCCCGCTGAGGAGAAGATCGAGTGTGTGACCCGGCAGCGTTACGAGGAGATCGTGGCCGAGCTCGATCGAGAACGAGGCCGAGCGGTTCGCCGCCATCAAGAAGCCCTTTGCGGCGGAGGAGCACTGCCGGACTCTCTTGGCCCCGTGTCGCGGGTATGCGGCTCGTCACCGGCACGGACCGACTCGTCATGGCGTGTACAGGTCTCCGCGTACGGGCGCAGCCGCGAAACGGGGCGCGCGGGCCGGGCGCGTACGTCGCTCACGGGCGCCCGGCACCCGCGGGCGGCGGATCAGGCGGCGACCGCGGCGCGGCCGGCGGCGTAGACCGC
>NZ_JBVIQN010000090.1:2500-3506 GCF_055577005.1 Streptomyces sp. NPDC033221 | reverse complement strand
CAGGGCGGCTTCACGGACTTAGCATCGCCTGATTCGATGTTTGGCGCTTCAAAGCGGGTACCGGAATATCAACCGGTTGTCCATCGACTACGCCTGTCGGCCTCGCCTTAGGTCCCGACTTACCCTGGGCAGATCAGCTTGACCCAGGAACCCTTAGTCAATCGGCGCACACGTTTCCCACGTGTGTATCGCTACTCATGCCTGCATTCTCACTCGTGAACCGTCCACAACTACCTTCCGGTGCTGCTTCACCCGGCACACGACGCTCCCCTACCCATCACAGTCCCCGTTAGAGGTACATACTGCAATGACACGACTTCGGCGGTGTGCTTGAGCCCCGCTACATTGTCGGCGCGGAATCACTTGACCAGTGAGCTATTACGCACTCTTTCAAGGATGGCTGCTTCTAAGCCAACCTCCTGGTTGTCTCTGCGACTCCACATCCTTTCCCACTTAGCACACGCTTAGGGGCCTTAGTCGATGCTCTGGGCTGTTTCCCTCTCGACCATGGAGCTTATCCCCCACAGTCTCACTGCCGCGCTCTCACTTACCGGCATTCGGAGTTTGGCTAAGGTCAGTAACCCGGTAGGGCCCATCGCCTATCCAGTGCTCTACCTCCGGCAAGAAACACACGACGCTGCACCTAAATGCATTTCGGGGAGAACCAGCTATCACGGAGTTTGATTGGCCTTTCACCCCTAACCACAGGTCATCCCCCAGGTTTTCAACCCTGGTGGGTTCGGTCCTCCACGAAGTCTTACCTCCGCTTCAACCTGCCCATGGCTAGATCACTCCGCTTCGGGTCTTGGGCACGCTACTCAACGCCCTATTCGGACTCGCTTTCGCTACGGCTTCCCCACACGGGTTAACCTCGCAACATACCGCAAACTCGCAGGCTCATTCTTCAAAAGGCACGCAGTCACGACGCAAGAACAAGTTCTTGCGCGACGCTCCCACGGCTTGTAGGCACACGGTTTCAGGTACTATTTCACTCCGCTCCCGCGGT
>NZ_JBVIQN010000089.1:0-3975 GCF_055577005.1 Streptomyces sp. NPDC033221 | reverse complement strand
CCCGGCGTTATCGCCGGTTCGATCACAATCTGAGCTTGTTTCTGCATCTCAGAGTGTCCTTTCGATCGATGTGACGTGGTCAGCAGGGGCCGATGATTTTGGCTCTCGCTGGTGAGAGTTCGCCGCCGCGGCGAGTGAGTTCGCGACGCAGGTCGAGGTTCTCGCCGTGGGCTTGCTCCAACGCGTCTCGCAGGGCCTGTACTTCTTCCCGGTGTAGCTTCTTAAGCCGGGTGACCTGTCCGGTCAGGGCGAGGACGAGGGTGCTCTGTTCGTCTGCGGGAGGAGCCGGTGTGGGAATGGGACGACCCTGGGCCCGTAGCCGTTGGATGCGTTCGCGCAGGTCGGGGTGGTTATAGAGGAAGGCGTGGGAGACGTGAGCCTCGCGCTGGACGGCCTGGAACGTGATCGGCTCGCCGCGTTTGACGAGGGTGCGGATCGCCTTCTCCGCAGCCGTGGTCTTGGCCTGTGACTTCGCCTTTGCCGCGGCGGCGAGGGTCTGGGTTCGCTTGGTGCGGGCGTCGGTCATGGCCGCGTCCTTCGGTGGTGGTCGAGATCGAGGCGGAGGGGAACGGGTCCGGTGGAGGCAGCGCCGCAGCCGGCGCCCTGGACCGCTCGGCCGGGCTCGTTGGCGATGGTGGCCAGCAGCTTCGTGAGGGCAGCGTGCTCGGCTCGTCGCTGCAGCAGCCAGACGTTGTCTTCGGGCATCGGGTGGCCGTGACGTTCCTGGAAGTTGATGGTGGTTCGGTCGATCAGCGCCGCCGTCTCGGTCAGCTGCCGTGCAAGGGCGGGTTGATGGGAAGGGTCGGTGACGAAGACCGAGCAAGTCAGGCAGGCGTTTCCCTTGTCGCAGGTCTGCAAGGGCGGCAGCATGCACCAGCCGTTCGGCAGGAACCGGTCAGCGCGGTTGAACAGGTGCAGGGTGTCGTGGTCGTCGCGGGAGAAGGTGACGTGGGTGCCGTCGGCCCGCAGCTTGGCGGTGGCCAGGAACGCCTGCTCGGCGTGTTCCTGGCGGGCGACGACGTAGTGCATCGACATCGACGGGCTGGCATGCCCGGCATAACGCATCAACACATGAACGGGCAGGCCGAGTTCGGCGAGCCGGGTCAGTTTTGTGTGCCGGAAGCGGTGGGTGTGGCTCAGGCCGACCGGTTTGCCCTTGCTGTCGGTGATCTCCACGGTCTTGCTGAACTCGCGGAGTATCCAGCTGTAGGTCCCGGACGGGTAGGGCTTGTCGCCCTGACGGTTGCCGGTCCGCTGCATGAACAGGTGGCGTGGGGTGATGCCGGGGAATTGGTCTCGAATCCACTGCCGTTGTTCCTCGATGACCGCGACGACCTCAAGGTCGACGAGGATGTTGTCCGGCGCGATATCGATCTTGCTCTGTGCGTAGTGGAAGCGGGCGATCTCCTCGCCTTCGGCGGCGTCGACCGGCCGGTCGGGGACCGGGGAGAGGCAGTCGAAGCGGCAGGTGCGGATCTCGCTGGCTCGCCGTCCGGTGAGGATCTGCAGCAGGATCATGCGCATGGCCTGCGGATCGTCCATGCCGCGGGCGGTGACTTGCTGCCCGTCACCACAAGTGACTCCCATATGTTCACCGCGGCCCAGCCCGAGCAAGGGCAGAGCGGCGGGGATCTGTGCGAGTGCGTGGTCGTCGACGTAGTGCTCGTCGTTGAGGTCGCGCTGATGGGGAATGCGGGAGACCTGGCGGAACCAGCCAGCGGCGTGCGCGTCGGTGACCCGGGACCACGGGTGCACTCCGAGGACCTGGCGGGCCTCGGCCGGATTGGCCGCGACGAACGCGAACAGCTCGGCGATGGCCCGCAGATCATCGTTGACCTGACGGGTGGAGACCGGCTTGTGGGCGAATCGTTGCTCGTTCTGCCGAAGGAGCCGGTTGGCGGGGTCGGTGTCCCAGCGGCGGAAGGCGGCAGCCACCTGGACCGCATGGGCGGGATCGCCCAGGACGTCCAGCGGATCGGTGAAGGTCTCGAGCCAGCGGTCGAAGCGGACCAGGCAGCGGATCCTCTCCTGGCTCACCGTGGACCAGCGCAGGACGCCCGCCTCGAGCTGGGTGCCGAGCCACCACTTCACCGCCTCCCGCAGCCAGGGGTGGGCGAATTTGGAGGGTGAACAGCCGTAGTGGGCCTGGGGTTCGTGTTCCGCGAGCGGGATGCGCGGGTCGCATCGCGGGTGCCATTCGTCCAGCGACCACCACGGCCCGTCCGAGCAGCGGGCGAGGAGAGCGAGACGGCTGAAACGGAAGATCACCCGAAGCCGGGCGATGCTGCCGTGCGGCGGCAGCCGGCCCCAGCGGGTGGCATAGAACCACCGCTGCAGGGCGCCGGCCGTCTCCCAGTCCATGGTGCGGATCGAAGTCGGGAAGGGGTGTTCATCGCGGATCGCCCGGCGCAGGATGTTCGCGAACTGGTTGGTGCCCAGCACCGCGGAGCGGGTCCCGTCCATCGCCTGCCAGTGCGACATCCAGGCCAGTTCGGACCGGAGTGGGTCGGGCAGTCCACGCAGGTCGATCCGGCGGTCGCCGTTCTCGGTGATCCTGTCCCAGTCGTCGACGTCGTCGCCGATGACCACGCGCGTCCAGGGCTCGGGCAGGTCGGCCCACAGGCGCCAGAACGGATCCTCGCCGCCGGCAGCGTGCAGGTGCCGTTGTTCACCGGCCATCGGTCACCTGCCAGGAGGAGACGTACGACTTCCAGTTCGCGGCGGCCCGCAGGGCCTCGTCCTCACGGACCCAGCCATAGAGGTCGAGCGTGGTCTGCACGTGTGCGTGCCCAAGTCTGCGAGAGACCACCCACTCCGGCGTCCCGGCCAGCAACAACGCGGTCGCGTGAGAATGCCGGAACCAGTGCGGCGTCCAGGGAGCGGGACCGGCGCCCTTCTTGCGCAAGGCGGCGGTTTTGTCCCGCACCGTCCCCTCCCGCAGGGCGGCCAGCAGCGGCGGCCGGGTCAGATTCACCAGTAGCGGCGAGTCGGTACGAATTTCGATGCCCAGCTCAGCGGCCCGGCAGGCGAGATGCGTGAGGTAGTCGGCGAACAGCCTCTCCAGGTCACAGCCGACATAGACCCGGCGGGGGCGCATCATCTTCACCCTGGCCCCGTTCGGATTGTCCTCACGGGGGACGATCTCGATATAGGGAGTGGAGCCGCGGCCCATGACGAAGTCGCCGATCCGCAGCCCCAGGGCCTCGCCCAGGCGCATCCCGCTCTCCGCCAGCAGCGCGAACAGCAACCGGTCGCGCAGGTTCCCCGTCCACTCGCCGACCGAGGCATCCGGCATCGCGCAGCCGTCCAGGATCGCCTGAATATCCCCCGGCAGCAGCAGGGGCGGCCGCCCCCGATGACGATGACGGCGGACCCTGACCAGTGAGGAGGGGCTCGGCCCGGTGCGGGCGTCCAGGTGAGCGAGCAGCCCACGGGCCGGAGCCCGACGCGGAGCCCCGCGCATGATCCGACCCGCGACCGGCACCGAGAAGACCGCCTCCTGCCAGCGGTAGAAGGAGATCAGCGCAGCCAGCCTCGCCTCCAACGTCTCCGGCGCGGGCACATCTTCGGGCGCGACCAGGACGTGCTCGACCGTGCGGCCGTTGCGCAGCCAGGACAGGAACCCGGCCACCGCCGGAACCCCGAGATCACGCCACTTCCCGGCCTCATCACGCTGTTCGAGAAACGTCCACCATTGGGCCAGCGAGGTGGCATAGCCGCGGACGGTGTTCGGCGACCATAGATGCCGGTGGGCCTCCAGCCAGCCCTCGACCGGGTTGACCGTCCGGTACTTCTCATCGATCACGGTCCACGTCCGCTGCCCGTTCGCAGGCAGGACCGCCAAGCTGTGCGCCACTGATGCCGTTCCGTCTCGTTGAAGAACTCCCATTGATAGCAATGCATCAACGACACAGAACGCTCACGGTGACGCTCGTCGCAGACATAGAAGAGAGGGGCTCAGACCCCGTTGATAAC
>NZ_JBVIQN010000088.1:0-4892 GCF_055577005.1 Streptomyces sp. NPDC033221 | reverse complement strand
CGGGCCCTGTCTCCGGCTCTGGATGCGTTCGTGGTGTTCTCGTCCGTGGCCGGCACGATCGGCAGTCCCGGTCAGGCGAACTACGCGGCGGGCAACGCCTTCCTCGACGCCCTGGCCCAGCACCGGCACGCGGCGGGCCTGGCGGCGGTGTCCCTGGCCTGGGGCCCGTGGTCGCAGGACAGCGGTATGACCGGCACTCTCACCGAGGCCGACATCCAGCGCATCGCCCGTCAGGGGATGCCGCCGCTGTCCGCCGAGGAAGGTCTCGCCCTCTTCGACGCCGCACTCGGCGGCACCGAACCCACGGCGCTCCCCGTCCGCTTCGACCTGGCGGCCCTGCGCGAGCAAGGAGACATCCCCCCGCTGCTCCGCGGCCTGATCAGGACCCGCTCCCGGCGGTCGGCCGTCGCCGGCTCGGCCGCGGCCGCCGGCCTGGCGGGGCGCCTGTCCGGACTGGGCGCGGTGGAACGGCGCGAGGCACTGCTGGACCTGGTGCGCGCCCAGATCGCGGTGGTACTGGGCCATGCGAGCCCGGAGACGGTCGACCCGGACCGGGCCTTCCAGGAACTGGGCTTCGACTCCCTGACCGGGGTCGAACTGCGCAACCGGCTCAACAAGGCGACGGGCATGCGCCTCTCGGCCACCGCCGTCTTCGACTACCCCACGGCCGGCACCCTCGTAGGCCACCTGCTGGACGGGCTGTTCGATACGGAGGCGGCGGCCGACGAGGTGGCGCCGGTCCGGACGACGGCGGCCGTGGCCGACGACCCGGTGGTGATCGTCGGGATGAGCTGCCGCTACCCGGGCGGGGTCGCCTCGCCCGAGGACCTGTGGCGGCTGGTGTCGGACGGCACGGACGCCGTCTCGGACTTCCCGGCCGACCGTGGCTGGGACGTGGAGTCGCTCTACAACCCCGACCCCGAGGTGCTCGGCACCTCGTACACCCGCTCCGGTGGGTTCCTGCACGAGGCAGCCGACTTCGACCCCGAGTTCTTCGGGATGAGCCCCCGCGAGGCGCTGGCCACCGACTCGCAGCAGCGCTTGCTGCTGGAGACGACATGGGAGGCCCTCGAACGGGCGGGCATCGACCCGACCACGCTGCGGGGCAGCCGTACGGGCGTCTTCGCGGGCATGATGTACACCGATTACAGCGAGATCATGGTCGGCGACCAGTACGAGGGCTACCGGAGCAATGGCAGCGCGGCCAGCATCGCTTCCGGCCGGGTGTCGTACACGTTCGGTTTCGAGGGTCCGGCGGTCACGGTGGACACGGCGTGCTCGTCGTCGCTGGTGGCCCTCCATCTGGCCGCGCAGGCGCTGCGGTCCGGTGAGTGCTCGCTGGCCATGGCGGGCGGCGTGACGGTGATGTCGACGCCGACGACGTTCGTGGACTTCTCGCGGCAGCGGGGCCTGTCGGCGGACGGGCGCTGCAAGTCCTTCGCCGATGCGGCTGACGGTGTCGGCTGGGGCGAGGGCGTCGGCATGCTGGTGCTGGAGCGGCTGTCGGATGCGCGTCGTCACGGGCATCGGGTGCTTGCGGTGGTGCGGGGTTCCGCGGTGAATCAGGATGGTGCGTCGAATGGTCTGACGGCGCCGAACGGTCCGTCGCAGCAGCGGGTGATCCGGCAGGCGCTGGCAAGCGCGGGTCTGTCGGCGGCGGATGTCGACGCGGTGGAGGCGCACGGTACGGGTACGACGCTGGGTGATCCGATCGAGGCCCAGGCGCTGCTCGCCACGTACGGCCAGGACCGCCCGGAGGACCGGCCCCTGCGACTGGGCTCGGTGAAGTCCAACATTGGCCATGCGCAGGCGGCCTCCGGTGTCGCGGGCGTCATCAAGATGGTGCAGGCCATGCACCACGGTCTGCTTCCGCGGACGTTGCATGTCGATGAGCCGTCGTCGCACGTGGACTGGAGTGCCGGTGCCGTTGAGCTGCTGACCTCTGCGGCCGAGTGGCCGCAGGGCGACGGGCCGCGCCGTGCGGGCGTCTCCTCCTTCGGCGTCAGCGGTACGAACGCCCACGTCATCCTGGAACAGCCCGAAGACCAGCCCGGACCGGTCGCGGCCGACACCGCACCGGACACCCCGGCGGCCGAGTCCGGCGTGCTGGCGTGGGTACTGTCCGGCAGGAACGAGGCCGCGCTGCGCGATCAGGCGGCACGCCTGCTGTCCCTGACCACGGCCCGCGACACGCTGCCCGCGCGGGACATCGGCCACTCACTGGTGACGGGAAGGGCGAGGTTCGCCCACCGTGCGGTGGTGTGGGGCCAGGACCGCGACACACTGGTACGCGCCCTGTCCGCCCTCGCGGCGGGCGAGGCCGACCCCGGTCTGGCGGAAGGCTCGGCCGGCGCGGGGAAGACGGCGTTCCTGTTCTCGGGCCAGGGTTCGCAACGCCTGGGCATGGGGGAGGGGCTGTACGGCCGCTACCCGGTGTTCGCGGAGGCGTTCGACACGGTGTGCGCCGCCCTGGACGAGCACCTGGACCACCCTCTCCGGGGCGTCGTGTGGGGCGAGGACGCGGACCTGCTGAACCAGACCGCTTACGCCCAGGCCGGGCTGTTCGCGGTCGAGGTGGCGCTGTACCGCCTGGCGGAGTCGTGGGGCGTGCGCGCGGACTTCGTGGCGGGACACTCGATCGGTGAAGTCGCTGCCGCGCATGTGGCGGGCGTCTTCTCCCTCCCGGACGCCTGCGCGCTGGTCGCGGCCCGCGGCCGCCTGATGCAGCAGCTGCCCGTGGGCGGGGCCATGGTGGCGATCCGGGCGACGGAGGAGGAAATCCTTCCGCTCTTGGTGGAAGGCGTTTCGATCGCGGCGGTCAACGGTCCGTCGTCGGTCGTGGTCTCCGGTGCCGAGGACGCGGTACTCGCCATCGCGGCGCACTTCGAGGAGGAGGGACGCAAGACCAGCAGGCTGCGGGTCTCGCACGCCTTCCACTCACCGCTCATGGAACCGATGCTGGAGGAGTTCCGCGCGGTGGTGGCACGGCTGTCCTTCGGTACGCCGGCCATCCCCGTCGTGTCGAACCTGACCGGCCGGCTCGCCGACCCCGAACAGCTCGCCCACGCCGATTACTGGGTCCGGCACGTCCGCGAGGCAGTACGTTTCGCCGACGGGGTGCGGGCGCTGCGGGCGGAAGGCGCGACGCGGTTCCTGGAGCTCGGCCCGGACGGTGTGCTGACGGCGATGGCCCGGGAGTCGGCACCGGACGAGCCCGTGCTCGTTCCCGTACTGCGCAAGGACCGGCCCGAGGAGACGACGCTGCTGGCCGCCCTGGCGGAGCTGTACGCCCGGGGTGCGAGTGTGGACTGGACGGTGCTGTTCGCCGGTTCGGGTGCGCGATGGGCGGATCTGCCGACGTACGCGTTCCAGCACGAGCGGTTCTGGCCGTCGGGCGGGATGGTGCGTGCGGGGGATGTGCGGTTCGCGGGTCTGGGGTCGGCGAGGCATCCGTTGCTGGGCGCGGCGGTGGAGCTGGCGGGCTCGGGTGGTCTGCTGTTCACCGGGCGGTTGTCGGTGTCGTCCCATCCGTGGCTGGCTGATCATGTGGTGCTGGGTTCGGTACTCGTGCCCGGTACGGCACTGGTGGAACTCGTACTGCGGGCTGCCGACGAGGTGGGCTGTGACCTGCTGGAGGAGCTGACGCTGGCCGCGCCCCTGGTGCTGCCCGCCTCGGGCGCCGCGATCCAGGTACAGGTATGGGTCGGCGAACCCGACGAAGAGGGCCGCCGGCCGGTGTCGGTCCACGCGCGGGAGGGCGAGGCCCCCTGGACGCTGCACGCCGACGGCGCGGTGACCACCGGAGCCACCGTGGCCTCCTTCGACACGGCCGTATGGCCCCCGAAGGGCGCACAGCCCGTGGACGTGGCGGGCTGCTACGACGACCTCGCCGATGCCGGTCTCACGTACGGACCGGCCTTCCAGGGCCTGCGGGCGGCCTGGCGGGCGGGCGAAGACCTCTACGCCGAGGTCGGGCTCCCCGAAGGCACCGACGGCGACGCGTACGGTCTGCACCCCGCCCTCTTCGACGCGGCGCTGCACGCGGCGGCCTTGGGCGGCGCCGAAGCGGGCGGAGTCCCGTTCTCGTGGACCGGAGTGACCCTGCACGCCTCCGGCGCCTCGCACCTCCGCGTCCGTATCCGCGGCGCGGGCAACACGATGTCGGTCGCGATCGCGGACACGTCCGGTGCGCCGGTCGCCTCCGTGGAGTCGCTGGTGATACGTCCGCTCGCGGCCGGGCAGGTGCGTACCGCCGACCGTGACGCCCTCTTCAAGGTCGACTGGATTCCCGTACCGCTCCCGGACGAGCGGGTCGAGCCGGGCACCGGCCCGGAGGGCGAGCCGTTGCGGACGTACGCGGACCTGGAGTCCGTGACCGATTCGGTCGGAAGCGTCCTGATCACACCGCCCACCGGCACCTCGGGGACGGTGGAGTCCGTCCACGCCGCGACCGCCTGGGCGCTGGAGACGGTGCAGTCGTGGCTGGCCGACGAGCGGTTCACCGGCTCGCGTCTGGTGTTCGTGACCCGTGGCGCGGTGTCGGGCACGGGCCTCGCGGGTGCCGCCGTCCGGGGCCTGGTGCGCTCGGCACAGTCGGAGAACCCGGGCCGCTTCGGCTTGGTGGACCTGGAGGGCGACGCCGATACGACGGTGCTGCCGCAGGCGCTGGCGACCGATGAGCCTGAGTTGCTGGTGCGCGGTGGTGAGGTGCTGGCACCACGCCTGGCCAGGGCCCAGGCGCAACGGGACGTTGCGTGGGACTCGGCCGGTACGGTGTTGATCACCGGTGGTACGGGTGGCCTGGGCCGTACGGTGGCCCGGCATCTGGTGGCGGAGCATGGGGTACGGAGTCTGCTGCTGGTCAGCAGGCGCGGTCTGGCCGCGGAGGGTGC
>NZ_JBVIQN010000087.1:0-4971 GCF_055577005.1 Streptomyces sp. NPDC033221 | reverse complement strand
ACCTGCGAGAACGTATGAGTTAGTTCGGTCAATAGGTCGTAGCTGCCGGAGCGGCCGGTGATGCGGTCGTGTTCGTCGGCGCGGTCGCTGTAGTAACTCGTCGCCAACGTCACGCCCTTCCGCCCGAAGAGAGGCCACCACGGGGCGCGCACGCGGTAGAGGTTGCTGTAGATCTCCACTTCGCGTCCGAGGGACAGGGCGAGTTCGACGAACTCTTCCCACTGGGGGTGCGTGGTGGGTTCGCCACCGATGATCTGCACTTCGGGGATGCCGAGCGCGGCGGCGCCGATGATGACCGAGCGCCAGTCGGCCTCCGTCACCACGCCGTGATCCGACCCCGGGCTCGATTCCGTCAGGCAGTGCGTGCAGGAGAGTTGGCACCTTCCGGTGATCTCCAGCTTCAGCATGTCCAGCCCTTTCTCGGGCCGGGTAACGGGGCTTTCCGTGATGGCGGTCATGGGCTTTCCCTTCACCGGGATCTGTGGGTGCGGACTCTCGGCGACCGGCTCGTTCGCGGGGATCGCCGGGGGGTTCAGCCCGCCCTCTGCCCTCCATGTCCTTTGGGGGAGCCATGGGTCCGTGCGGCAGGGGACGGGAGACTTGGCGGCTCAGCGGCGGGTTGCCGACACGCCGCCGCTCTCTCTCACGGCTGCCTGTTGGGGGGCTTGGTATAGACGTTGACCGGCTCTTCCGTGCGCTTCACGAACTTCTTGTGCTCGTACTCGTCCGCGTGGGTACGAATCCACACGTCCAGGTGCAGGGCGCTGTCCCAGGCATTCGAACGGGCGCCGCACGGACCGCTCTTGACGGACGTGACGCACTCGGCGATGTGCCTCCGGATGCCGGTGATCTGGATTTCCTTGCGCGTGGGTACGGGGGTGGGAGATGTCATGTGCGCGCCTTCGGATCGGGGGTGTTGAGGGCCGCCTCGCTGTCGCCACTCGTACGCAGCAGGAGCATGCCGTCGTGTCCGCGCGAGCGCATGAGCCGGGCGAAGTTTTCCCGGCTGGAGCTGAGGTCGGGCTCGGGGTCGATCACTTGTGGTCACCGTTCCGGGGGGGGGAGTGTGACTTCGGCGCCTTCGACGCCTTCGGCGTTCCGCAGCGAGGAGGTACGGCCCGGACAAGCGGGCGGTCATTGTGGGGCACCGGGAGCGGACGGGGGTGGTTTTGGAGCAAGTTCACTCCTCTCCGTAACCGCACTGCTACCAGCGGGGACCAGGTTGGCCTACAGTCGCCCTGCCTTCAACGTTCTGGAAACGGGGAGAACATTGGTAAATCTGAAGCAGTTGAACCCGGACGCTTCTCCCCGAGCGGCTTACGGTGCGCGGTTGCGCGGCGCGCGGGAGGCGCGCGGGTGGAAGCAAAGATGAGTTGGCGGAGCGGATGGACTACTCGGGGAGGCATGTTTCGGCGGTCGAAACATGCTGCAAACCGCCAACTCTGCGCTTTTCGCGCGCCGTAGACGTTGCTCTAGGGCTCGCTGGGACCGCAGAGTCGTTCGAGCGCGCGTGGACGGAAATCAGGCACGGCAGTTTGCTCGAAGGGTTTCCGGAGTACGTCGGGTACGAGGGGCGGGCCGTGGAGATCCGGCTGTACAACATCGGAATCATCCCTGGATTGCTGCAAACTTCGGAGTACGCAGCGACCTTGGCGCAGAGCGCTGTGAAGCGGGAAGCAATCACCAGTGCTCAGGCAGACGAGCGGGTTGCCCTGCTGGTGGAGCGCCAGGCGGTGCTGATGCGGCCCCGCGCGCCCATGGTGTTTGTGATCATGGATGAGAGCTGCATCCGCAGGCCCGTCGGTGGCCCCGAAGTCATGGCGAGGCAACTGGAGCATCTGGTCGACTTCGCCGAGCGGCCGAACACGCTCCTCCAGGTGGCACCGTACGAGATGGGCGAGCGCCGCACGCTCAATCTGCCCGTTAACGTTCTGACGCTTCCAGACCGGTCTGTGATCTGCTACGCCGAATCTCAGGCTCAAGGAAACTTGGACCGAGAGACCACGGCCGTGATGCCCATAATGACGGCCTACCATCAACTACAGGCCGAATCGCTGTCTCAGGCGGCGTCTGTGTCCATGATCGAGCAGTTGCGAAAGGGCACCTTGTGATAATCGATCCCCCTCCCCCTTGTTGGTTCAAGTCTTCGTACAGTGACAACGGCGGCGACTGCGTAGAGGTCGCCACGAACCTCGTCGTTTCACGCGGCGTGGTTCCTTTCCGTGACAGCAGGGACCCGGATGGCCCGGTCCTGCTGCTGCACCCTTCCGCCTTCGCCGGGCTGATCGAGTTCGCCCGTCGAGCCGTCGGCTGACCTGCGCGGCCGGCCTGCTCATGCGTCCCGCCACTCCCTCACCGGAGCGGCGGGGGCCTCTTTCGTGCCCGCGGCACGGGCCGGCCAACGGCCTGTGTTGACCTGGGGCGTCAGGATGGGGCGGGGAAGTGGAAGGATGGGCTCCATGAGTTCCAACGTATTTTTCGATATCACCATCAACGGCGACGCGGCCGGCCGTATCGTCTTCAAGCTGTACGACGAGGTCGTGCCCAAGACCGCGCGCAACTTCCGTGAGCTGGCCACCGGCGAGCACGGCTTCGGTTACGCGGGTTCGCCCTTCCACCGGGTCATCCCGGAGTTCATGCTGCAGGGTGGCGACTTCACCCGCCGCAACGGCACCGGCGGCAAGAGCATCTACGGTGACCGCTTCGCGGACGAGAACTTCGAGCTGAAGCACGACCGGCCGTTCCTGCTGTCGATGGCGAACGCCGGCAAGAACACCAACGGCTCGCAGTTCTTCATCACGACGGTGGCGACGCCCTGGCTGGACGGTGCGCACGTGGTCTTCGGCGAGGTCGTCGAGGGCTCGGACCTGGTGAAGAAGATCGAGGGGCTGGGCTCCCGCTCCGGTGCCACCTCCGCGAAGATCGAGGTCAAGTCCTCGGGCGTCGTGGACGCCGCGTAACGGGTTCGTAGCGCCCAGAGACAGTGAAGACCCCCGGGACGGTGTCCCGGGGGTCTTCACGTAGGTGCGGCCGGCCGCTCAGGACTGGGGACGGCTGCCGTGGTTGGCACCGTTCTTCCGGCGTGCCTTCTTCTTACGGCGTCGCTTCGACGACATGGCGTCTCCTCTCCGCAGGGGGTTCGCAGGGCTTTCCTCCGCATTTCTACCATTTCATGGCGGCGGTCTGCCGTGCGATCCCGGGGCCGGATACCCGTCTCACGGGGCACCACACGTCTCGTGAGACACATCACGGAGAACGAGGGGTGGGGGGAGAGGGTGCGGGTGGGAGCTGTTGTCAGGGGGCGGGGGTGCAGTTGTAGAGGGGTTCGGGGAGGGTGGGGTCCTTGGGGGCGGCGTAGGCCTTCGGGGGGACCTTGGTGCAGGTGGAGCGGACCCAGGCGTTGATCCGGGCCGTCTCGGAGACGTTGCCGCCTGCGGGCGCGGTGGGGTTGAGCAGGGCGAAGCGCAGCCGGCCCGAGGCGACGAGGTGCCGGTATTCGGCGAGGGTGACCGATGTGGCCATTCCGGCGAAACCGCCGAGCGGCAGGATGGGGAGGCCGGTGTGGGTGATGGCCCGGGAGCGTGCCCAGCCGCCGTCCGCGGAAAGCGTGTACCTGGCGTTGGCGTTGTGCCGCTGTACGTAGTCCAGCAGGCGTTTCTGGGCGGCGGTCAGCGGGGCCGGGGACATGTCGTACGAGGCGCCGCCCGCGCCCCCGTAGACCGCGCCGCCCGGTGCGCCGGCCGTGGCGTTCTGGCCGCCCGGTCCGGCATGGGCCTCGAAGGACGAACCCGCGTACCGCTGGTCCAGTACGGACATGGACCAGGCCGCCGGAGCGGCGAACAGGGCGACGCAGGTGGCGGTCAGGGCGGTGAGGGCGACGGGGCGCAGGCGGCGGGCGGTGGCGCGGCCGTACGAGAGAAGGCCGAGGAGGCTGACGAGCGCCGCCGTGATGATCACGGGGACGAGCCAGGGGGCGAAGGCGGTGTGTTCGGCGGCGATGAAGGACGCCCAGACCGTCTGAACGGTGATGGCCAGGGGGAGGAGGCAGCGCGCCGGGCTGCTGGTGGCGGTGCGGTGGGTCCGCCACAGGGTGACGGCTCCGGCGGCGGCGAGTGCGGCGAGCGCGGGGGCCAGGCCCGCCACGTACGCGGTGTGCGGGATGTCGGCAACGCTCAGTACGGCGGCCGTGGTCAGCAGCCAGGTGCCCCACATGAGGTAGCCGCCGCGCAGCCGGTCCGTACGGGGGCGCCTGCCGCGCAGCAGCAGGCCGTGGACCAGACCGATCAGGGCGAGCGGGTAGAGCCAGCCGATCTGTGGGGTGAAGCGGGAGGTGAGGAGCTTGTACCAGGTGTTCTTCTCGCTGCCCAGGCTGACCATTTTGCGGGAGGCACCGGAGGGTTTTCCGCCGGCGGCCGGTCGGGGGTGTGGTTGCGTGCCTGCGGCGGGTGGGCTGGTGTGGTTGGTGGGGCCCGCGGGTTGAATGGCGGAGCCGCGCGGTCCGCCCGGCCCGCTGTCCGCCGGGCGGCTGAAGCCGTTGTACTGGAAGACCATCGACAGCGCGCTGTTGTTCGTCGAGCCGTCCGCGTACGGGCGTACGTCCTTCGGAGTGAAGGTCATCATCAGTACCCACGAGAACGACACCGCGAACAGCACGGCCCCGGCGGTCAGCAGATGACCGATCCGGGCGCGCGCCGTGACGGGTGCGGTGACGAGGTAGCCGACGGCCAGCGCGGGGACGACGAGCCAGGCCTGCATCATCTTGGCCTGGAAGGCCAGGCCCACCCACACGCCGGCCCAGACCAGCGAGCGCAGGCGGGCGCCGCGCGCGGCGAGTTGGTAGCGGTCTACGGCCAGTACCAGGCACATGATCAGGGCCGCGTCGGGGATGGCGTGGCCGAACAGGGAGGCGGTGACGGGGGTGAGGGTGAGCAGGGTGGCGGCCAGGAGTCCGGTGGCGGGGCCTTGCCAGCG
>NZ_JBVIQN010000086.1:0-5461 GCF_055577005.1 Streptomyces sp. NPDC033221 | reverse complement strand
TCAGCCCACCACCCTGCGCATACCTCATGCAGACGGCATACCGCCGCGACCATCAACTGTCAGCCCCTGAGACACCACGCTTTGAAGGTCAGTAGGTGGTGCGGGCGCCGCTGTAGGAGCGCAGGGCGAGACTGCCGTCATTGATTTCCGCAAACCGCCGGGTCAGGCGCAGGTCGATGTCCCACCACGGCGGGCGAGTCGGCAGAACAATCTGCGGCGTGGCGCGGCGGAGCGCGTCCCACAGGGAGTGCAGCTGTCGGTAGGCGCGGTAGCGGTGCCACCGGTCCCGCAGGCGGCGATGGGAGGGACGGTGGCGTAGTAGGTGTCGAAGTCCGTCAGCCGTTCCACGGGCGTGCCCCGAGCGCGAACAGCACGCATATCACGGGGATCAAGAGCGCGTAGACGGCGGCCCAGCGCCAGGCGGACCGGCCTGCATGTTCGGTGGGCGAATGCCAGTAAGCCAGCATGAGCCGAGCCGAGGCACCGACGGCGACCAGCAGTACGTACAGCATCAGCATGCCGAGGTGGGGGACGCCGGAGAGGTGGTTGAGGTAGGTGATCGTTGCGGGGGCGCTGCAGGAGACGGCTGCGCCGGCGAGGAAGAGGGCGGCGCGGACCGTCCACCGCGCGGGGTCGCCCGGGTGCCGGAACAGGGCGCGCACCTGGTAGAACGCTGCCGCCCACACGAGTGCCGCGATGATCCAGGCGGCGATGCTCTGGCCCGTCATCGTCGGGCTCCGTCATGTTGCTGGCGTCCCAGTGCGGACTCCAGGCGCTGGACGACGGCGGCGGCGGAGTCGGGCACGGTCCATGTCTGAGGTGGCAGCCAGCGGCTGACCTTGGTCATCAGCACGCAGGCGAAGAAGTCCGCCTCCTGCTCCGCGGCGGCACCGCAGTGACTGCGGCGGGCGACGATCCGCGCGACCACGTCGGGCCGGAGCGAAGGAAAGACCTGCTGCATCGCGGCGTCGCCGGAAGCCTGAGCGGGGGTGCGATCGGCCTCGATGTGCCAGAACTCGGGCAGATGATGAGCAGCGGGTGCCAGGGACTGGTGTTCTGTTCGCACAGGATGAAGTGTGCGTCGTCCGTGGCGACCCACAGGCCGCTGACCGTGTCGGGGGGAAACGGGGGCGGCGGTAGACCTCGTGGTCATCGTCGCCCGTCCATCTCTGGCTCTTCGAGAACTCGCCCGAGCAGGCCATGAAACCCGACAACTGCCTCAACGGCTGGAACCTGTCCTGGACGGAATGGCTGGCGGGCAGCGCGCTGCAATCCGTGCCGCACCATTCGGGAAGTCGGCGGTGCGGCGCCTTGTCGGGCGGGGGAGGCACCGAGGCGGAATCTAATAGCGGCTCTTACAAGTGTTCGCTACGCTCTCTTACCGTTGTCCGGAGCACCCATGTCCGGCTGAGGCAGGGCTTGTTGTGCTCACACCCGGGCAGCCTCCCGGCCCTGCTCCCGCGCCTCACAAGGGCGGAATCGGTTTTTGCGGAAGCGACCACCTTCAAGCAAGTCAACCGGCATGTGCGTATGCGGAGGACGTTAGAAGCGACCTGGCGTCAGCCCCTGTTTCGCCTCCGCACGACCGTCACCGGCCCGTATGGCACCGGCATCCGCCGCAAGCCCCGGCAGCCCCAGCAGCTGGACGGCAGCTGCGCCGTCGGCCCCAGGCCCGGCACCAGTGGCCGGCCTGTCGACGCCGCTGTCCCGCATCGTCGTGAAGGAGCACTCGTCCATGCTGACGTTTGCCGAAATACTGTACAACGCAGACAAAGTCTTCCGGGGTCTGCTGAGCGAGTCCCCGAAGTGTACGCGCCAGGCCGCCGAGGCTGAGCTGCGACCGTTCGGACGGCGCCTCACGGTGGCCCGGCCCGTCCTTTCACGGAAGCCTCCGGGAATTTCCCTGCGGAGGCTTGGAACTCCTTCGCAGGAGCCCGGCGCATTCACCGACTCGACAGCTGGTGAAAGCAAGAGAAATACCGTCACCGTTCGAATCCGAGTTCCCGAGTAACAAGAAGGGGGGCCTGCGAGGTCACCGCAACGGCGCGTATGCCATCGGCTGTCTTCTCGTCCGCTGGGCCGACTCCAAAGGTATCCCCGTGTGGAAGAAGAGCGCCTGATTTCCATCCCCATCCCCGCCCGGGTGCACGGCCAGCCGGCCAAGGCCAACAGCCCGGCCCCCAGGTTCAACAACCAGATGTCAGGCAATCCCTCGCCGCGGTCCGAGCCGCCTCGGATGCCACACTCACCCGAAAAAGGGAATACCTGTGCACACGCCCACCTCGGCCGCCCGGCGCCCCGACCGCACCGGTTCTGCGTACCGTCCTACCCTCACGAAGGCTGCGCCGGCGGACTACGGCAGAAGGTCAAGGCCGAAAGCGGTGAGACGCTCTCGCTGGACGGCCGGCCCACGACCGCCACTCCGGCACTCGCCGCGCAGGGACCGCGCCTGCGCCCCGCAGACGCGGCTCTCGCCGCCCCCGGCCCGGACCTCGTCCGACGAACTGCACCTCATCCGAAAAAGACGACCGCTGCCTCGAAAGACACAAAAGACATGCCGAGCCCCCTCGTCGACACTCCACCTCCTGGAGGCCCCATGCCCGTAGCGCGCACCAGCTTCGTGCCGTTCGCCACTCCTGTGGAACCACTGGACGGACTCGGCGAGCGGCTCGGCCTGCGCCGTGGTTCTTTGTGGGTCAAGCGAGATGACCTCACGGGCCTGTCCGGCGGCGGCAACAAGGCACGCAAGCTTGAGTACCTGTGCGCTCGTGTCGCCTCTCAGGGCTGGCGGACGCTCGTGGCCACGGGGGGCCCGCAGAGCAATCTGGCACGCTCCGTTGCAGCGGCGGCGGCTCGCCTGGGCCTCGACTGCCACTTGGTACTCGCCGGCGAACCGCCCACCCGCCCCAGCGGCAACCTCATCCTGGACGACCTGTTGGGGGCCACGGTCGAGTGGACCGGCCACCCCTTGTCCCTGGACGCTGCCGAACAGGCAGTTCGCGCCGCCGCCGCGCGACTCACCGCGGAAGGCAAGCCCGCCTACCCCATACCCTTCGGCGGCAGTTCCCCGCTGGGCTGCCAGGGTTACCTGCATGCCGCCCGCGAAATGCGGAAACAGCTCCCCGACGTCCAACTCGTCGTCACCGCCACCGGCTCCGGCGGCACTCACGCCGGCCTCGCCGCCGGTCTGGGCTCTCACGACCACGTACTGGGAATCCGCGTCACTCCCTTCCCGGACCTGGCGGGCCACGTTCATGACCTGGCCGCCGCGACCGCACAAACGGCCGGCATGCCCGCCCCACGGGGCTACGTACAGCTTGACGACAGCCAACTCGGCGAGGGCTACGGCATTCCCACTGATGCATGTCTGGAGGCCATCAGGTACACCGCTCGGCACACTGGACTCGTCCTTGATCCCACCTACACAGGTAAAGCCATGGCCGGACTCATCGCAGCCGTGCACGAGGGACGCATCACTTCGGAAATGACAACAGTCTTCTTGCATACCGGCGGGCTTCCTGGCCTTTTCGGCGCCTCCCACAGCTCCCACTGGAAGGTGCCGGGGTCCGCCAGGCCGGCGTCGTCCTGACACGGCCACAGGGATCCGGAAGAATTCCAGTGGGCTTCACGATTCCCGCCGTCCAGAGGTAGTCCAAGCTCCTGGATACCCGGTTTCGGGTCACGTGAGCTCCCGAATATCCAACGGCGTACCGAAGGCGCGAGCCAACGCGGAATCTTTTGCCATTTATTTTGAAGATCGGGAGCACCGGCGTGAGAGATTCTGCGTCTTAACCGTTGACTGCGGCCGAATAGAGGCCGCAACTGATGGACAGGAGATGTTGTGCGACAGAAAATGAGGCGCGCTGCGCGTATGGTGACGGTGGCGAGTATCGCGTCGATCGGGCTGGCCGCTGCAGGTCCGGCCTTCGCAAAAGGCGGCATCTGGGTCACCGTGGCGCCGCACTCGGTACACGTCGGGCAAACCGTTCACGTCAACGCAGCAGGGCTCTATGGCGATGGCGTTGAAGTCGAGGAGAATCCGTACCAGAAGGCCTGCATCCAGCAGCGCCTGACCCCGAGTGGTCCCTGGCACACCGTGCAGTGCGGCAAGGTGATCAACCACGCCGCCTCGGAGGCCGGAGCCAAGGCCGACGCCAACGTGAAGGCGCTGCGACACGGAACCGTGCAATTCCGGGGCATCCTGTACGGGGCGAAAAACCCGCACGCCAAGCACCCCGCTCCGATAACGACTTCGGAGATCGCGACCGTGCGCGTACGCTGACGGCGCGTCACATACATTCCGTGGGCGGCCGCACCGGCCGCCCACGGGCAGTTTGCACAGCGCCGCACACCCGGCCCTGGCCACCGTGCCGGTCTTCCAGGCAGAGGTCGAGCAGCCGGCGTGGACATCGTGCAGCAACTCGATAGAGCCAGTGGACCGTACTGCCAGGCGGTGAAGCGGTCAGTGGCCCGTCCGCCGTGGCCGACGGACCGACCACGACGTGGCATCGGTGACGGCGCTCCGGACACGGGAGGCGACGCCCTCTCCCGTCCGGTATTTCGCGCCAGATGAACCACATGTCGCGCAGCTTGTCACAAGCCTAGAGCCGGACCCCTGAACCGTCACCGCGCCGCCCTCACTTCTAAATGCTCGTTGGGGACCGTCGCTAGGGTCCGAGCCACAGGTGAGGCGCAGCGGAGCAAGGCAGTGAGGGCAGCTAATAAGGCGTACTGAGAGCGCCCGTGCCGACAAGTGAGCCAGCCCCGTGTTGCGGCCGCCCCGCGATCGTGTATCAGCCACTTCTCGATCACTTCACGAAGCCGTTACAGGCGCCAGGGCAGGCCCTCACCTGGTCGTTCGCTGATGCGGGCGCTAGCTGAAAGTTGGCGCATTCCTGTGTTTTCCTTTGGTTAGTTGACCGCCTCGCGCCGCGTAACGCGGCGCGATCCTGAGGAGCCCTGCCATTATGATCACGCCCGCCCCGGCCGCTTCTTTCGCCGCTGCCGTTCCGCCCGTCGTCACCATCGCCTATCACTCGGGCTTCGGTCACACCGCGGTGCTCGCCGAGGCGGTGCGCGAGGGTGCCGCCGACGCCGGGGCGACCGTCCACCTGGTCAAGGTTGACGAGATCACCGAGGAGCAGTGGGGGCTGCTCGACGCCGCCGACGCGATCGTCTTCGGCTCGCCGACCTATATGGGCACCGCGTCCGGCGCCTTCCATGTCTTCGCTGAGGCCACCTCGAAGCGTTACGCGACCCGTGCCTGGCAGGACAAGCTCGCGGCGGGCTTCACCAACTCCGGGTCCAAGAGCGGCGACAAGCTGCACACCCTGCAGTTCTTCTCCGTGCTGGCCGCCCAGCACGGTATGCACTGGATCAACCTCGGCCTGCTGCCCGGCTGGCACTCCACCACCGCCTCCGAAAACGACCTCAACCGCCTCGGCTTCTACCTGGGCGCCGG
>NZ_JBVIQN010000085.1:3986-6124 GCF_055577005.1 Streptomyces sp. NPDC033221 | reverse complement strand
CGGACGAACTCCCACTCGGCATCCGACAGCTCATGTCGACGTATCACCCGCCCATGATCCACCACACAAGATCATTTGAAGACACCGCCTAGGGTCATCTTCGTCACGGATGACAATGAGGGGGAATGTTTTATGCTCAGGAAAATGCTGTGCGGTGCTTCCGTGGTCCTTTTGATCTCCGCCGGATTCGCACTCCCGGCCACCGCGACGGCAGTGCCACGGGCCTCCGAGTCCGTCAGTGGCACTTCGGTCGCCGCTCCGACCGCGGTCTACGGCCCGTACGCGAGCTACGAAGTGTGCTGGGTCGCCGGAAACCAGGGGCAGCAAGCCGGCCAGTGGCAGTCGTTCTTCTGCGCCCAGAACGGCACGACTTCATGGTGGCTGTTCACCACTCCGTAGCCCGCCCGGGCCGGAGATGCTGCCGGGCGGCGGTATGGCTGCCCGGCTCGCCTCGCGGCATCATGCGCTACCGGTACCCGGGCCGCAGGCGGACCGATGACCGTAAGACACTGCAGGGCATCCTGTTTGACCGAGGGCAGCCGGGCTCCAAGCGCCATGTGCTGACCGACGGCGGCGGAATTCCGCTGCGGGTGTCACTGACCGGCGGTCACCGCAACGACATCACGCAGCTCCTTCCACTGATCGACACCGTGCCGCCCGTCCGGGGCCGCCGCGGACGACCGCGGCGCAAGCCCCGGAGCCTTTGTGTAGACCGCGGTTATGACCACGAGGTCTACCGCCGTCGCCTGCGGCAGCGGAGCATTGTGCCGAAGATCGCTCACCGAGGGCAGCCGCACGGCTCGGGACTGGGGCGTGTCCGGCGGGTTGCCGAAGCAGCCATCGCTCACCTTCACGGTCCGCGCCGGCTGCGAGTCCGCTGGGAAGCGCGCGGCGACATGCACAACGCCTTCCACCAACTTGCTCAGTGCATGGCCCTCGCCCGAAAACTCCCAGCTTTCTGAATGGACTCCTAAAGGCGAGGCCCCGCGGACGGAGTTCACAGCCACCGCTGTGCCGCCTCGAAACTGTCCCCGATGCTGGTGTTGAATGCGATGGCGGCCTGGGGTGCGTGGCGCCGGGTGAGGTTGATGACCTGCTCGAAGAGCGGGAGCAGTTGCTCGGTCTTGCGAATTCCCCCGCCCACGACCACGACATCCCACGGCCGTTCGGTCAGCGACGCGACGAGGGTGGGTTCGGCCGACTGATCGAACACAATCAGCGCCATGGCCGCGTCGATTCCGTGTTCGCCGAAGCTGGCCAACTCCGCATCGAGTGCCGCGTGGAGGGCCTCCACATCGGCGCCGGGTATCGCTTTCGGCTCGTAACCAACAATAAGTGCAGAAGGCATGCAGCCAACCTACAGGGCGCTGCCCGAGCATGATCTGCTGGGCGACTGACGTAGGAGCAGCGGAGCAGTGGTCCTTCCGTCTTGGCGCACACCCGTGCTGTGACCGCTGTGCACGCCCCGGCGCACGGCAGACGATCACGCGCCCCTGGCCCGCGACAGAAGAGTTCGCACGAGCGCGGCGGGTGGAGGGAGAACCGTTTGGGCACGGAGGCGCGTGCAAAGTCATGCGTTTCCTTCTGGCGGGTCGCTCGTTTGGTCCGATACGACACGCTCAGCGCCGCTGGCCGCCTCCGTTGCGATTGGCCAACGAAGCGGCCTGAGCCGGGCGTTCGCCCACCGGGCGGTACGACTCGGCTCGGGGTGCTGGGCGGTATCCCCTTCGGGGTGCGGGCACCCGGTCAACGCCGGGCGCCCGGTTCCTCACCTTCGGAAAGATGAAGGACCACACACGTGCAACACTTCGTGAAAAGAAGCGTGCTGGTCGCCGCGACGGCGACCGGAATGCTGGCCGGCGGGGCGGCGGGCGCCGCCCATGCCGACTCCGGCGCGCAGGGCGCCTCCGTGGGATCCCCGGGCGTGCTCGCGGGCAACCTGCTCCAGGCCCCCGCGCACGTGCCGGTGAACCTGTGCGGCAACACCGTCGACGTCATCGGCGTGCTCAACCCCGCCTTCGGCAACCAGTGCGCCAACCCCGGCGGGCACCGCCCCAACCCTGGCCACCCCCAACCCGGCCATCCCAAACCCGGCAATCATCAGCCTCCTGGCCACCAGCCCCCGGGCAACCACAAGC
>NZ_JBVIQN010000085.1:0-3887 GCF_055577005.1 Streptomyces sp. NPDC033221 | reverse complement strand
CCGCCCGGGCACAAGCCGCCCGGGCACAAGCCGCCCGGGCACAAGCCGCCCGGGCACAAGCCGCCCGGGCACAAGCCGCCCGGGCACAAGCCGCCCGGGCACAAGCCGCCTGGCCATCAGCCTCCCGGCCACAAGCCTCCTGCGCACGAAGCTCCCGGCCACCAGCCCCCCGTGCACGAAACACCCGGCCACGAGACCCCCGGACACCAGTTCCCCGGGCAGCAATTCCCCGGTCCGGGCGGCCATCAGCTCCCCACCGACCCCCGGCCGTCCGGCCACCGGCCCCCGGCCGAGGTCGCCGGCGCGGTGGACTCCCGGGCGATGCCCGCGACGCACCGCAGTACCCCGTCGTCCGCCGTGTCACCGGCCGGCGGCAAGGGGCAGGAGATCGCGCAGCCCGCGCAGGGGTCGGCACTCGCACAGACGGGAAGCATCCACGCCGGTGCCGCGGCCGCCACGAGCGCCGTGTTCCTGCTGGGCGGGGCGGTGCTCTTCCGGCGCAGCCGCACCTCCCGTACGTGAGGTCCTGACCCCCTTCCTCCACCAGCCGCTGCAGTGGCTCCCGGCCTCGGGCCGGGGGCCACCAGGCCTTGGGCGGCAGGGACAGGCGCGGCGGCCGTCCACGTACGCATCCAACGCCTCCGGAACTCCACGCCGGACCAACGACCGTGTTCCGCGGCGGGCAACGCGCACCCCGGCACCCTTCACACGACCGGCACCGAACGCCCTCAGCTGTGCCCTGCCATCGGATCGGGGAAGAGTGAACCCCGTCCGGACGCCAGCTCCGTCCAGTGCCAGGTGCGGCCGTCCTGGGCCAGTGCGCGGACCGCGGCCGCGCTGCCGGGAAAGGCGGGCAGCAGGCAGTCCGTCGCGGTCCGCCGGATGAGCTTGCGTACGGCAGGATGCGGGCCGGCCAGGAGCAGTCCACCGCCGACCGCGTTCAGCCGCATCGCTTTGCGGACCAGAATCGCCAGGGCGTCGATGGTCAGCCGGTGGACCGCCGATACATCGACGATCACCGTGGGCACCGTGGCGCGGCGGCGGATCATGGCCGCCAGGCATTCCACGGCATCCCAGGAGCCGTCCGGGAGCAGCAGCAGGTGATACTGGGCAGGTCGGGTCAAAAGGATCGAGGCCTTCCGTATGAGCGACTGGACGCCTCGGACCCCAGGAGCGCGCGGCCCCAACGGCTCAACGCGCTTACCGTGCCCTTGGCATACCCCCACAGGCCAACGCCACCCTGACCCGCCAGGGCGAGTTTTCCTACGCCCGCCGGGTACGGGCCCGCCGAACGCGTTCGCCGCCGACGAAAAGCGGTGGGGCGGCCCGTACCTGAGCAGGCCTCGTCCCGCAGGAGTACGCCAACAGCCTTCCACCGTCAGATGCTTGCCGGGCCGCACCGGCCGAAGCTCATCGCTATGAAGAACTCACCAAGCACACCCACCCGAGCCCACACCCACACCGGAAGCGAGACCCACACCCGCGCGCCGCGCCGCTCCGCCTCTCGGCCGCCGTCCTTACGCTCACTGCCCCCAGCCACTGCCGCGACGATCGGCGGCCAGTTCCTGGCGGGTGCCGGAATCCTGGTGCAGTGGATCGCCGAGCCTGCCCGGTTCCCCGTGTTCCCGCCGGGGCTGGTCTACATCGCCGCGGCTGCGGCGATCGTATGGCTCGACCGTCGGACACCCTGGTCGCCGCTGGCGGCGGTACTGCTCTCCCTGTGGATCTCGGTCGGCGGGCTGGTGGGCGGAGAGCTGACCGCCAACCTCAGCAGCGCCAACCCCCTGTTGGCCGCCGGCAATATCGTCATGCTGCTGGGGCTCGCGATCTCGTCCGGGGCCGGCTTGCTCGTCATCCGGCAGAACCGCCGGCAGCAGACCGAGCCCCTGGTCAAGCCGCTCAGCGCGGAGAACCCGCGCCGCACCGCGGTGTGGATCGTCGTCGCGGGACTGCTGGCGGACGCGATCGGCGACGCCGCGCCCGAAGGGCTGCGGTGGGACGGTCCCGGGCCGGCCATGTTCGCCGTACTCGCTGTGCTCGTCGCACTGGTCCCCGGCCGGTTCATGGTGCTCCTGAGCATCCCGCTGAGCGGGGCCTTCATCGTCGGGGTGTTCACCAACCCCGAGCCCCTCGCCGCGCTGTCGAACCCGAGCGCCGACCTCCTCGGCTTCAGCGGCTCCGTGCTGCAACTGACCGGGCTGACCGCTGCCGTGCTCGCGGGCTGCGTCGCGGTGCTGCCCCGCCGACGCCGTACCGCGTAGAGGCCGCCCGGCCCGAGGCCTACGCGGCAGGCAGAACCTTTCGCATCTTCTGTGCGAAGCCGCTCGCGTCGTAGTCCTCGGGGACGCCCTCGACCAGGACGATGTCGCTCCGGATGTACCGTGAGCGCAGCGGCGCGATCTCCTGGTATTCGGGCGAGCCCCACCAGACCCGCGCCTCGGCGGCCCCGGGAAAGCCGATCATCACGACGCTCCCGGGCCAGCTGCCCTCCAGCACCTCGTGCTGTGTGCCATGGACGAGGAAGCGACCACCGTACGGCTCGAACGTGGCGGTGATGCGCTCGATGTACTCGACGATCTCCTCGCGCGGAGTGACCTCGTGCAAGTGGGCTATGGCGTAGGCGGTCATGGTGTCCTCCTGGTCGGCCGGGCTCCCTGTACTGCGCCGATCGTGGCAGCCCGGCGCGCCGGGGGCGATTACCTGGCAGGTAGGTGCCTGCCGGCGGCGTGTCCGTGACAGCCGCCGTCGCGAGGCACGGCCATGGGCACCGCGTGGCGCGACGACGTCGGTCACGGTTGCGCGGTGACGATCGTCACGTCGTTCACGTCGTTCAGGTCGTCATCCTCGCCACGAAGGCCGGACTCCGCATCTCAGTTGCGGTGACTTCGGCACCCTGGCCAGTGGATGCCGTACAACCAGTGGATGCCGTACAAACGGGACGGAAGTGAGGAGGCCGCTATGGGTGCGCAGTACGCCGCCGAGCTGATGCGCGCCGCCGACGGCCCGTGGACGCGCCGCGAGGCGCTGGTCCACGGCGACTGGCATCGGGGAGCTCCTTTCCCTGGGCCCGGCGCCGTCCGGCCGCGATCTGGTGGCGGAGGGCTTGTCCGGTTGCCCCCAGCCCCGCAGCTCCACGGCCGCGCACGGTCCCGTCGGGCGGCCAGGCCCGCCCTGGTGCACAGGGCCGCGAGCCCGCCGCTACGGCGCCGGGTGAAGGCCACCGTCGTCTTCGGGCAGCCGTCGGCGAACCTGTGCAGCGCCGCACGCCCGGCGGTGTCGATGATCAGATGCCAGCGCAGTTTGGTGGAGGTCCAGTCGCCGGCGTAGGTGCAGTACGCGGCCTTGGCGGGCGGCAGCCATTCGGCCGGGTTCATGTTGCCCTTGGCGCGGTTCGGCCCGGAGCTGACCGCCACCAGCCCGCGCGGCGCGTCCAGGTCGTTGGCGTAGACGTCGCGGCGCTTGACCGACCACGTCGAGGCCCCGGAATCCGACGCCTCCGCCGGCGGCACGACATGATCAATATCGAGTTTCGACGCGCTGTTGACGGTCTTGCCGTCGTGGTACGACGTCCACTGGCCGCCCGTCGACCTGCAGCTCTTGCCCTGGTGGGGCTTCGGCGACAAGCCCCGGCCCCACACCACGAGCGTCAACCCATGGCCAGATCCACAGCATCCACTGGCCAAGCCATCCGTGCAGGGGCCATCTAACTGGTCATTTCAGAATGAGGTTCGGAGTCGTCGCAAGCAGATGATGCTGCAGGCGAGTTGGAGCAGCCCGAGGTGGAGGTCGGCGCGTATCTCGTAGCGGGTTCGCAGGCGTTTGAACTGGTGGAGCCAGGCGAAGGTGCGCTCGACGACCCACCTGGTCTTGCCCGGGCCGGATCCGTG
>NZ_JBVIQN010000084.1:0-6307 GCF_055577005.1 Streptomyces sp. NPDC033221 | reverse complement strand
GAGGTGACCACTGAGCCGCAGCAGGGCTGTGCGGTGCTGGTGGTCTCCAACACCGGCCCGGCCGTCCCGGCGTACGAGGTGGAAAACCTCTTCGAACCGTTCCGGCGCCTGCGCACGGAACGGACCGGCAGCGACAAGGGCGTCGGCCTCGGCCTGACGATCGTGCGTGCGGCGGTACGGGCCCACGACGGCACCACCACGGCCCGGCCCCGTGAGGGCGGCGGCTTGACCGTACGGGTGGTCCTGCCCTTGTGAGGGCCCCCGAGGCTCCGGCCCACCCCCTCCTCACCGCCCCGCCCCCACCTTCCGCCTCCTACCGGCTTCCTTCTCCCGCCGGGCTATTCCTCCACGCGCAGCGCGCCGGACGGACACAGAAACCCGGCTTCGAGAGCGGCGGCCCGGCTGTCGTCGGCCGGCTCGGACGTGAGGACCGTGACGATGCCGTCCTCGTCCTGGTCGAAGACATCCGGTGCGTTCAGCGCACACATGCCGGCGCCGATGCAGACCGTTCGGTCGGCGGTTACCTTCATCGTTTCCTCTTCCGCCGGGTCACCAGGTGACGGGGAGTTCGTTGACGCCCTGGATGGTGGTACCGGGACGCAGGTCCAGGCGCTCGACCGGGGTGGCCAGCCGCAGGGTGGGGATGCGGTCGAACAGCGCGGTGAGGATGATTTCGAGTTCGAGGCGGGCGAGGTTCTGGCCGAGGCATTGGTGGACGCCGTAGCCGAAGGCGAGATGGTGCCGGGCCGAGCGGTGGATGTCGAAGGCGTCGGGGTTTTCGAAGACCTCCGCGTCGCGGTTGGCGATGGAGTTGGTGACGATCACGCCTTCACCGGCCCGGATGAGCTGTCCGCCGACCTCGATGTCGGCGGTGGCGACGCGGCCGCCCGCGATGTCGGCGATGGCGAGGTAGCGCAGCAGTTCCTCGACGGCGCCGGGGACCAGCGCCGGATCGGCGCGCAGGGCGGCGAGTTGGCCGGGGTGGTCGAGGAGGGTGATGACGCTGAGGGAGGTCATCGACGCGGTGGTCTCGTGGCCGGCGACGAGCAGGAGCAGGGCGTTGGAGATCAGTTCCTCGCGGTCGGTCGTGCCCTCCGCGCGCTGCCGCTCGACCAGAGCGCCGAGCAGCCCGGGCCCGGGCTCGGCCTCCAGCCCGGTGATCAGGTCGCCCAGGTACCGGTCCAGGTCGTCGCGTGCACCGGCCGCCTCCGCCGCGTCCATGGACTGCACCAGGCGCCTGCTGGCGTCCTGGAAGAAGTCGTGGTCGGCGTACGGAACGCCCAGCAGCCGGCAGATCACCATCGACGGCACCGGCAGCGCGAACTGGCTGACCAGGTCGGCGGGCGGCCCCGCGGCGAGCATCGAGTCGAGGGACCCGTGGACGATGCGTTCGATGTCCGGGCGCATGCCCTTGATGCGTTTGACGGTGAACTCACTGATCGTCATCCGGCGCCGCTTGCCGTGCTCCGGCGGGTCCATGCCGATGAAGGCCGGGCGGCGGTCGCGCAGCGCTTCTAAGCGCGGCGAGGTGAGCGGGAAGTCCGGGTGAGTGCGGTCGGAGGACAGCCGCGGATCGGCCAGCAGCTTGCGGGCGGCCTCGTGCTTGGTGACCACCCAGGCCTGGCGGCCGTCGTAGAGGGTCACCGGGCGCAGCGCGTCGTCTTCGTCGCGCAGCCGACGGTAGGAATCGGGCAACTGGTACGGACAGGTGCGATTGCTGGGGAAGGCGGGGGCGTCGGAGGTGGAGGGTGTTACGGAAGTCTCGGTCATCGGTCCCCTCAAAGGTTCTGACAGCCTCGTAAAGAACGGTCAGTTCTCTAACTGGGAGGCTAAAGTGTGCCCTTAGGGAACGCAACGTCCTCTCGGCATACTTTGCACAATCGAGGAGTCACGCTGTCACCGAACGCCGACGACCGGACCGACCCACCGGCCGCCGACCACCGCAAAGGACCGCGGCGCCGCGGCGAGGAGCTGGAGAACGCCATCCTGACGGCGGTCATGGACGAACTGGCCGAGGTGGGCTACGCCGCGCTGACCATGGAGCGCGTCGCCGTCCGGGCCCGTACGAGCAAGGCCGCCCTCTACCGCCGATGGGCCGGGCGCGCCGAACTGGTCGTGGACGCCTGCAAGTCCCGCGGCATCACCGGCATCGACCTGCCCGACACCGGCACGCTGCGCGGCGACATGATCGCCCTGCTGCGACGGATGTCCGACAAGATGGCCACCCCGATCGGCGGCGTCCTGCGCGGCCTGCTCGCGGAGATGACCCGCGACCCCGAATTCTCCAGGCTGATCCGCGAACGCGTCCACACCGTCGGCCCGGTGGTGGCCCGGGACATCCTCCAGCGGGCCGTCGAGCGTGGCGAGGTCGAGGAGTGGGTGCCGGGCTCGCGGCGGGCCTCCGTCGCCACCGACCTGCTGCGCAACGAGTTCCTGCTGTTCGGGGCGCCCGTCGCGGAAGAGACCATCATCGAGATCGTCGAAGACGTCTACCTGCCGCTGGTCCTGGCTCCGGCCCCGAGGCCGGCACTCCCGCCCCGTGCCGCCCGCGGTACCGCCGACGGCGCTGCTGAACGCCCCAAGCGCCCCGAGCAGCCGGAACGTTGCGAGCGCTCCGAGCCGTGACTCCGTGAACCCCGACGCCGGAACCTTCCCTTCGCACCCGGTCCGGGTCCTGGTGTCCGAGTCGGTCGGGCCGGACGTGTCGCGGTCCGCAATGCTCTCGCTCGCGTCTGCGGACCGCCTCCTAGGCCGAAGCGTCCCCGCGCTTGACGGTCCGCTGAGACGTCTTTCCGGAGGGCGCCGACAGGTCGTCCAGGTGCGCGAGCAGCACCTCGTGACACGTCCGCGCGTTCAGGCTCTCAGGGTGCAGGACCGCCCTGAGGCCGAGCCCGTCCAGGAGCGCAGTCAACCGCTCGGTCTCGATGTCGATGTCCAGGCCGGTCCGCAGGGCACCTGACGCGACGAGCCGGCTGAGCGCGCGGCGTACCAGGTTGCTCGTACCTTCGGCGGCCTGGCGCGACAGGTCGCCGAAGGCCGGGTTGGTGCGGGCGGCCGTGTTGAAGTCCAGGAAGACGGTGACCTCGGCGCGGCGCCGCTCGTCGAGCGGCAGAAGCTCGGCCAGGAACCCGGCCGCCAGCCGGAGCTGTACGGGGCGGGGGTGGCGGCCCAGGTCTCCGATGTGCTCGACGTGTTCGAGCAGCCGGCTCTCGACCCGGTCGAGCATCGACTGCATCGCGAAACGCATCAAGTCCTGCTGGCCGGCGAAGTAGTGGCGCAGCGATCCGATGTTCAGCCGGGCCTCGTCGGCGACCGCTCGCAGCGAGGTGCGCTGCAGACCTTCACGGACGACGACTCGGAACAAGGCGTCGACGACATGGCGGCGGCGCGCGTCCGGGTCTACGTGTCGGGGCATGAACCCTTTCTATCACGCTTGTGATACAACGGATTTATCACAAGCGTGACACAACGAGTGGAGGGTTGTCCGTGGAGACGTATCTCCATTTCATGCTCGTCAGGTTCGGCCTGATCGTAGGCGGCCTGGTGGTGCTGGCCCTGCTGATCTTCGCCATAGCCCTGGCTCTCAAACGCAGGGGCAGGCTCGACGATGTGCGCCGGTACACGGATCCCGCGGTACGGGCGGGGCTGCGCGCCGCTGCCCGGCGGCTGGAAGACGGGAGGAACGGGGAGTCCCGGCAGCGGCGGAAGGGCGGCCGGCGGTGACCGGCTCCGGAGCGGGGCCGTCTCTCGCGGCGGGGTCCCCGGAACTCCTTCACCACCTGCTGCTGGATCACGCGATCAAGGTCGTCATCGTGGTCGCGGCCCTGGGCGTCCTGGCCGTCGGGATGACGGTGATCTGGCGGAGGTCGGGGCGGCGCGATGACGGGTGACTGGCGGTGCGATGGCAGATGACTCACGAGTCGCGGTGCGCGTCTGCTCCTGAAAACGCGACACCCGCGAGTTCGTGACCCTGAACCAGGAGCTGATCGGCGAGGGCGACGCCGCCCTCTTCCCGACCACCGCCCGGGCCCTGGAGCAGCGCAACGCCATGCTGCGCAGTCTCAGCGCCACGCCCTCCGCTGAGCGACGACCGGTCCACTCGGCCCTCGTCCTGCCCGCATTCAAGTCCGCGACGTGAGCTGCGTGATCGATTAGCCCGATTCCCACGCGCCCGTGACCCCCGTGACCGCTGGCACCAAAGCATGCCTCGGAACCAGCCCCCGACGCCGACCGGCGAGCCGCCCCCGCGTGCTGCGCCACCACCCCGTCGTTGTGCCGCACCCCCGTGCCGCGTCACACCTCCGGTGTCGTGACGCACCCCCCCGTGCCGGACCCGCCGGCCGCGTCGTGACTTCGCACTCTCGTGGCCCGACTTTGATGCGCAGGCCCTTCACCTGGGATGAATCAAAAACGTACGGTGCATCGCATCATGCGTCGCGCATCCGGCAGTTGGCCGACACGCGTCATCTGCGCAGCGTGCGGGCCGTGCTGGGGTGGGCCGAAGATGATCGCCAGGGAAGGGGCGGGCACGGATGGGACGAAGGGAGCTTCCCCTGGACCCGGCCGCGGGCCCCGTGCAGCGTTTCGCTCACGAGCTGCGGGTGCTGCGCCAGGAGGCCGGCGGGATCACCTATCGGGCGATGGCGCAGCGGGCCGCGTGCTCGGCTCCGACGCTGTCCCGGGCCGCGTCCGGCGAGCAGCTTGCCTCGTTGGCCACGGTGCTGGCGTACGTCCGGGCCTGCGGCGGGGAAGAGGGGGAGTGGGAGGCGCGTTGGCGTCAGGCCGCGCGCGAGGCGGCGGCTGTGCCTCCGGAACGGGAGCAGGAGGAGGGAGGAGCCGAGCCGCCTTACAGAGGGCTGGCCCGGTTCGAGGCGGCGGACGAGGAACGGTACTTCGGCCGAGAGGCACTGGTCGCCAAGCTGGTGGACTGTGCGCTGGCGCACCGGCTGACGGTGGTGGGCCCGTCCGGCAGCGGCAAGTCCTCGCTGCTGCGCGCCGGCCTCGTGCCCTGGCTGCGGCGGGCCGCCGACCCGGCCCGGCGGCCCGCCGCGCTACGCCTGCTGACGCCCGGCCCCCGGCCGTTGGACACGTACCGTGCCCGCAGTGTCCCGGCCGACGGCGCGACCCGCGCGGTGCTCAGCGGCCAACCGACGCCGTCACGTCGGTGGCGTTCAGCCCCGACCGGCACACCCTCGCCTCCAGCAGTGACGACGGCACCGTTCGGCTCTGGGAGACCCGGACCGGCAAGTCCGGCGCGGCCCTGAGCGGCCACACCGGCGGAACGACGGCGATCGCCTTCAGCCCCGGTGGCCGCACGCTGGCCACCGGCGGCGCCGACGGCGCGCTGTGGCTGTGGGACATCCGCCGGCCCCGGGCCCGCACCACGCTCACCGGCCACACCGGGGACGTGACTTCCCTGGCCTTCAGCGCCGACGGGGACACCCTGGCCACCGGCAGCGACGAGGGCACCGCACGACTGTGGGAGACGCACACCGGCCGCGTACGGGCCGTCCTGGGCGGCCACAGCCGCGCGGTGCTGACCGTGGCGTTCAGCCCCGACGGGCGCACCCTGGCCACCGGCAGCGAGGACGGCACGGTCCGGCTGTCTGACACCGCCACCGGCCGCAAGCTGGCGACGTTCGACGCGGACGGCAGCGTGTTCACCGTGGCGTACAGCCCCGATGGCCGCACCCTGGCCACCGGCGGCGACAACCGCACCGTCCGGCTGTGGGACCTCGCCCCGGCCCGCCCCCGCGCGACCCTGCCCGGCCACGGCTGGTGGGTGACCTCGATGGCCGTCAGCCCCGACGGACACACGCTCGCCGTCGGCCAGTCGGACAACAAGGCGCACCTGCGGCGGCTGGACGTACCGGCCCCCGAGGAAGCCATCGACAGGACCTGTCACACCGTCAACCGCGACCTGACCCGCCAGGAACGCGGCACCTACCTGCCGGACCCACCCGACCATGCGGCCTGCGAGGGGTGAGCGGGGGACCCGGGGGGGTGCGGTCGTGGCCCTGCTGTGCGAGCACGAGCAGCGCGGCCACCGCTCCGGCGGCCAGGATGTGGGACAACACCGTTTATGGGACCCGGAACAGCACAACGCCGACGGCAGCACGTTCCATCGCGCTGCTGGCAAATGCATGCGATTCGATGAACGGTCTATCGGAAGACAGCGACCGTGTGGGTGATCGTGCGACTGAGCGTGCAGAGCCTAGGAGTTGTCTTCAAATGTCACGCCCACATCAGGAGCGATGCAAGGGTGACGGCTGCTCGGTAGGACTCGGCGGTCTTCTCGTAGCGGGTG
>NZ_JBVIQN010000083.1:0-6334 GCF_055577005.1 Streptomyces sp. NPDC033221 | reverse complement strand
CCCCGCAAGCTCCGCAAGAGACGCGACCGACGCACCCACACCCAACTCATCAGCACCCAGCGACACACACCGCACCTCGGCGGACCGCACCTCGGGCGCCGCCACCCAGTCCAGCGACAGCAACGCGTCGTACTCCGCACGGCGCTGCGCCGCCACCGGGCTCGCCGTACCGGCCGGCTGCCCGCTGAGGAGGAGTGTCTCGGCGGAGAGTACGGGGGCGCCTTCGACGTCGACGGCCGCGATGGACACCGAGTCGTCGCCGGTCTTCACCACCCGGGCCCGCAGCACCGCCGCTCCCCCGGCGTGCAGCGACACGCCACGCCAGGCGGACGGCAGGAGGAGTTCCCGCTCGCCGCCGACACCGGTCAGCCGGTGGTACTGGAGCACCGCGTCCAGCAGCGCCGGGTGGACACCGAAGGACTCGGCCTCCTCGGCGGCCCGGTCCGGCAGCGCGGCCTCGACGAAGACCTCGTCCCCGCGGCGCCATACGGCGCGCAGGCCCTGGAACGCGGGGCCGTAGCCGGTGCCCTCATAGAAACCCTCCAGATCGACGACCACGGCGTCCCGCGGCGGCCAGACCTCGGACCCGAAGTCCGCGATCCGCTCACCGCCGGCGAGGGTGCCGAGGGCGTGCTGCACCCACGGCTGGTCGGCCGCGCCGTCGGAGCGCGAGTGCACCGAGACCGTACGGGCGCCCGTCTCGTCGGGCGCGCCGACCAGCACCTGGAGCTGCGCGGCGCCGTCCTCCGTGAGCGTCAGGGGCGCGAGCAGGGCGAACTCCTCGACCCGGTCGCAGCCGACCTGGTCGCCGGCGCGCAGGGCCAGTTCCAGGAAGCCGGTGGCCGGGAAGGACACGCTGCCGCCCACGACGTGGTCGGTCAGCCACGGGTACGTCTGTGTCGACAGTCTGCCCGTCAGCACCACCTCGCCGGAGTCGGCGAGGGTGAGGGTCACGCCCAGCAGCGGGTGTTCGGCCGGGAGCAGGCCCGCGCCGGTGACGTCCCCCGACAGCGTGGCCGGCCGGGGCCAGTACCGCTCGTGCTGGAAGGGGTAGGTCGGCAGGTCCACGCGGCGGGCCCCGGAGCCCGCGAACCACGCGGCCCAGTCCACCGGCACACCTGCGACGTGCAGCCGCGCGAGCGCCGTCAGCAGCGCCGTTTCCTCGGGACGGTCCTTGCGCAGCGCGCTGACGAAGACCGCGGCCTCGTCCGCGCTGTGCTGGGCCATCGCCGTCAGCACTCCGTCCGGCCCCAACTCCAGGAAGACGGACGCGCCTTCGGCCTCCAGCGCCCGTACGCCGTCCGCGAAGCGCACCGTTTCCCGCACGTGCCGCACCCAGTAACCGGGCGAGCACATCAGCTCCTCATCGGCGAGTTCCCCGGTCACGTTGGACACGATGGGGATCTCCGGCGTCTTGAACGACAGCCGCTCCACGACCTGCCGGAAGTCCGCGAGCATCGGCTCCATCAGCGGCGAGTGGAAGGCGTGGCTCACCGAAAGCCGCTGCGTCTTGCGGCCCTCGGCCGCCAGTTCCCCCGCGATGCGGAGGACTTCGGCCTCGTCCCCGGCGAGCACGACCGCCTTCGGCCCGTTGACCGCCGCGATCGACACCCCCTCGACCAGCCGCGCGGCGACCTCACCCTCCGTGGCCTGGACGGCGACCATCGCACCGCCCGCCGGAAGGGCCTGCATCAGCCGGGCCCGCGCCGCCACCATCGCCGACGCGTCCTCCAGCGACAGCACGCCCGCCACATGCGCGGCCGCGATCTCGCCGATCGAATGCCCGGCGACGTAATCCGGCCGGATGCCCCAGGACTCCACCAGCCGGAACAGCGCCACCTCGACGGCGAACAACGCCGGCTGCGTGAACCCGGTCTCGTCCAGACCCTCCGCCTCGCCGAACATCACCTCCCGCAACCCGGCATCGAACTGCTCCAGCACGGCGTCCAGCGCCTCGGCGAACACCGGGAACCGGCCGTACAGCTCCCGGCCCATCCCGACGCGCTGCGCGCCCTGACCCGAGAACAGGACCGCGACCTTCCCGGCCGTGTCCTCGGCGTAGCCGCGCGCCACCTCGACGGTGCTGCCGCCCTCGGACAGCAGTACGGCACGGTGTTCCAGGTGCGCCCGGGTGGTTGCCAGCGAGAAGCCCAGGTCGACCGGGGACAGGCCGGTCAGCGCGGTGATCTGCTCGCGCTGTGCGGCCAGTGCCTCCTCCGACCGGCCCGATACCGGCCACGGCACGACCGCCGGCACGATCGTCGCAGCGGTCTCCGGAGAGGAGTGCGAAACGGCCTGCGCAGAGATCTGTGCAGAGATCTGCGGAGCGGCCTGCGGATCACTTTCGTCCTGCTCGTCGGGCTCCTCGGCGGCCGGTGCCTGCTCCAGGATGACGTGCGCGTTGGTGCCGCTGATGCCGAACGACGACACACCGGCCCGCCACGGCCGGTCGGCCTCGGGCCACTCCCGGGTCTCCGTCAGCAGCTCCACCGCACCGGATTCCCAGTCCACGTGCGACGACGGCACATCGGCGTACAGCGTCTTCGGCAGTACGCCGTGCCGCAGCGCCAGCACCATCTTGATCAGCCCGGCCGCGCCGGCCGCCGCCTGGGTGTGGCCGAGGTTGGACTTCACCGAGCCGAGGAGCAGCGGCCGCTCGGGGTCGCGGTCCTGGCCGTAGGTGGCCAGCAGCGCCTGGGCCTCGATCGGGTCGCCCAGGGTGGTGCCGGTGCCGTGCGCCTCGACCGCGTCCACGTCCGAGGCGGCGAGGCCGGCGCCGGCCAGGGCCTGCTGGATCACCCGCTGCTGGGACGGGCCGTTGGGCGCCATCAGGCCGTTGGAGGCGCCGTCCTGGTTGACGGCCGAGCCGCGGACGACGGCCAGGATCTCGTGCCCGTTGCGGCGCGCGTCGCTCAGGCGCTCCACGACGACGATGCCCACGCCTTCCGACCAGCCGGTGCCGTCGGCGTCGTCGGAGAACGCCTTGCAGCGGCCGTCCGACGCCAGCCCGCCCTGCCGGGTGAAGCCGGCGAAGCTCATCGGCGTCGACATCACCGTCACACCGCCGGCCAGCGCCAGCGAGCACTCGCCGCTGCGCAGCGCGTGGGCCGCCAGGTGCAGCGAGACGAGCGAGGAGGAGCACGCGGTGTCGACGGTGAGGGCCGGGCCCTCCAGGCCGAAGCTGTACGAGAGCCGCCCGGACAGGATGCTGCCCGCGAGACCGGTGCTGCCGTGGCCTTCGATGTCCTCGCGGGAGTTCAGTACGGCATTGATGTAGTCGACGCCGCTGGTGCCCACGAAGACACCGGTCCGGCTGCCCCGCAGGGACACCGGGTCGATGCCGGCGCGCTCCAGCGCTTCCCAGGAGGTCTCCAGCAGCAGCCGCTGCTGGGGGTCCATCGCCACCGCTTCACGGGGCGAGATGCCGAAGAAGCCCGCGTCGAACGCGGCGGCGTCGACGAAGCCGCCCTCGGCGGTGGCGCTGCTGCCGCCCCCCTCACCGCTGAGTATGTCGAGGTTCCAGCCACGGTCCGCCGGGAATGCCGCGATGCCGTCCCGGCCGTCGCTCAGCAGCTGCCACAGCTCTTCCGGCGAACGCACACCGCCCGGCAGCCGGCAGGACATTCCGACGATGGCTATCGGCTCCTGCTTGGCGTACTCCGCCTCCCGAAGCCGCTGGCGGGTCTGGTGCAAGTCGTTCGTGACCCACTTGAGGTAGTCAACGAGCTTCTTGTCGTTCGGCATGACTGGAACCTTCCGTGAAAATACAGAGGCCTGACTCAGCGATCGCTGTGCCGGCCGAGCTCGTTGTCGATGAAGGCGAAGATCTCGTCGGTGCTGGCGGATTCGATGCGCTCGGCGACCTCCGCGCCGTCCTCCTCCGCCGGGGCCCCGCGCCAGTCGTCCAGGATCTGTGCCAGGCGGCCGGCGACCGCGGCCCTGGTGTGAGCGTCGGGCTCGCTGCCGGCGAGTGCGGAGCCGAGCCGTTCCAGCTCCGCGAGGAGGTCCGGGCCCGTGGCGGACTCGTCCACGAGCTGCGAGACGAGGTGGTCGGCGAGTGCGGCGGGGTTGGGGTAGTCGAAGACGAGGGTGGCGGTCAGCCGCAGACCGGTGGCGGTGGAGAGCCGGTTGCGGAGTTCGACGGAGGTCAGCGAGTCGAAGCCCAGGTCGTTGAACTCCCGCCGGGTCTCGATCGCCTTGGCCGAGGCGTGCCCGAGCACGGCGGCGGCCTCGGACCGTACGAGGTCGGTCATCATGCGGGTACGTTCCTCCGCCCGCGCCTCCTGCAGCCGCCGGCCGAGTGTCGCGGCTGCTTCGGCGCCTCCCGCGCCGCCCGCCGCCGTCCGGCGGGCGGCCTTGACCAGGCCCCGCAGTACCGGCGGTACGGTGCCGCGGTCCCGGGCGCCGGCGGTGACCGGCCCGATGGGAACCAGGTGGGCCGCGTCGACGGCGGTGGCGGCGTCGAACAGCGCCAGGCCCTGCTCGACGGTCAGGGGCGTGGCTCCGGCGGCGGCGATCCGCTGCACATCGACGTCCGACAGGGTGGCGGTCATGCCGCCGCCCGGTGCCCAGGCGCCCCAGGCGAGGGACTGGGCGGGCAGGCCCTGCGCCGTACGGTGGCGGGCCAGCGCGTCGAGGAAGACGTTGCCCGCGGCGTAGTTGCCCTGTCCGGAAGTGCCGAGTACGCCGGAGACGGACGAGTACAGGACGAACGCGGCGAGGTCGAGATCCTTGGTGGCCTCGTGCAGATGCCAGGCCGCGTCCACCTTCGGCCGCAGTACGGCCGACAGCCGCTCGGGAGTCAGGGAGGCCACCACGCCGTCGTCCAGGACACCGGCGGTGTGGATCACGGCGGTCAGCGGGTGCGCGGCGGGCACCGATCCCAGCGCCGCTGCCACCTGCTCCCGGTCGGCCACATCACACGCCAGGACAGTGACCTCGGCGCCGTGTCCGGCAAGCTCCGCCCGCAGCCCGTCCGCACCGGAGGCGTCCGGGCCGCTGCGGCTGACGAGCAGCAGATGCCGCACGCCGCGCTCGGCCACCAGATGCCGGGCCAGCTCACCGGCCAGACCACCGGTACCGCCGGTGATCAGCACCGTACCCTCCGGGTCCCAGACCCGCGGCAGGGTCAGCACGATCTTCCCGATGTGCTGCGCCCGGCTCATGAACCGGAACGCCTCCGGCGCCCGCCGCACATCCCACGTCGCCACCGGCAACGGCCGCAACACACCCGCAGCGAACAGCTCCAGCAACTCGGAGAGCATCCCCTGGACCCGGTCAGGGCCTGCGTCAGCGAGGTCGAACGCCTTGTAGCGCACCGGGGCGGTGGATTCGGGGTCGCGGATGTCGGTCTTGCCCATCTCCAGGAAGTGACCGCCGGGGGCGGTCAGCCGAAGGGACGCGTCGACGAACTCACCGGCCAGAGCGTTGAGGACGACGTCCACGCCGCGGCCACCGGTGACCTCCCGGAAGCGCTCCTCGAACTCCGTCGTACGCGAGGAGGCCATGTGATCGTCGGCGACACCCAGCTCCCGCAGCGTGCCCCACTTGGCCTCACTGGCCGTGGCGAACACCTCGGCACCCATGTGCCGCGCCAGCTGGATCGCCGCCATACCGACGCCACCGGCCCCGGCATGCACCAGAATCGACTGGCCCGGCCGCAGATCGGCAAGATCCTTCAGAGCGTAGAGCGCGGTCAGGAAGACCAGCGGCACGGAAGCGGCCTCGGCGGCCGACCAACCCTCCGGGATACGGGTCAGCAACCGCTGGTCCGTCACCGCCACCGGACCGTATCCACCGAAGACCATGCCCGTCACGCGGTCCCCCGGACGCAGCCCGCGCACGCCGGGCCCGGTCTCGGTCACCACACCGGCGGCCTCGGCACCCAGCAGTCCGGCCTCACCCGGATACATGCCCAAGGCGTTCAGTACGTCGCGGAAGTTGACACCGGCAGCCTCGACCCGGATACGAACCTGCCCCTCGGTGAGCGGCTCCAGGATCTCCGGGCACGGTGCGAGAACCAGGTTGTCCAGGCTGCCCTTGGCCGCGCTGTCCAGCCGCCATGGCACGTCGGCCGGCGGCAACAGCCCCGCACCGCCGCCGAGGGAGGCCAGCCGCGCCATCCGGACGGCGCCGCCTCGGACCACGAACTGGGCGTCCTCGGTGGCCAGCAGACCCGGCAGGTCAGCGAGCACCCCGGCGACATCCCCGTACGGCCTGTCCTGGCCGTCCTGGCCGTTTTCGTCCGGTCCGGCTTCGAGGTCCAGCAGTGCGATGCTCCCGGGGTTCTCCGACTGCGCCGAGCGCACCAGACCCCACACCGCGGCCGCCGCCA
>NZ_JBVIQN010000082.1:0-6356 GCF_055577005.1 Streptomyces sp. NPDC033221 | reverse complement strand
CCCAGCTACCGCTGGGAGGTGCCCCCAGGCACGCACCCTCGCCGCACGGCGCAAAGGGACAGGTGGCTCCGCCACATGACCCTTCACACCGCACGTCGAGCGCACGCACCGAACGCCGCTCCGTCCCCCACGGAGATCCATCAGAAACGCCCTAGGGCTCCGGCCCCCACTCACCTTCACCGGCTGGGCCTGCTGGAACCACCGGCCCACCCACTCACCTTCACCGGCGGATCGCCGATCCCGCCGACGTCTCCCTTCACCCTTCACCCGCCTCACCAGCGGGAACAGCTATCCAAGCCAAGAGGACGGGACAGCCATGCCTGTTTTTGAAACCCCCGAACCGATCGCCGCCACCCTCGAACTGGACTGCGGCACCGCCCGTATCACCGCGGGCAAGCGCACCGAAACGGTCGTGGAGGTGCTGCCGCGCAACGGGTCCGACGACAAGGACGTACAGGCCGTGCAGCAGACCCAGGTCACGTGCTCGGGCGGCCGCCTCGCGATCAAGACTCCCAAGAAGCGGTCCCTGTTCGGCAGGCCGGGCGCCATCGAGGTGAGCATCGAACTCCCCGCGGGATCGGACGTACGGGCCACCTCGTCGTTGGGCGGCTTCTTCTGCGAAGGCCGCTTCGGGAACGTCACGCTCAAGACCTCGCTCGGCGACATTCAGGTCGATGAGGCGGCCGGCGCCGACCTCCGGACCGACCACGGCGACATTCGGCTGGCCCGCTCGGCCGGGGACCTCGAAGCCGTCGGCGCGGGCCGGATCGAGATCGGCACCGTCGCCGGCGCGGCGACCGTCAAGAACAGCAACGGCGCCACCGACATCGGCGAGGTCACCGGCGCCCTGAAGGCCGGCGCCGCCAACGGCGACATCTCCGTCGGCATCGCACACGGCGACGCCAGCACCAAGTGCGCCAACGGCCGTACCGACATCGGCGTCGCGCACGCCGGAGTCGACGCGATGTCCTCCAGCGGCGGCATCCGCGTCGGCGACGTCACCCGCGGCCGTATCGATCTGCGTACCTCCGTCGGCGACCTCGAAGTGGGCATTCACGAGGGCACCGCCGCCTGGCTCGACACGCACACCAAGTTCGGCGCCGTACGCAACTCGCTAGGCTCCGCCGCCGGCCCCGCGGACTCCGACGAGACCGCCGAGGTCATCGCCCGCACCTCGACCGGCGACATCACCATCCGCCGCGCCTGACCGGGCGTACCCCGACTCACCGCACCCGAGAGGAAAGCGGCATGACCGTCACCCAGGCATCCGCGCCGATCGTCGCGAACGCGACGGCCCCGGCGATCACCGCCACCGGACTGCGCAAGTCCTACGGCGACAAGCTCGTGCTCGACGGCATCGACCTGAACATCGCCGAAGGCACCGTCTTCGCCCTGCTCGGGCCCAACGGCGCCGGCAAGACCACCGCGGTGGAAATTCTCTCCACGCTGATCGCGGCCGACGCGGGCGAGGCCTGGGTCGCGGGCCGCCATCTGACCCGGGCCGCCGACGAGGTACGTTCCGCGATCGGCGTCACCGGCCAGTTCTCGGCCGTCGACAATCTCCTGACCGCCGAGGAGAACCTGCTCCTGATGGCGGATCTGCACCACCTCGACCGGCGCGAAGGCAAGCGGCGGGCCAAGGACCTGCTGCGCCGCTTCGACCTGTCCGAGGTGGCGGGCAAGACCGCCGTCACCTTCTCCGGCGGTATGCGGCGCAAGCTCGACCTGGCGATGACCCTGGTCGGCGATCCGCGCATCATCTTCCTCGACGAGCCCACCACCGGGCTCGACCCGCGCAGCCGGCGCACCATGTGGGAGATCATCCGGGACCTCGTCGCCAACGACGGCGTGACCATCTTCCTGACCACCCAGTACCTCGAAGAGGCCGACCAGCTCGCCGACCGTATCGCCGTACTGGACCATGGCAGGCTGATCGCCGAGGGCACCGCCGACGAGCTGAAGCAGCGCGTCCCCGGCGGTCACATCCGGGTGCGGTTCGCCGACGCCCAGGGCATGGACACCGCCGCGGGCATCTTCGGCACCGCCACACGCGACGAGGACTCCCTCACCCTGCAGATCCCCAGCGACGGCTCCCTCCCCAACCTGCGGTCCGTCCTCGACACCCTGGAAACCACCGCCGTCCAGGCCGAATCGCTGACCGTACACACCCCCGACCTCGACGACGTCTTCCTGACGCTCACCGGTCAGCCCCGACTCGCCGATACCGTCGCATCGCCGAAGGAGAACGCCTGATGGCCACCATGTCCTACGCCGCGAGAGACTCCAGGACGATGCTGCGGCGCAACCTCAAGAAGGCGCTGCGCTACCCGTCCCTGACGCTCACCGTCGTCATCATGCCCATCGCGATGCTGCTGCTGTTCAACTACGTCTTCGGCAGCGCCCTGGGCACCGGCATCAGCGGCCTGCCCACCGGCAGCGGCGCCTACATCGACTACCTCGCGCCCGGCATCATCCTGATGGCCGCCACGTCCGGGGCCCTGACCACCGCGATCAGCGTGTGCAGCGACAAGACCGAGGGCATCGTCAACCGCTTCCGCACGATGCCGATCTCCCCTGCCTCGTTCCTGACCGGTCATGTCGTCGGCAGCGTGATCCAGACGATGGCCAGCATCACGCTCGTCACCGGCGTCGCCCTTCTGATGGGCTTCCGCCCCACCGCCACGCCCGTCGAATGGGTCGCCGTCATCGGCCTGCTCACCCTGCTCACCCTGGCGCTGACCTGGCTCTCCGCGGGCATCGGCCTGATCGCCAAGAACGTCGAGACCGCCAGCAACATCCCGATGCCGCTGACGTTCCTGCCGTTCCTCGGCAGCGCCATCGTGCCGCCCGAGTCAATGCCCGCCGGCCTGCGCTGGTTCGCCGAGTACCAGCCGTTCACCCCGATCATCGAGACCCTGCGCGGCCTCTGGCTCGGCACCGGCATCGGCTCCAGCGCTGTCATCGCTCTCGCCTGGTGCGCAGGCCTCAGCCTGGTCGGCTACCTGTGGGCGCGCCGCACCTTCAAGGCCGGAGCCAAGCGTTAACCGCCGCTTCTCACCCGCCACTTCACCGATGTGCACCATCCTCATCCCGCCCGACGCGTTCAGGAGGACCCGATGTCGTACGACCGGACGGCCGCCGTTACCACCGCTTCCGAAGAGCCGCTCGTCCTGCCCACCGACCGGCGCACCGGCTGCCCCTTCGACCCGCCCGCCGAACTCGCCGCGCTGAGCGACAAGCCGCTGCACCGCATGCGCTACGCCGACGGACACCTGGGCTGGCTGGCCACCGGACACGCCGCCGCCCGTACGGTCCTGTCCGACCCCCGCTTCAGCGCGCGCTACGAACTCCAGCACCTGCCCATGCCGATGCCGGGCATGGAGGGGATGACGGAGGTACCCGCGGCGCCACCCGGCGACTTCCTCGGTCTCGACGCTCCCGAGCACACCCGCTTCCGGCGGCTGCTCACCGGCAAGTTCACGGTCCGCAGAATGCGTCAACTCAGCGAGCGGGTGGCCGAGTTCACGGCAGAGTGCCTGGACGCCATGGAGCAGGACGGGCCCACCGTCGACCTGGTGACAGCGTTCGCGCAGCCGGTGCCCGCGCTCATGATCTGCGAACTGCTCGGCGTGCCCTACGACGACCGGGACCGCTTCCAGGGACATGTGGCGACCGTCTTCGACCAGACCGCCAGTGCGGAGGCCAGGGGCGAAGCGTTCGCGGCCGTCCACCGCTTGATCAGCGAACTCGTGGCCGCGAAGCGCGCCGAGCCCGGTGACGACCTGCTCAGCGACCTGACCACCTCCGACCTCACGGAGGAGGAGCTGATCGGAGTCGGCGGGGTGCTCCTGGCCGCCGGACTCGACACCACCGCGAACATGCTCGGCCTCGGCACCTTCGCCCTGCTGAGCAACCCCGACCAGCTGGCCGCCCTGCGCGCCGACCCCGGCCTCGCCGAGCAGACCGTCGAGGAACTGCTGCGCTACCTCAGCGTGGCCGACCCCATCCTGCGCACCGCCCTCGAAGCCGTCGAGGTCGAAGGCCAGCTGGTCAGGGCCGGTGAAACGGTGACCGTCTCCGTCCAGGCCGCCAACCGCGACGCGCACAAATTCCCCGCCCCCGACCGGCTCGACATCCGCCGCAAGGCCACCGGACATCTGGCCTTCGGCCACGGCGCCCACCAGTGCCTGGGCCAGCAGCTCGCCCGCGTCGAGATGACCGTGGCGTTCCCGGCGCTGCTCGCCCGCTTCCCCACCCTGCGCCTCGCGGTGCCGCCGCAGGAGGTGCCGCTGCGCGACCGCGCCAACATCTACGGCGTGATCAGCCTGCCCGTCACCTGGGACAAGGAGCAGTCATGAGCACGCCCTCCGCAGAATCCCCGAGCACGGACCCCACGGACCCCGCAGACCGCACGGGGCACACAGGCTCTACGGAGCCGATGCGCCTCAGCGTCGACCGTGACCGCTGCGTCGGAGCCGGCATGTGCGCCCTGACCGCTCCCGAGATCTTCGACCAGGACGACGAAGAGGGCCTGGTGCTGCTCATGCACCCCACACCGGCCCCCGAACACCGGGCCGCCGCCCGGATGACCGTCAGCCTCTGCCCCGCCAGAGCCATCGTCCTCAACTCCGCGGAACCCACGGTCCCGTAACGACCGTGGCACGCCCCGAGCCGAGAACCCCGCACCGCGCGACGGTGGGGGGCTCTCGCGTGTGCGGAGCGGAGGCAGCTGGGGGAGAGGCCGGCTCAGCTCAACAGCTCAGCCACGGTCTTGTCCGGGCGGGCGGCCCGGGGGCCGGACTGTCAGGGCGGTCCGGGAGTTCACCCCCTGCTGAGATGACTGTCGATGAAGCGGGCGAGAATCAACGGATCCTGGGGCGCATCGACCTGGAAGGCGACGCGGCGGACGAGGCTGACGTCGTCGAGAGCGAAGCCCTCGCGAGCGAGGACGCAGAGCAGGGCGAGGAACGCGGCCCGGGCGTTGCCGTCGTCGAAGGGGTGGAAGAAGCAGACGTCGAGAAAGGCGCGGGCTGCGCGGGCGGTCAGGGGCAGGCGTCCGCGGTCCGTAGCGCTCTCGGCCAGGCAGGCGTCGAAGCGGGCGCGGGTGTCGGGGCCGATGCCGTAACGCTCCCGGCCTGCTTTGGCGAAGGCGGGCAGACTGCGGAACGGCGGCGGCTGCGGTGTGTCCAGTACGTGCTGCTGCCAGCTGCGGAGCAGCGCGAAATCGAGCGGGGCGTCGTGCGCCGCGTCGGCCCGCATCAGCCGCAGCGCGGTGAGCAGGGCTTCGGCCCGGGCGGGGCGCACGGCGCCGTCGAAGGCGCGGATGTCCTCGGCCGCGCCGTCGCGGGACGCGGCCACCGGTGTGACGGCGCTCCGGTCCGGGGCCTCCTGCCACGGCGCGGCCCCGCGCACCGCGAGCCAGCGCTCCAAGTGGTCCGGCTTCGGCTCGGCGGGCCGGGCGTCATCGCCCGGCCGCAGCCCCAGCGCGAGCTGCTCCGCGACATCGTCGGCCAGCACCGTGTCGGGGCCGGTCCAGCTCGAAGCGGCCGCCGATGGCCTGGTCGACCAGACTCCGTGCGACGTCAGGCGCGATGCCCCAGCGGCTGAGGAACCAGGTGAGCACCTGGTGGCAGTGCATGGACCAGCTGCTGCCGCAGCCGGTGCGATCGACCACCTGGACCATCAGGTTCCGGGCGGTACGCTCCCACAGGAGCCGCTGGTCTTCGATGTCGGCCAGCTCCAACGGGTGGGCCTCGAACCACCGGGCGAGGCTCTCCAGCCACTCGCGCCACTCACACAGTGCGGCGACGACACGGGCGAGCGTCTCCTGTGGGGTGGTGATCGAGTCCCGCGGACAGCACCAGTTCCCCACCGGCCCGCCGTCGAAGTCCCCTTCGTCGTGTGCCCAGCGCCAGCCCGCGGTCCAGCGGCCGTAGTGCCGGATGAGTGCGAACGACATGGTGTCGGCCCAGAGCGTGCCTTCGTTGCGACTCCAAGCGAGCATCGCCATGTCGCCGAGGGGAAGTTCGGGCCGGCGGGGCACACATCGGGCCGCGCCGAGCGAGTGGACCACGCGCGCTGCCGACGCACCGTCGAACGGATGACGGGCCGGGTCCACCTCATCCCAGCCGAGAAAACCGGGAAACAACTCCATGATCACCGCGCTGGCCTGCCACGGCCACCCGGTACTTGAGCAAGAGGATTTCCCAGGCCGGCGGCGTGGGGGAGGAGGGCTATGCCGGGCCCCGGAGCCAGTCATGACGACGCTGTTGGTTTATTCGGGGCCTCGCGTGACGTCGGCCTTCGAGACCTGGTTGTGGTCTTGACGGCCGACGTTGTCGTGTGGGGTGGGTGCG
>NZ_JBVIQN010000081.1:0-7903 GCF_055577005.1 Streptomyces sp. NPDC033221 | reverse complement strand
CATCGGCCCCTGCTGACCACGTCACATCGATCGAAAGGACACTCTGAGATGCAGAAACAAGCTCAGATTGTGATCGAACCGGCGATAACGCCGGGAGTAGGCAAGACACACATCGCCGTCGCTCTCGCGGTCGCGGCCTGCCGGGCCGGGTATTCGATCTACTTCACCAGCCTCGACGACATGGTCCGCAACTTGAAGACCGCCGAGGCCGCCGGACGGCTGACCAGCAAACTCGGCAGCTACCTGCGGCCGGCCGTTCTCGTGGTCGACGAAGTGGGCTACCAGCCCCTCGAACGCGCGGAGGCCAACCTGGTCTTCCAGGTCATCTCAAAGCGGTATGAAAAGGGCTCCATCATCCTGACCTCGAACAAGACCTTCAGCGAATGGGGACAGGTGTTCGGCGATGAAGTTCTCGCCACCGCCATCCTCGACCGCCTCCTGCACCACTGCGACGTCATCTCCATCAACGGCCCCAGCTACCGACTCAAGAACCGGCTCGCCGCCATCGAGCGAGACCAGGACACCGCCGCCTAATAGCTCATGTGGTCGACAATGAGCGCATGGACGTCCCTGAGCTGCTCGAATCAGCCTCCCTACTGGTTCCGGAAGAAACCGCCACCGAGAACGACATCACGGTGCGAGACATCTGGGACTACCTCGTCCACGACGAGTGGGAGATCGCCCTGGGCCTGCTGGAAGAGCTCGGGGATACTCGCTCGCTCCCTCTGGCGTTCTGGGAGAAGCTCGCCGAAGCGGCTGAGCAGCTCCGGCTGGAGCGGAGCTCGGCTTGGTGCCATTGGCGGTGCTCCGAGGTCCGCAACGGTGTGATTCGGGCGGACCTGACGCTCCGTCCTGCTGCCGAGTCGCGACGCACGACGCCAATCTCCGGCGCCGGTGTTCTGCGACCCATGTGGGACATCGGACACCTCTCACCCACCGGTGGACGTGCGGTCAGCATCGCTTGGCTCTGGGTGGAGAACATGCCCGTTCTGGAGCCCGGCGGGCGAGCCACGGTTCGCCTCGTGCCCCTCACTCCCTCCCACTGGACGCACGTCCAGCCCGCCCAGCAGATCACCATGCACGAGGACCGAACCGTGGCCGGCACCGCAGTCATCCTCGAGGTTCACCGCCCAGCCACCGCCATGCCGACGCGATGACGTGGTCGGCGCCCGGCCTCCCTGCTGGTGCACGTATCTCCGTACTTGATGGAGCACTCACAGGAGTACGCCGACACCAGGGAGCTTGAGCAGTTCGGGCTCGTCGTGGGCGACGCGCCGGGACAGCAGCCGCCTGCCCGCGTCGTCGATTGCCACGCAGTGGTGATGGGTCCTCCCGGCGTCGGTACCGGCCCAGATCGCTGTCACTCGCTTCTCCGCAGGTCGTGTTCGAACAGGTACCACGGACGACCTCGCCGTCGAGTCCCTACTGAGCGATCAGTGCCGCAATTGCTCATGAGCAGCCGAGTCGTCGTGGGGCGCCGGGCGGCGAATCGGCTGAAGCCACAACCACGGCAGACGCCTGAAAGCCATACCCGGCGCCCCTGGGTGAGCCAACCTACGAATGGCCCGCTCATCCCGATCAACAAGGTAGGGACGCCTGAGTGCGACCTCGACCACCGGGAGCACTACTTCGTCGAGGAACTGACTTTCGCTGACGCGGATTCGATCCTTGCCATGCTCCGTGAGCTCTGCACGCACGTGGTCGATGGTCGTCTGCCGGTCTGGGTTCGCAACCTGTCCTACCGGTTGGTGCTCCTGCAGCGACCTGATGAGCCAGCGCTGATGCGCGAGGCTGCCGAGAACTTGTGGCTGCACGGACCGGACTGGGATCGCGTCGCGGCGGACCTGACAAGGCGCGCAGACGCCCTGGACGCCGGCTGAGTTGGGACGCGGTGTTCATGGTGCGAGCCGGAGACTGATCGAGGCCAGCGACCAGGCAGGAGTTGGCGGCGCGACACGCCCGGATACTCCCGGACGCCGAGATTGTTGCCCACTACTTTTAGCAACTCCGCCCGCGATCGGCCCAGTCGGTCCGTGAGCTGGAAAGTTCGGATAAACAAGCGTGCTCATGAATGCAATGGGACCGAAGGCGCGCGCAGGTGTCGATGGACACCTTCCACTTCTCGAAGTGAGCGAGGGAAGCGTCCCACTCCCCCTCGGTCGGGGCAGGTACTCTTCGCCGGGGCGAGAGGCTCGGCGGCGGGCGATGGACGCTCAGGGGGCTTCGATCGTCTGTGCGGGGCAGGCCGCTAATGGTGGAGGCGGGTAGGGGGCTCCTCGGAGTGGGTGGGGCTACTCGTCGAGGTACTGGTGTCTGGTGTCGGCTGGCGAGATGACGAGCTGGCCGTCACGGACGCCATTCAGTCGTCCCATCGACTTCGTGGCTGGCAAGGAACAGGCCCCGGATAAGGTCCCCGTCGTCGTCGGAGGCCGGGACCCGGGTGATCTCTCTGATCTGGTTCATGAACCAGTCCAGGGCCGACTCGCGAATGTCGGCGCCGTAGAAGACGTAACGGGTCCAGTTGACCTGTTGCCGCGGCGCGCTTTATCCGCTGAAGTAGTGATCGTCCGCGTGGGACGAGATGATCCTTTGGACGGTGGCGAGTTGCGTCCCATCGCACTCCAGCCACCCTCTGACCGCCACGTAGACGCCCATTGATGTGTCCTTCCTGTTGGTGTCAGTCCTGGTATGGGATCCATCGGCTGACGTCGGCTGATTGATCAGCGGGCCGGTCACCACGTCGCGGTGGATGTGCAGCCCGGGTCACACCGCGGCCCTGCGGCGCGCACAGCAACACATCGTTGCCCCTGCCCCCATCAGAGCCAACGTTGACGCCTGCTCGTAGATGGCGGCCGCGAGCAACACATTGACCAGGAGCCGGTTCGGCTCCGTCAGCTTCAGCGCCCACTCCTCGGTGGGCACCGTACGGCCAGCCTTCCCCACTTAGTTGATCATCGCTGTAGCTCAGGCAGGATTCCCACATCGACTCCGGCGCCCGCCCCTGGCCCTGCTCCCCATCAGCCATGCCGTACACCGTAAACCCGTGCTTCTGACCGTCTCTGCCCGGGCGCGAAGCTGCCTTCTCGTTCGGGTGGCTGCGGTCTGGGGTAGGCAGGAGCGTCGTCTGTCGCGAAAAGTCACAGTCTCGTTAGGTCAGTACCCCGCTCAGGCCTTAGCTGGTGTGCTCACGGACCGACTATCGCGCGCAGTCATGTCACCCACAGCCGTGACCCGCGCTCGGCTGGCTGGGCTTAGGATCACTCTCAGCGAAGTATCGGAGGGTACCTCCGATAACTGTGTGGCGCTTGGTCCTGTACCGGGACGGCGTCTCGGCGATCGGCAGCCGAAGTAGCGGCCGACAACGCAAACAAGAACGCGGCTCGGTACGCACCGGGAAGCCCGGGGACAGCCTCAAAAGGGCCTGTCTCCGGGCTTCTCAGCAAGGCCCTGCCGGACGCTATCGCCACAGGCGCCGTGTCAAGCTTCACGGTTTTCGGTGTGGGACTCGCTGTCGTGGTCGTTGAGGCGAAGCTTCAGCTCTCTGATCTCTGAGGGAAGCATCCGCTCAACGATCAGGGCTGCCATCGCTGTACCGCTCCCCCACGGCATCTCCGTGACCAGGTCCGCTGGCAGGGCGCTCTCGGAGCGCGGTGCCGGTACGTCTTCACCGCCCTGCTGCTTTCCGCTCGCCTCTTGGCCGTGTATTACGCCGTAATAGCCAGAGGTGCGCCCGTTGCCGGAGTCGGCGGGGGAGTCGCGATGCTCGCTGGGCCCATGAGCTGACTCCCCGGCGCCGGCTGCACTTGGAGCTGCGGAGTCCTTGCGCTTGCGTCCGGGCTTCTTGCGAGCGGGCTTTTCGCTCGCCTTGCGGGACCGTTCTGCCTTCAGTTTCTCCAGTTCGGCTGGTTGCTGGCTGACCGGCTTCTTGCCCACTGCGCGCAGCAGCTCGATGGGTTCGATACCGATGCGGTCTTGCAGTTCCGGTGCCAGGTCCAGCAGGGCGAGCCGCTGGGAGACCCATGACTGAGAGCGGTGCAGCCGCTGAGCCAGAGCCACCTGGGAGCCGTGGATCCCCATCAGACGCTGCAGGGCGTTGGCCTCCTCCATCGGGGCCAGGTCCTTGCGGTGGATATTGGCGACGAGGGCGGATTCCAGCAGTTCGTCTGCTGTGCTTCCCTGGGTGTCATCGACCATCACCTTGAGCTCGGTCAGGCCGGCCTCCCGGGCAGCTGCCACGCGGCTGCTGCCGTCGACGGCGACATGGGTGGTGCCGTCTTCGATGACGTCAGCCTTGTCGGGATTGGCGGCCTCGTACGCGTCACGGTGCATCACCGTGACCGCTACCTTCTGGCCGTGATCCTTGAGGCTGCTGGCCAGGTCAGTCAGATCGCCGAGAGTCTCGCGGGGGTTGTCCGGGTTGAGGCTGATCAGGTTGGGGGCGAGTTTGGTCGGGGGCGCGACGCCTTCGGTGGGTGCCCCGGTTGCTGCGGCGACGGCGGCCCGGCGCCGGCTGATCGGCCTGGCGTTGCCGAAGGAGGCTCCGGTTCCGAGCTGGTCTGCTACGCGGCTCATGAGATCTCCCGAGCGAGGGCGCGCATGGTGACTGCCTGTTCGCTGCGTGGCGCATACGACAGGAGTGGCTGCTTGAGGCGGACGGCCTTGCGCTGCTCGGTGAGGTCACCGATGACGGCGACCACGCGTGGGTCCTTGATGTCGAACCATGCCTGGAGGGAGGAGATGGCGACGTAACCGCGGCGCGGGTCGTAGAGATTGACCACGATGCCGAGGTAGTCGATTTCGATGCCCATGTCGTCGCGCAGGTCTTCGATCTGTGCGACGAGCAGGTCGTAGGCGTCGGCGGAGCTGTCCTCGGCCTGGACGACGATGAGGACACCGGAGGCGCCGGAGGGCTCCTCTTCGCGGCGCCGGCCGTAGTAGATGGCGGTGTCCATGCTCAGCCCGAGGCTGGGCGGGCAGTCGATGATGATTTCGTCGTAATCAGCCTCGAGCGGGGCCAGGGCCCGCTCGAGTGCTGCTTCGCGAAAGCGGACCTTGGACAGTGCGACGTCCAGGAGGAAGCCGTCCTGGCAGCCGGGCAGAAGATCCAGGCGGCCACCGAACCGGTCGTCGGCGATCCGGACGACGAGGTCCTTGATGTCGCCCTTGGCCTCACCGCTCATGTGCTTGGACAGGCTCTCGCTGTCCATCGGGATCTCTTCCTGTCCCAGTTGCTTGGTCAGGTGGCGCTGCGGGTCGAAGTCGACCAGCAGCACGCGCTTGCCCGGTCCGGGCAGTTCCTCCACCGTGAGAGGGTCGTTCGTCTGGCCCGGTTCCTGCAGGAGTGCCGCGAGGTGCTTGGAGATGCGCACCGGGTGCAGGGCGTCATGGTCTTCGGCGAGTGCTTCGCCGAGGCCGGCCGCGACGGCGGTCTTGCCGACACCGCCCTTCTGGTTGCATACGACGCGTCGCCGGGGGTGGACGGGACGCTCGATGTCGGGGGCGGGGTTGGCGTCGAGCCACAGCTGTACCGACTGGGCGAGGCCCTGAATCAGGGAGACCCGGCGGCCACTGCAGCTGTCCTTGAACTCATCCCACTGGCCTTCAGGCAGCCAGGTGGAGAACGAGTCGGCGTTACTGGTGTCAACTTGCTGAGGGAGTGAGGCGAGGGAGAGCCAAGCGGTGATCGCCTGCTCGACCGCAGTCTGGATCTCGATGCCGTGCTGGGCGGAGCGGACCTTGAGGTTCTGCCGCAGCAGCCCTGGCAGCTTGGATACGACCTTCTCGCGGTCGGAAGAGGTTGGGGAAGTCATGGCCGATACCTTACTAACGCCAGAGCGCACCTGACACGCCGACACGTTAGGTAAGCTCCCGCATCGCTCTGACGTATTACGCCGTAATAGGCCGCTCGCCACATTCGCCCCTTCGCCACGACAAGCCTCTCCTGCCCCACCGTTCAGGGAGACGCCCCACCAAGCGGCATGCGTGGATGGCGCCGTAGGGCATCTCGCGGTGTCCGGTCTCCTGCTGCTCGCGACACGACGGGCTCTACAGGTGTCCAACCTCCCTGCCACACACCGTCGCCTATTACGACGTAATAGCCGAGAGGTTCAGTGGTCTCGAGGTCCGTTCGGGTGACGGGGTCGCCTTCGGCGTAGAGGTAGGGGTTCCTCTCCTGGCCGGAGGGGTCGGGCTGAGTGAAGCGGACGACGCTGGGATCGTAGTAGCGGGCGCCGAAGTGGTAGAGGCCGGTGGGGTCCTGGTAGCCGCCGACCAACCGGTAGGGCTGCGGGGCCTGCTCAGTGTTGGCGGCGCCGGCCACCCCCGGGGGCTGTAACCGTAGCTCTTGACCTTCGCACCGGTCTCATCGGCGAGGCCGACGACGGGGCCGAGGGCGTCAGTGAGCCTTGTCCCCACGGTGCGGTACTCAGCGTCTCCCGCGGGCACCCCGTATACACGGAACAAGCACCGCCGTGATGACAGCGATGACGATCAGCGCTACGGCAAGGGCCGTCCACTTCCCGACGCCGATGACGGCCAAGAGCAGTCCCACGAGAACACCGGTGATGCCCAACACGAAGGTGCTGACCTTACGGTTCCGGTTCATGATGTCCCTGCTCTGTCTGAAGTCGGTACTCCGGGAGAGCCAGAGCGATGGCGTCGGATTCGTGGCCGTCGCCACTACGGGGCCCCTATGCCTTTGGTCAAGGGAAACGGGGATGCGTCGGGTCGGTGAGCCGGGCAGCATGGCGGGGTGGCTGATCTGCTGTGGGATGACGTGAAGTGCTTCTTCGACCCGGACATGTTGGGGTCTCTGCCGGACGTGCGTGTCCCGAATACCTCGGTGGAGGACTGGCAGGCGGTACTCGATCTGGTCGCGGAGAAGGGCTGGAAGTGCCAGTACTCCGAAGGCGAGACGGTGCTTCCGGTGCCTCAGGCGAAGGCCGTGCTGTCCCGTCCGGTGGATGCCGAGTGCCCTAGGCCGTGTATCGGAAGTAGATCTTGAGCTGTGAATGATCACGGTTCATGGCACGGGGGGGGGGGATCTCACGGACGAACAGTGGGCGGTGTTGGAGCCGTTGTTGCCGAAGGGGATGAAGGCGGGGCGGCCGCCCGTCTGGCCCCGACGGCAGCTGATCGACGGCATACGGTTCCGGGTTCGGACAGTGGTTCCGTGGAGGGACGTACCCGTCGAGTACGGGCCGTGGGGCCGGATCTACGACCTGTTCCGCCGATGGCAGCGGGACGGCACCTGGCACAGGGTCCTCACCCGCCTCCAGTCCGTGGCCGACGCGAGGGGTGCGATCACGTGGGACCTGAGCGTCGATTCCACTGTGTGCCGAGCCCACCAGCATGCTGCCGGAGCCCGGAAGCAGGGTGACCTGCAGAAGGAACCGCCGGGCGGTGTCTTCACCGAGCCCGGTGATCACGGCCTGGGACGCTCGCGCGGTGGGTTCACCACCAAGCTGCACCTGGCTGTCGAGCAGGGGCAGAAGCCCATGTCGATCGTGGTGACGGCAGGACAGCGTGGGGACTCGCCGCAGTTCGAACCGGTGCTCAAGAAGGTCCGCGTACCCCGCATCGGGGCGGGTCGGCCGCGCGTCCGTCCCAATCGAGTGCGCGCTGACAAGGCGTACGCCTCGCGCAGGAACCGCTCCTACCTGCGCCGCCGGGGGATCCGCTGCACCATCCCCGACAAGGTCGACCAGGCCCGTAACCGCAGGAAGCTCGGATCCCGTGGCGGTCGGCCGCCACGTTTTGACCCGGTTGACTACCGGGAGCGCCACGCGGTCGAGTGCGGCATCAACCGCCTTAAGACGGTGTCTCACGTGGCGGTCTTGGCGAGTTTCTTGTAGCAGATCATGACTGCGGCGAGCCCGAGGAAGGCGAGGAAGTGGCTGCCCTT
>NZ_JBVIQN010000080.1:0-8044 GCF_055577005.1 Streptomyces sp. NPDC033221 | reverse complement strand
AGGGGGTTTTTGACCCATCCCCCACCCCCCCCCCCCCCTCCCCCCCCCCTCCCCCCCCCTCCCCCCTCCCCCCCCCCCCCCCACCCCCCCCCCCCCCCCCACAACCCCCCCCCCCCCCCCCCCCCGGGCCCGTCCCGTGTGCGTGGTTACCTGCGCAGCGAGTCCCGTGTCGCTCCCCAGTGCACCAGTGACGCCCCCTCGAACTGCACAGCGTGCCGTGGCAGGGGATGTGCGCGGCCGAGCACGAAGACGTCCGGTGCGTGTTGCAGCACGCCACCCGACGGGTCGTCGTCACCGTCTTTGCGGACGATGTCCCGCTCCGGCAGCAGTACGTCGCGTACCACCACGGCGCACAGGTACAGCGTCCCCAGCAGGTGCAGCGCTATGGCCAGCTGGTAGCCCTCCAGCGGCAGCCCTTGGTGCTTGTCACCGTTGCCGGTATAGGCGAGGTACAGCCAGATGCCGAGGAAGTACAAGACCTCGCACGCCTGCCACACCAGGAAGTCGCGCCATCGCGGTCGCGCGAGCGCGGCGAGCGGGATCAGCCAGAGTACGTACTGCGGCGAGTAGACCTTGTTGGTGAGGATGAACAGTGCGACGACCAGGAAGGCGAGCTGCGCGAACCGCGGCCGGCGCGGCGCGTAGAAGGTGAGCAGGGCCAGGGCGCCGCATCCGACGAGCATCAGCAGCGTCGCGTAGGTGTTCGCGTCCTCCAGTGGGTTGCCGGTCCGCTGCGAGAGGAGCAGCCAGACCGAACCGAAGTCGATGGGCCGCTCCTGGCTGAAGGTGTAGAACTTCGCCCAGCCCTCCCGGATGTGGAATCCGGAGGCGTCGTGCGTGATCATCACCGGCACGTTGACCACCAGCCACGCGGCCACGGTTCCGGCCACGGCCTTGCCGTAGGCCCGCCACTGTCCGGCCCGCCAGCACAGCACGAGCAGCGGCCCGAGCAGCAGCACCGGATACAGCTTCGCGGCGGTCGCCAGCCCGATGAAGACGCCTGACGCGAGGGCCCGGCTGCGCGACCACATCAGCATCCCGACGGCGGTCAGCGCGACGGCCAGGAGGTCCCAGTTGATGGTGGCGGTGAGCGCGAGGGCGGGTGCGAGGGCGACCAGCAGGCCGTCCCAGGGGCGTCGGCGGTGGGTACGGGCCACACAGACGGCGAGGACCGCCGCGCAGGCCATCAGCATGCCGGCGTTCACCAGCCAGTAGATCTGCTCACGGTTCTGGATGGAGCCGCCGTGCGGGGTCATCCAGGCGGCGACCTCCATGAACACGCCGGTCAGCACCGGGTATTCGAGGTAGTCCATGTCGCCGGGGAGCTTGTCGAAGTACGGGATCAGCCCGTCGGCGAAGCCGCGTCCCGCGTACAGGTGCGGGATGTCGGAGTAGCAGGCGTGGGTGTACTGGCTGGTGGCGCCGAAGAACCAGCCGCTCTCGTAGCACGGCAGTTTCTGCACCATGCCGAGTGCGAACATCCCGATCAGGACGAGCGCGATGACGCGTACGGGAGACCACCAGCCCGTGCCGAAGAGCGCGCGCCGCCCGGCAGGACCACCGATCAGCTCGCTTCCGGCCGCCGCCACCTCGTCCCGCCGCGTCGGCCGCACCGGCTCGTCCTGTCGCACGCTCGTCATGCGCCCATCCTGCCGTACAGCCCTGGGCCGAACACGGAGAAGCCCCCGGCCCGTATGCACGGGTCCGGGGGCTTCTCCGTCACGTTTCACGTGAAACAGTCACCGGTCAATCGCGCCGTCCACCCGACGTGCCACCGCCGGCCGGGTAGCCGAAGATGCCGCCGTCGTCACCTCCGGGCCCCCCGGTGCTCGGATCGGGCGTTGCGGTGGTGCCGCCGGAGTTCCCACCGCCGGGACGTCCGCCGGTCTCGCCACCGCCGTTCGCTCCGCCGTTGTTCCGGCAGTTGAGGTCCCAGTCCGCACACGTGTTGGACGGCTTGGGGCTGGGGGGAGGACTGGACGGTGCCGACTTGGACGGGGTGGGCGTCGGCGAGCTCGGCGGGGGAGCGGACGGGGTGGGCTTCGGGGACGGGCTCATACCGTCTCCGTAGACCGTCTGGCCGATCGGCGCGGGGTCCGGGAACCGTTCGAGCTTCTGGCCCTTCATGACCTGCGCCATGTAGTCCGCCCAGATACGGGCCGGGAACGACGCACCGTGGATCTTCTCCTCACCACCGACGCCGTACATCTTCAGGAACTGCTGCTGCTTGGCCTGGTCATCCACCCGCCACATGCCGATCGTGGTGGCCATCTGCTTGGTGTACCCGGCGAACCAGGCCGACTTGTTGTCGTCGGTGGTACCGGTCTTGCCGGCCGCCTCGCGTCCGTCGGGCAGCTTCGCGGCCGTACCGGTGCCCTTCTCCACCACGGTCTTCAGGACGTCCGTCACATTGTCCGCGACCGCCGCGCTGAAACCCGTCTTGGGCTTCTTCTCGTGCTCGTACATGGTCTTGCCGTCCTTCTCGACGGACTCGACCGAATACGGGTCGTCCTGTTGACCGCTGGCGGCGAAGGTGGCGTACGCGCCGGCCAGCCGGATCGCGCTCGGCGCCGAGGTGCCCAGCGAGTAGGTCGGGGTGGTCTTCGCCATGCTCTGGTCGTCACGGAGACCGGCGGCGATGGCTGCTCCCTTCACCTTGTCGCGGCCCACGTCCATGCCGAGCTGGATGTAGGGGGTGTTCACCGAGAACTGCATGGCGGTGCGGAGGGTGATCTTTCCGCGGTTCTCGTTGCCGTCGTTCGCCTGGTGCCACTCCTTGCCGTCCTTGTCGTGCCAGACGGTCCCGTCGTAATTGAGCAGCTTCAGCTTGTTGTCACCGTTGTAGATGCTGTTCGGTGAGACTCGCGTGCGCCGTTGAGGATTGTGCTTGTCCTGCACACCGTCACTCATCGCCGCCGCCAGTACGAACGGCTTGAACGTCGAACCGACCTGGACACCGGTGTAATCGGCGTTGTTGGTGTAGTGCTGGGTCGCGTCCTTGCCGCCGTAGATGGCGACGATCTTGCCGGTGCCCGGTTCCACCGAGGCGCCGCCGAACTGGACGTACTTGTCCACCTCGCGCTTGTCCGGCTTGATGTGCTCCTTGGTGACCTTGTCCACGGACTCCGCGAGCTCGTTGACCTTCTTCTCGTCGAAGGTCGTGTGGATCTCGTAGCCGCCCTTCTTCAGCATGACGTCCGTGATCTTGGTGTTCGCGGTGATGTAGTTGTTGGCAAGGTCGACCAGGTAGCCCTTCTGGCCGCGGAGGTCCATGGCCTTCTTGGGCTTCTTGGGCATCGGGAATTCCTTGATCTTGTCCCGATCCGCCTTTTCCATCCGCTTGACCTCGACCTCACGGTCCAGCGTCCACTTCCAGCGGGCCTCGGCGCGCTTGAGGTTCGCTCCCTTGGCCTCCGTCGCGATGTACGGGTCGTAGAGGTTGGGGCCGTTGAGCAGCGTGGCCAGGAACGCGCCCTCGCTGGGAGTGAGCTTGTCGCAGTCCTTGCCGTAGTACGCCCGGGACGCGGCCTGGATGCCGTACGCACCGCGCCCGTAATACGCGGTGTTGAGGTAACCGGCCAGGATGTCGGACTTCTTCTCCTTGATGCCCACCTTCACCGAGATGAACAGCTCGGTGAGCTTGCGCTTGAGGGTCTGTGACTGGTCGAGGTACGTGTTCTTCACGTACTGCTGGGTGATGGTGGAGCCACTCTGGGTCTCACCGCCCTTGGCCATGTTGAAGACCGCACGCGCGATGCCCATCGGGTCGACGCCGGAGTCCTCGTAGAACGAGGCGTTCTCGGCGGAGATCACCGCGTTCTGCATGGACTCGGGGATCGAGGTGATGGGCACGATCTGCCGGTTGAGTTCACCACCGCCGGCGACGACCATCGGCTTGCCGTTGGACCAGTAATAGACGTTCTTCTGCAGCTGCGACGCCTGCTGCGGGTCCGGGATGTCCACGTAGGCGAGTGCGAGACCGGACGCGCCGACGAGAAGCGCCAGAAAACCGATGCAGGTGGTGAGGACCTGCTTCCACGAGGGCACGAACCGACGCCAGCCGATCTTGCCCGAGCGCGGGTAATCGATGAGCCGCTTCTTGCCGGGCCTGCCCGCTCCCCGGCCCCGCCCGCGGCCGCCTTCGTCGCCGCCACCGCCACCGGTGCGGCGGCCACCACCGCGGCCGCCATGACCACTGCCCGAGGCCATCGCCGCCGTGTCGGAAGCGCGTCGTCGGCCGCCGCGTTGCGCGGCACGCCGGGCTTCGGCTCTGCCGCCGGCCGTCCGTTCCTGCCCGTACGCTCCGTCATCGGGGCCGGGGGCGGGTGCGGAGTCACGATTGGGCGCGGCACGGCGCCCGGATGGTTGCTGTGCGGCTCGTCGGGCCGCAGCACGTCCGCCGCCCTGCGGCTGGGGCGGTTTGCGACGGTGCTCGCTCATGGAACGAATACTCCTCGGGCAGGCGCGCTATCTATCTCGTCGCCTGAAGGCGGCAGTTGGCTTCAGGTCCCCCCGACGTACGGCACCCATATGGCGCATGGGGTCGCACTACACCGAGGACGGGGACGTCATGTTCCGCCCCACGGTTCCCGGCAGTCTGCATGGCGCACAGACTACGCACGGCCAAAACCTGCCCACTGTTGAAATTCACTCCAAATCAGTCAGGTTGGGTAGAACGAAACGCTGATGTGACGGCGTTCACCGTCCCCCCTCTTGTTCCTCCGGTGGGCCCGATCTATCGTCTGGATGTATCGGATCGATACATCAGCTCGGCATAAAGAACGCACGAGACCAAGGAGGCGGGCATGAGCAGGCGGTCCGGCATCCTTGAGTTCGCCGTCCTCGGACTGCTCCGCGAGTCCCCCATGCACGGTTACGAGCTGCGCAAACGGCTCAACACCTCGCTGGGGGTCTTCCGTGCGTTCAGCTACGGCACCCTCTACCCCTGCCTGAAGGCGCTGGTCGCCAACGGTTGGCTGACCGAGGAGACGGGCGGTTCCCCGGAACCCGCGCCCGCGTCCCTCACCGGCCGCCGGGCGAAGATCGTCTACCGGTTGACGGCGGAGGGGAAGGGCCACTTCGAGGAGCTGCTCGCCCACTCCGGCCCGGACGCGTGGGAGGACGAGCACTTCGGCGTCCGCTTCGCCTTCTTCGGGCAGACCTCGCGCGACGTACGGATGCGGGTCCTCGAAGGGCGCCGCAGCCGGCTGGAGGAGCGCCTCGAAAAGATGCGCACCTCCTTGGCACGCTCGCGCGAGCGGCTGGACGATTACACCCTCGAACTGCAGCGGCACGGCATGGAGTCCGTGGAACGCGAGGTCCGGTGGCTCAACGAGCTGATCGAGAGCGAGCGCGCCGGACGTGATCAGCGCGCCGCGGACCCCGCGGAGCAGGACCAGAAGGACACGTCAGGAGACACGGGCGGCCTGCCCCGGCGTCGGGGTGGTTCCCGGCCGGATCCGTCCGATGACACCACCACATGAGGTCACCGCGGTTCGCGGGACCTTGTCGAGATCACAGGGAGCAACCGGAATGGGTTCGGTTCGCGTAGCCATCGTCGGCGTGGGCAACTGCGCCGCCTCGCTGGTACAGGGCGTCGAGTACTACAAGGACGCAGACCCGGACAGCCGCGTGCCCGGCCTGATGCACGTGCAGTTCGGCGACTACCACGTGCGTGACGTCGAGTTCGTGGCCGCTTTCGACGTCGATGCCAAGAAGGTCGGCCTCGACCTGGCGGACGCCATCGGTGCCAGCGAGAACAACACCATCAAGATCTGCGACGTGCCGAACTCCGGTGTGACCGTCCAGCGCGGACACACCCTCGACGGCCTGGGCAAGTACTACCGCCAGACCATCGAGGAGTCCGACGAGGCGCCCGTGGACATCGTCCAGGTCCTCAAGGACCAGCAGGTCGACGTCCTGGTGTGCTACCTGCCCGTCGGCTCCGAGGACGCCGCGAAGTACTACGCCCAGTGCGCCATCGACGCCAAGGTCGCCTTCGTCAACGCCCTCCCGGTCTTCATCGCCGGCACCAAGGAGTGGGCGGACAAGTTCACCGAGGCGGGCGTGCCGATCGTCGGAGACGACATCAAGTCCCAGGTCGGCGCCACGATCACGCACCGTGTGATGGCCAAGCTCTTCGAGGACCGGGGCGTCGTCCTGGACCGCACGATGCAGCTGAACGTCGGCGGCAACATGGACTTCAAGAACATGCTCGAGCGGGAGCGTCTGGAGTCCAAGAAGATCTCCAAGACCCAGGCCGTCACCTCGCAGATCCGCGACCGCGAGCTGGGCGAGGACAACGTCCACATCGGTCCGTCGGACTTCGTCGCCTGGCTGGACGACCGCAAGTGGGCCTATGTGCGTCTGGAGGGCCGTGCCTTCGGTGACGTCCCGCTGAACCTGGAGTACAAGCTGGAGGTCTGGGACTCCCCGAACTCCGCGGGTGTCATCATCGACGCCCTGCGTGCCGCGAAGATCGCCAAGGACCGCGGCATCGGCGGCCCGGTGCTCTCCGCCTCCTCGTACTTCATGAAGTCGCCGCCGGTGCAGTACTTCGACGACGAGGCGCACGCGAACGTCGAGAAGTTCATCAAGGGCGAGGTCGAGCGCTAAGCACCGCGTCCGTCCCCCGTGCTCACAGGCCCCCGGAAATTCCGTCCGGGGGCCTGTGAGCTGTGTGAGGCTGGACCACATGCCCGTTGTGCGTGACCTCCGCGTACTGCTCCAGCTGCGCGACTTCCGCTCCCTGCTGGCCGTACGGCTGCTCTCCCAAGCCGCCGACGGCGTCTACCAGGTGGCGCTCGCCACGTACGTCGTCTTCTCACCCGAGAAACAGGCATCCCCCGCGGCCATCGCCTCCGCCATGGCCGTGCTGCTGCTTCCGTACTCGCTCCTCGGCCCCTTCGCGGGCGTCCTCCTCGACCGCTGGAGGCGCCGGCAGGTCCTGCTGTACGGCAATCTGCTGCGCACCGCACTGGCCACCGGTACCGCGGCTCTGATCACCGCACAGGTCCCGGACTGGCTCTTCTACGCGTCCGCCCTGTCCGTCATGGCCGTCAACCGCTTCGTCCTGGCCGGGCTCTCGGCCGCGCTGCCCCGCGTGGTCGCCGGCACGGAGCAGCTGGTGGTGGCCAACTCCCTCTCCCCGACCGCCGGCACCCTCGCGACCACCGCGGGCGGCGGCCTGGCCTTCGCCGCTCGCATGGCGGGAGTCGAGTCCAACTCGGTCGTCGTGGTGCTGGCGGCGGTTCTCTATCTCGGCGCCGCCGGTGTCTCGCTGCGGATGGCCCCGGAATTGCTCGGACCCGAACCCCCGCAGCTCCAGGCCCGCTTGGGCGCAACCCTGACGAGCACCGCCCGTGGCCTGGTGGAGGGGCTGCGTCACCTTGCGGAGCGCCGCACGGCCGCGGCGGCACTGACGGCGATGACCGCGTTGCGCTTCTGCTACGGGGCGCTGACGGTGATGGTGCTGATGCTGTGCCGGTACGCCTGGGCCGATGACGAATCGGACGGGCTGGCGCTCCTCGGCATCGCCGTCGGCGTGTCGGGAGCCGGCTTCTTCGCCGCGGCGGTCATCACGCCGCCGGTCGTGGCCCGGATCAGACCCTTGGCCTGGATGGCGTGCTGTGCGGGACTGTCGGCCGTGCTGGCTCCTGCCCTGGGGCTGGCCTTCGCGTACGGGCCGATGCTGATGGCGGCCTTCGTGCTCGGTCTCAGCACCCAGGCAGCCAAGATCTCGACGGACACCGTGGTGCAGTCCTCCGTGGACGACGGCTTCCGCGGCCGTGTCTTCGCCGTCTACGACATGCTCTTCAACGTCGCGTACGTCGGTGCCGCGGCCGTTGCAGCCCTGATGTTGCCGCCGGACGGCAGGTCGGGCCTGCTCGTCGTCGGCGTGGCGCTGCTCCACGCGGCGACCGCCGTGTCGCTGACGCGCTTCGTACGGCGCTAGGTGTGTTGTTTGAGGAGGTTGGTGACGCGGCTGGCTGGGGTGTGGCCGCCGATGCCGGTGTGGGGTCGGTGGTAGTTGTACCAGTCGAGC
>NZ_JBVIQN010000079.1:0-8578 GCF_055577005.1 Streptomyces sp. NPDC033221 | reverse complement strand
ACCTCGTCCAGCGCCTCGGCGAACACCGGGAACCGGCCATACAGCTCCCGGCCCATCCCGACGCGCTGCGCGCCCTGACCCGAGAACAGCACCGCGAGCGAGCGGCCCGTCTCCGCGCGGCCCCGGGCCGCCTCGGACAGTTCACCGTCGGGGCTCTTCGCCAGCAGCACCGCACGGTGCCCGAAGACGGAACGGCCGTCGACGAGCGAGAAGCCCACGTCCACCGGGGACGACGCGCCCCGCAGCGACGAGATCCGCTCGATCTGTGCCGCCAGCGCCTCCTCGGACCTGGCCGAGACCAGCCAGGGCACCACGGTGGGCGCCACCTCGGTTTCCGGTGCCGGCTCGTCGGCCGGTGCCGCCTGTTCCACGATCACGTGCGCGTTGGTGCCGCTGATGCCGAACGACGACACGCCCGCCCGCCACGGCCGGTCGGCCTCGGGCCAGTTCCGGGGGCCCGTCAGCAGGTCCACCGCACCGGACGACCAGTCCACGTGCGATGACGGCGCGTCCACGTGCAGGGTCTGCGGCAGTACGCCGTTCCGCATCGCGAGGACCACCTTGATGATTCCCGCCACGCCTGCGGCCGCCTGGGTGTGGCCGAGGTTGGACTTGACCGAGCCGAGGAGCAGCGGCCGTTCGGGGGCCCGGTCCTGGCCGTAGGTGGCGAGCAGTGCCTGGGCCTCGATCGGGTCGCCGAGCGGGGTGCCGGTGCCGTGGGCCTCGACCACGTCCACGTCCGCGGCCTTGAGACCGGCGCTCGCCAGCGCCTGCCGGATCACCCGCTGCTGGGCGGGCCCGCTGGGCGCGGTGAAGCCGTTGGAGGCGCCGTCCTGGTTGACGGCGGTGCCACGGACGACGGCGAGGACGGGGTGTCCGTTGCGGCGGGCGTCGCTGAGGCGCTCGACGAGGAGGACGCCCACGCCTTCGGACCAGCCGGTGCCGTCGGCGTCGTCGGAGAACGCCTTGCACCGGCCGTCCGCCGCGAGGCCGCCCTGCCGGCTGAACTCCATCAGGGAGCCCGGGGACGACATCACGTTCACGCCGCCGACCAGGGCGAGCGAGCACTCACCGGCCCGCAGGGCGTGGGCCGCCGTGTGCAGGGCCACGAGCGAGGAGGAGCACGCGGTGTCGACCGTCACCGCCGGGCCTTCCAGGCCCAGCGTGTAGGAGAGCCGCCCGGAGGTGGCGCTGGCGGCGATTCCGGTGCCGATGTCGCCGGTGGCGTCGGCCAGGGAGCGGACCAGCAGGTAGGCGTAGTCCTGGCCGTTGGTGCCGACGAACACGCCGGTGCGGCTGCCGCGCAGGGACACCGGGTCGATGCCGGCCCGCTCGATCGCCTCCCAGGAGGTCTCCAGCAGGAGGCGCTGCTGCGGGTCCATGGTGACGGATTCGCGCGGCGAGATGCCGAAGAAGTCCGCGTCGAAGTCGGCCACGCCGTCGAGGAAGCCGCCTTCCTGGCTGACGGCGTTGCCGCGCCGGTCGACACCGGCGTCGCGCAGGGCGTCGAGGTCCCAGCCGCGGTCCGTGGGGAACGCGCCGATCGCGTCCTTGCCGGAGGCCAGGAGTTCCCAGAGGTCTTCGGGCGAGTTCACGCCGCCGGGGTACCGGCAGCTCATCGCCACGATCGCGATCGGTTCGGTGGCCGCGGCGGCCAGTTTGCGGTTCTGCCGGCGCAGGTGCTCGGCTTCCTTCAGCGAGGCGCGGAGGGCCGCGACGACGGATTCACTGGATGTGGTCATGGTCCGCTCTTTCAGCGCTCTTGGGGGGAATTGCCGTCGAGTGCCGCCTGTACCAGGTCGGCAACGTCCATCGCGTCGATCGACTCCTCGTAGGCGTCGGCCGCCGCCGGGGTGCCGGGCTCGCCGTCGGACGCCGCGGACTGCTCGGCGGCGAGCTTCAGCAGGGGTTCGAGTACGCCGATCTCGCGCAGCCGGCTCATGGAGACGGTGCTGAGCAGGGCCCTGATGCCGGAGGAGTCCGGGTCGTCGTCGGCCCCCTCCCCCGTCCCCTCGTCGGGGACGAGCAGGCCCAGGAGGTGGTCGGCCAGGGCGGTGGGGCTGGGGTGGTCGAAGACGAGCGTGGCGGTCAGCGTCAGCCCGGTCGCGGCGCCGAGCTGGTTGCGCAGTTCGACGGCGCTGAGGGAGTCGAAGCCGAGGTCGCGGAAGGCCCGGTCGGCGCCCACGGCGTCCGCCGTGGGGTGGCCCAGTACGGCCGCGGCCCGGGTGCGGACCAGGTCCAGTACGGCCGCGGAGCGCTTGGCGGGCGGCAGGCCCGTCAGCTTCTCGCGCAGCGCGTCGCCGGTGGTGTCCTCGCCGGTGCCCCCCGCCGCCCGGTGTCCGTCGGCGGCCGGCTCGCCGAGGAGCGGGCTGGGCCGTACGGCGGTGAAGGAGCGGACGAACCGGTCGCGGTCGATGTCGGCGACGATCTCGGTGGGCCGCCCGTCCATGACGGCCCGGCGCAGCGCCACGACGGCGAGGTCCGGGTCGAGCGGGCGGATGCCGGTACGCCGGGCCACGTCGGCCGCGCGGTGGCCGTCGGCCATTCCGCCGCCGCCCCACACGCCCCAGGCGATCGAGGTCGCGGCCAGGCCCTGGGCGCGGCGCTGTTCGGCGAGTGCGTCCAGGATGGCGTTGGCGGCGGCGTAGTTGGCCTGGCCGGCGTTGCCGACCGCGCCGGAGGACGAGGAGAACAGGGCGAAGACGGCCAGGTCCAGGTCCTTGGTGAGGTCGTGCAGGGCCAGGGCCGAGGCGGCCTTGGCGCGGTGGACGGCCTCGTAGCGGTCCGGGGTGAGGCTGTCCAGGACCCCGTCGTCCAGGACGCCCGCCGTGTGGATCACGCCGGTCAGCGGTGCCTCGTCGGGGATGGCGGTGAGGACCTTCGCGAGCGCGTCGCGGTCGGCGGCGTCGCAGGCGGCGAGGGTGACCTCGGCGCCCAGTTCCTCCAGGTCCGCGGCCAGTTCGGCGGCTCCGGGGGCGCCGGCGCCCCGGCGGCTGAGGAGCAGCAGGTGCCGGGCGCCCGCCTCGGCGAGCCGTCGTGCCACGTGGGCGCCGAGGGCTCCGGTACCGCCGGTGATCAGGACGGTGCCGGTGGGGTCCCACTCCGTGGTGCCGTGCCCGGCCGGTACGGGTACCAGCCGGCGGCCGAGGGCGGCGGAGGGCCGGATCGCGATCTGGTCCTCGCCGCCGGGCGCCGCGAGGGTTTCCGCGAAGCGGGCCGTGGAGCGCTCGTCGAGGGTGCCGGGCAGGTCGATCAGACCGCCCCAGCGCTGCGGGTGCTCCAGGGCGGCGACCCGTCCCAGGCCCCAGACGGCGGCCTGGGCGAGCCCGGGTACCGGCTCGGAGGGCGCGGCGGCGACCGCGCCGCGGGTGACGCACCACAGGGGTGCGGCGAGGTCCGCGTCACCGAGCGCCTGGATCAGGGCGGTGGTCAGGGCCAGCGCCTCGGGGGCTTCCGCGCCGGGCGCGGGTGCGTCGGCGAGGGCGAGCAGGGACACCACTCCGGTGAACGCGAACCCGTCGGCGGCCAGTTTGCGCAGCCGTTCGGCGAGCGCCGCCCGGTCGGGACCGGCCACTTCCAGGCGTACGGTGTCCGGGCCCAGCGCGGCGACGGCGTCGGCGGCCCAGGGGTCGTCGGCGTGTCCGGCCGGGAGCACGGCGAGCCGGGTGCCCGCCGGGGTGCGGGCGGGCTGTACGGTCAGCGGCTGCCAGGTGATCTGCTGCCGCCAGCCGTCGACGGTGTTCTCCTCGCCGCGCCGGCGGCGCCAGTCCGCGAGTGCGGGCAGCACCTTGGCCAGTGCGTCGCCGTCGACGTTGAGCGTCGTCTCCAGTGAGGCGAAGTCGGCCTCCCGTACCGCCGACCAGAAGCCGTCGTCCGCACCGCCGGGTGCGGCGGGTCCGATGGCCGGCGTGGTGGCCGGCCAGTACCGCTGGTGCTGGAAGGGATAGGTGGGCAGGTCGGTGCGGCGGGGCCCGGTGGCGGCCGCCGCGAGCAGGGCGTCCCAGTCCGGGGCGGTGCCGTCGACGTACAGCCGGGCGAGGGCGGTGACCGCGGACTCCTGCTCGCCGCGGTCCTTGCGCAGCACCGGTACGGCCAGGGCCCGCGAGGACAGGACGTCGAGGGTGTCCTGGGCCATGGCGCACAGCGCGCCGTCGGGTCCCAGCTCCAGGAAGGCGGTCACACCGTGCTCGGTGAGGGTGCGGACGCCGTCGCCGAAGCGGACGGCCTCGCGGATGTGGCGCACCCAGTAGTCCGGGGAGCACACCTGTTCCTCGGTCGCCGCCTCGCCGGTCACGTTGGACACGAGCGGGATCTGCGGGGCGTGGTGTTCCACGCTCCGGGTGACCCGTCGGAAGTCCTCCAGAATGGCGTCCATGTGCAGTGAGTGAAATGCATGGCTGACCCGCAAACGCCTAGTCTTGCGTCCGTCGGCGGTGAGTTTTTCCGCCACGCCCAGTACGGCGTCCTCGTCACCGGAGAGGACCGTCGACCGCGGGCCGTTGACCGCGGCGATCGACACGCCCTCGGTCAGCAGCGTCGTCACCTCCTCCTCGGTGGCCTGGACGGCGACCATGGCGCCGCCGGCCGGCAGGGCGTTCATCAGCCGGGCCCGGGCGGCCACCACCTTGCAGGCGTCCGGCAGGGAGAAGACGCCGGCCACGTGTGCTGCCGCCAGCTCACCGATCGAGTGCCCGGCGACGAAGTCCGGGCGGATGCCCCAGGACTCGACCAGGCGGAACAGTGCCACCTCGATGGCGAACAGCGCGGGCTGGGTGAAGCCGGTCTCGTCGAGCCGGTCGGCGTCCTCGAACATGACGTCCCGGATGGGGCGTTCCAGCTCGGCGTCCAGGTGCGCGGTGACCGCGTCGAACGCCTCGGCGAACGCCGGGAAGCGGGCGTACAGCTCCCGTCCCATGCCCGGCCGCTGGGTGCCCTGGCCGGAGAACAGCACCGCGAGCTTGCCGCGGCGGGCCGCCGCCTCGCCCTGTACGACCTGCGGTGTGCTGTGGCCGTCGGCGAGCGCGGCCAGGCCGGCCAGCAGTTCGTCGCGGTCGCCGGCGAGGACGGCGGCGCGGTGGGTGAAGACCGATCGGGTGGTGGCCAGTGCCCGGGCGAGGTCCGCGGTGGTGAGTCCGGGCCGTGCCGTCACGTACGTGTGCAGCTGCCGGGCCTGGGCCCGCAGTGCTTCCGGCACGGCGGCCGATACGGGGACCGGCAGCGGGCCGTGGGACTCCCCCGCGGGTTCGGCGGCGGCAGGCGGCTCGGGCTGTTCGAAGTGCTCCAGGATCACGTGGGAGTTGGTGCCGCTGGCGCCGAAGGCCGAGATGCCGGCGCGCCGGGGGCGGCCCGTCAGCGGCCAGTCGGCGGCGTCCGTCAGCAGTTCGACCGCGCCGGCGGTCCAGTCGACGTGGGCCGACGGCTGGTCGACGTGCAGCGTCCTGGGCAGCTTGCCGTGGCGCATGGCCTGCACCATCTTGATCACGCCGGCCACGCCGGCCGCGGCCTGGGTGTGGCCGATGTTGGACTTCAGCGACCCCAGCAGCAGCGGCCGTTCACGGTCCTGGCCGTACGTGGCCAGCAGCGCCTGCGCCTCGATCGGGTCGCCGAGGGTGGTGCCGGTGCCGTGTGCCTCCACCGCGTCCACGTCGGCCGGTGCCAGTCCGGCGTCGGCCAGCGCCCGCCGGATGACGCGGCGCTGCGAGGGGCCGTTGGGGGCGGTGATGCCGTTGCTGGCACCGTCCTGGTTGATCGCCGAGCCGCGCAGCACGGCGAGGATCTCGTGCCCGTTGCGGCGGGCGTCCGAGAGCCGTTCCAGTACGAGGACGCCCACGCCCTCGGACCAGCCGGTGCCGCTCGCGGAGTCGGCGAAGGCCCGGCAGCGGCCGTCCGGCGCGAGGGCGCCCAGCTCGCCGAACTCGACGAAGTTCACCGGGCTGGACATCACCGTCACACCGCCGGTGAGGGCGACGGAGCACTCGCCGTTGCGCAGCGCCTGGGCGGCCAGGTGGAGGGCCACCAGGGACGACGAGCAGGCCGTGTCGACGCTGACGGTCGGGCCTTCCAGGCCGAGGTGGTAGGCCACCCGGCCGGAGAGCAGGCTGGCCGACTGCGCGGTCTGCGCGTGGCCCAGCTGGCCCGCCTCGGGCCGGTAGTCGCCCGAGCCGCCGCCGATGAACACGCCCGTGTCACCGCCGCGCAGCCCGGCCGGGTCGATGCCGGTGCGCTCCAGGGCCTCCCAGGAGGCCTCCAGCAGGATGCGCTGCTGCGGGTCCATCACCATGGCCTCGCGCGGCGCGATCCCGAAGAAGCCGGGGTCGAAGTCGGCCACGTCGTAGAGGAAGCCGCCCTCCTTGGCGACGGTCCGGCCGTGGCCGTCCCGGTCGCCGTGCAGCAGCCGGTCCAGGTCCCAGCCCCGGTCGGCGGGGAAGCCGCCGATGGCGTCCACCTCTCCGACGGCCAGGTCCCACAGGTCCTCGGGCGAGCGGACCCCGCCCGGGTAGCGGCAGCTCATGCCGACGATGACGACCGGGTCGTCGGCCACCGCCGCGCCCCGCGCCCGTACCGCCGTGACAGCGGGCAGGTCGTCGTCCCCACCGCCGAAGAGTTCGGCGCGCAGGTGGCCGGCCAGTGCCTCCGCCGTCGGGTGGTCGAAGACGAGGGTGGCGGGCAGCGACAGGCCCGTCGCGGTGGCGAGCTGGTTGCGCAGGTCGACGGCGGTCAGCGAGTCGAAGCCGAGGTCCTTGAAGGCCGGTCCGGACGGTACGGCGTCGGCGTCGGCGAAGCCGAGCACCGTGGCGACCTCGCCGCGGACCAGGGCCAGCAGCGCCTCGGTCTGCTCCGCCGCGGGGCGGCCGGCGAGCCGGCCCTTGAGCCCGGTCACGGTGTCCTGCTCGGGGCTCCGTGCTTCCGCCAGGGCGTCCCGGGCCTCGGGCAGTTCGGTGAACAGGGCGCCGCTCCGGTTACGGGTGAAGGCCGGCGCGAACCGGTCCCACCGTACGTCGGCGACCGTCACCGAGGGCGCGTCGGTGCCGACGCAGCGGGCGAGGGCGGTCAGGGCGCGCCCGGCGTCCATCGCGGGCAGCCCGCTGACCCGCAGGTGCGCGGCCAGGCTGTCGTCGATGGTGTCCGCCCAGGCGCCCCAGGCGACGGACAGGGCGGGCAGTCCGCGTGCGCGGTACCGGCGGGCCACGGCGTCCAGCAGGGCGCCGGCCGCCGCATCCGCTGCCCGGCCGCCGGCCCCCCAGGTCCCGGCGATCGAGGAGCTGAGGACGAGCGCGTCCAAGGGCCGCTCCCCGGCCGCCGCTTCGGCCACGGCCGCCAGGTTCTCCACGGCCGTGTGCAGCGCGGCCAGGGTGTCGCCCGGCTCGCCGTCGCCGGACGGCGCTGCCGCGTCGGCGTGCACCACGGCGGTCAGCGGTGCCGTCGGCCGGAGGTCGGCGAGGGCGGTCAGCAGTGCCTCGCCGTCGGACAGGGCGCAGGCGAGGTGCGTCAGCTCCACGCCCGAGCCGTCGAGTCCGGCCCTCAGTCGGTCGATGTCGGGTGCGGTGGGGTCGGCCAGCAGGATGTGCCGGGCGCCGTGTCCGGCCAGCCAATGGGCCCAGTGCCCGCCGGTGCCGGAAGCGTCGCCGACGACCAGGACCGAGCCGGACGGCTGCCACGGGGCCGACGGGGTGTCGGCCGAGGCGCGCGCCAGCCGGCGCCCGAAGAGGCCCGAGGGCCGCAGCGCCACTTGGTCCTCACCGCCCGTATCGGACAGTACGGCACGGAACCGGTCCGCCGAACGCCGGTCGAGTACCTGGGCGATGTCGACGAGGCCGCCCCAGCGGTCCGGGTGGTCCAGGGCCGCGACCCGGCCCAGTCCCCACACCACTGCCTGGGCGGCGTCCACGTCCGCCTCCGAGCGGCCCACCGACACCGCGCCCCGGGTGACGTACCAGAGGCGGGCGCCGATACCCGCGTCGGCCAGCGCCTGTACCGCCTCGCCGGGCCACACCGGCCCCGCGGGGGCGACACCGTCGCCGGGCCGGGCCGCGAGCAGGGAGACGGCCCCGGCGAACTCGACGCCCTGCGCGGCGATCTCGGCCAGCTGGGCGGCCAGCGCGCGGCCGTCGGCCGGGTCGGCCTCGACGCTGACGACATCGTCGCCGAGCGCCGCGACCACGGCGGCGGTCCATGCGTCATCGGCGCTGCCTGCCGGGACGAGCGCCAGCCACGGCCCGGTGAGCGTGCTCACCGAGGTCCCGGTGAGCGGCTTCCACGTCACCTGGTAGCGCCAGCCGTCGACGGTCGAGTGCTCGACCCGCTTACGGCGCCAGGCGGACAGGGCGGGTACGAGGGAGGCCAGCGCGGCGCCGTCCAGTTCGAGGTCGGCGGAGAGCGACGACAGGTCCTCGCGCTCCACCGCGTCCCAGAACCGGGCGTCCGCCGTGTCCTGCGGGCCGTCCGGCAGACGCCCTGCGGGCGCGGCCTCCGGCCAGAACCACTCGTGCTGGAAGGGGTAGGTGGGAAGGTCCACGCGGCGGGCGCCGGTACCGGCGAAGATCCCGGACCAGTCGACCCCGACACCGTTGACGTGCAA
>NZ_JBVIQN010000078.1:0-8661 GCF_055577005.1 Streptomyces sp. NPDC033221 | reverse complement strand
GTGCGTTTCGGCCTTTCGGCTTCTTCGCGGTTCCAACCTTACCAGATCCGTTCGGCGTTTCCGCTTTCCGTTTCCGGCTCCCTGCTGGAGCGGGGTTTTTCGCGCCTTCCGGCGTGTTCACTACTTTAGCGGTTTTCCCCGGTGACTCATAATCGAGTCGTGGTCCGAATTTCGGCATGCCGAAATTGTTCCCGTTCGAGGGCCGTGCAGTGGTGATGTGCCGGTGTGGCGTGAGTGGTTGTCGCGGTACCTGTCGGCGCCGTGGCAACTCGGAGAACACTACACGAAGCCCTGAGGTCCTGAAGACGGGCGGGCAGGATGTGCGCGCTGTGCGAGACGTCCAGGGCGAGGGGCCTGATGTCGGCTCTGGCGGCTTCGGTGTTCTGCCGGTAGTAGCCGTAAGCGGCTGCCGGAACGTGCCGTGGGTGGAAGTAGATGTGCAGGAGGTACTGCCGCACGCTCAGGGGCAGGGCGCGCTCGTGGCGCTCCGAGGGCTTCCAGCGGGGGCCGACGTCGAGCGTGTAGGTGATGATCGCTGTGACGCCGCGGCCCAGGGCGCGGCCGAAATCGATGTCGAAGAGCACGGACCCCAGCTCCTGCCGGAACCGCAGGGCGCTCAGCCGGCCACAGTGCACGGTCACCTGGACCGAGGGGGTGTCCGGATCGTCCAGCTGATGGTGGGCGGTCAGCCGGCGTACGCCGTCACGGGTGGCCCGTATGACGTTGCTGACCGTGTAGCGCGCGATGCATCCGTACGCGTCGAGATGCACCGTTTCCTGGACGGAGAGGGAGACGAGGTTCTCGTTGAACCGGTAGGCATCGGCGCCGAGCGCTTCCGGCAGCGGGGAGCCGGTGGTGTGGAGGTGGGCCAGGGCTTCCGGCATCTCCTTGCCCGTGATCAGGGCATTGCCCCGTGGGCGGCGATGGCTCAGCAAGCTCTGCAGTGCGCCCGGCGCGGTGCCGAGGATGGACTCGACCTCGCCCACGGCGCGCAGTGACTCCTGGCGCTCGGGTTGGCTGCGGCCGCGCTGCCAGTGGCTCAGGGTCGCGGGGCTGACGGAGATGCCGCGTACGGCCAGGTGGTGGTGCAGGCGTTGCAGTGTCAGGCCGCTGGCCTTGAGGGCCCGGCGGAACGCCTCTCCGAACGTGACGTGCGCCGATTCCGCTGCACCGTCAGGTATCGCGACCGGTCGCGCCCCTCCCTGTCCGGTCGCTCGGCTGCCGGCCGTGGGTGATCTGGCGGTTCATCGGCGTTCCCGGGCGGCAGAAGGTTCTGGCGGGGCTGCCCCTCCGGTGGGGGCAGCCCCGCCACGGCGGACCATCGGCAAGGTGTTACCGACGGTATAGTTCCGCCAAGACGGCCGCGGCGGCCGGTCAGGCGGTCGTCAGACGCAGTCCGAAGTAGTTCAGCGCGTCGTCGAGGGGCTGGAAGTAGGAGGTGCCCTCGCCGTACACGCCGTCGCACCGGTTGGCGGTCAGGCCGCCGGACGTCACGCCCTGGCCCTGGTTGCCGGAGACCCAGGCGCCACCGCTGTCGCCGCCCAGGGCGCACACCGTGCTCAGGCCCAGGTTCGAGACGAGGGTGTCCGGCTGCCCCTCGTCGGAGTAGGTCACCGAGTAGTTGTAGGACTTGATGGTTCCGCAGGTCCAGTGCGAGGTGGCGCCGGATTTGCAGACGTCCGAGCCGGCCGGTGCGCGGCGGCTGCCCTTGGCGGCGACGTCGCCGCCGTTGCCCCACGTACCTATCCGGGGAGCGATGGTGGTGCCGGAGTCGACGGCGGCCAGTCCCATGTCGATGCTGTTCCGGCCGTGCCGGAAGCGGCTTGTGACGCCCTTGGCGAAGTGGGCTCCGTCGTACGTCAGGTCCGGCAGGTTCTCGGCGCAGTGCCCGGCGGTGACCAGGGCCTGTCGGCCGGCGGAGTCGCGGGCGCCGAAGCCGACCGAGCAGTAGTGGCTGCCGTAGTCCATGCGGCTTCCGGGGTGGACGGTGGCGGCGGTCGTCACCGCCCGGCCGTCGCCGCTCCGCACCGCGACCGCGGAACCGTAGGACGCGGCCTGCCGGAGGAATGCCGTGTCCGCCGCCGCGGTGTCGCTGCTGAGCCGGACGACCACCTGGTTCGCCGCGGGCTCCACGCCCCAGCCCTGCACGCCGGCGGGCACGTGGCGAGTGGCCGCCCGGTCCAGGGCGGCCTTGATTCCGTCCAGCCGGTCGGCGGTGTGCCGGACCACGCGTGCCGTGAGGCCGGCGGTTTCGACGCGGCGGGCCGCCTGCTCGCCGGTGACGTTGACCGTGAGGTTGCCCTCGGCGTCGAAGAAGGCGCCGCGTGCGTCGGCGCCCGAGACCCGTAGTGTTTTCTGCTGGGCGGCCTGGGAGTCCAGTCTCCGTACGGCGGAAGTTTCGTCGATACCGAGTGAGCCGGCGAGGGCCTGCACCATGTGCTTTTGGTAGGGCCCCTGCCCGGTGGGGGCATGTGCCGAGGGGGCGCCGTGGGCCGTGACCGTACCTGCCGACATGGCCAGAGCCGCCGTAGCGGCGCCTGATATCAGAACTGCGCGGAGACGAAGCACCTTGTTCTCCATTTCCGGGAGGCCGCTGACCGCGGCCCGGCGAGGGGGAAGGGAATGCGGGCCGGTGTGGGGGACCGACCCGCATTCGCAGGAGAACTCTGGCGGCGAGGCGTGAGCGTGACAAGGCTGTTGATCGAGGCTGAATTCAACAGGACCGCCGCCAACTGTTTACGGCGGAGTTCGCCGCTTGTTCAGCGGCGTGGCCCGGACCATTGAATTCTGACGGCCTTGGCCCATCCGGCAGCCCCCCGATCCGGTGGTGGGGGCGGCCACAGCCGTGCGGCGTGGGTCATCGGCGGCGGCGCGGGTACCGGTACGGGACCGGGCGGCTACAGGAGGCGCGGCGTGGAACGGTGTCTGGTGACCGGGGCGACCGGGTACATCGGCGGGCGGCTGGTACCGGAGCTGCTGGCGGCGGGGTACCCGGTGCGGTGTCTGGCGCGTACGCCGGGCAAGCTGCGGGACCACCCCTGGTCGGGACGGGTGGAGACGGTGCGGGGCGACGTCACGGACCCGGAGTCGCTCAGGGCGGCGCTGGAGGGCGTGGGCGTCGCCTATTACCTGGTGCACGCGCTGGGCTCGGGCCGGGACTTCGAGGACACCGACCGCCGGGCGGCCCGCACGTTCGCCGGGTGCGCGCGGCAGGCGGGGGTGCGGCGGATCGTCTATCTGGGCGGCCCGGTGCCGAAGGACGTCGACCGGCGGAACCTTTCGCCGCATCTGCGGTCGCGGGACGAGGTGGGCCGCATCCTGCTGGCGTCCGGGGTGCCGACCGCGGTGCTGCGGGCCGCCGTGATCATGGGGTCGGGTTCGGCGTCCTTCGAGATGCTGCGGTATCTGACCGAGCGGCTGCCGGTCATGGTGACGCCGAGCTGGGTGCGTACCCGCATCCAGCCGCTGGCGGTACGGGACGTACTGCACTACCTGGTGGGGTGCGCCGCGCTGCCGGAGTCGGTGAACCGGGGCTTCGACGTCGGCGGCCCCGACGTGCTGACGTACCGGCAGATGATGCAGCGCTACGCGCGGGTAGCGGCGCTCCCCCGCCGTCTGATCGTGCCGGTGCCGGTGCTCACGCCGGGGCTCTCCAGCCACTGGGTGGGGCTGGTGACGCCCGTACCGGCGGGCATCGCGCGGCCGCTGGCGGAGTCGCTGCGGCACGAGGCGGTGGCCGAGGAGCACGACATCGCGCGGTACGTGCCGGACCCGCCCGGCGGGCTGACCGGCTTCGACCGTGCGGTGGAGCTGGCGCTGCGGCGCGTACGGGAGGCGCGGGTCGCCACCCGCTGGTCGTCGGCCGCGGTGCCGGGCGCGCCCAGCGATCCGCTGCCGACCGACCCGGACTGGGCGGGCGGCAGCCTCTACACCGATCGCAGGGCGCGCGTGGTGGACGCCTCTCCCAAGGCGCTGTGGGAGGTCGTCGAGGGCATCGGCGGCGAGAACGGCTGGTACTCCTTCCCGCTCGCCTGGGCGCTGCGGGGGTGGCTGGACCGGCTGGCGGGCGGTGTCGGGCTGCGCCGGGGGCGGCGGGACGCGCAGCGGCTGCGCGCCGGGGACTCGCTGGACTTCTGGCGGGTCGAGGAGATCGAGCTGGGGCGGCTGCTGCGGCTGCGCGCGGAGATGCGGCTGCCGGGGCTCGCCTGGCTGGAGCTGATGGTGGGGCGGGACCGGGCGGGCCGTACGGTCTACCGGCAGCGGGCGGTGTTCCATCCGCACGGGCTGGCGGGCCACGCGTACTGGTGGAGCGTCGCGCCGTTCCACGCGGTGGTGTTCGGCGGGATGGCGCGCAACATCGCCGCGGCGGCGCGGGAGCGGGACGCGCCGGCGGGCCGGGGGCAGGAGGCACGGGGCGCCACACCGGGACGTTGACGCGGGATGTCGTACGGGCACGTCCCCGCACGGGGACGTTGACGCGGGGCGCCGTCACCCTCCATCCCCGAACGAGTGACTTACGGGGCTGCCGGCGCCCCCGGTCGGACGCAGGGGCGGCGCGGCGTGCGGCCGGTGGTGGCGGGCCCTTGTACGTTCGCCGCTCCCGGCAATGAGAGGTGCGCCATGCCCACATCCCGTTCCCTCACCGGCTGGAGACCGTCCGGCCCGTGGTATTCCGTACTGGTCTGCGGCATCGTCGGCGGACTGGCCGTCCCCACCGCCTGGGCGGCGGGTTCCGACGCCCATGACACGAAGTCGCGGCAGTCCGCGGCCCGGCAGGCCGAGTTCCAGCAGGCGTCCGAGCAGGCCGCTTCGTCCGGCCGGCGGGTGGAGGTGCAGTCGCAGCGCACCGACACGGTGCGCGTGTACGCCAACCCGTCCGGCACGTACACCACCGAGCAGAGCCTGCCCACGGCGCGCGCTCCCAGGGGCCCGGTGGGCCTGTGGACCAGCGTCAACAAGAAGTACCCCAAGGCGTCCTACTGGGCGAAGACCGGTGATGTGGCGCGCGTCGGCCATGAGAACGAGACGGACGGGACCTGGCGCTCGTTCATCACCATGGGCACCAGAGATCTCCAGCAGACCGGGACGATCAAGAGCGCCGCGTTCGAGATCAAGAACAGCTACTCCTGGTCGTGCGCCAAGCGGCCGGTTCAGCTGTGGGACACCGGCCGGGCCTACGAGAGCACGACGTGGAACGCGCAGCCGAAGTGGTACAAGCTGCTGGCCACGGTCACCGAAGCCAAGGGCCACCACGCCAAGGAGTGCCCGGCCGGCGTGCTGTCCTTCAACGTCACGGACAACGCCCGGGCGGCGAAGGCCGGCAAGTGGCCGGACATGACCCTGGGGCTGCGGGCCGCGAACGAGAACGACACGTACGCGTGGAAGAAGTTCACCCCGAGCACGTCCAAGCTGGCCGTCACCTGGTCCAAGCGCTGAGTCCACGCGGTGGCGCGGAGGCGGGCGGGGGACGGCCGCCGTCACCCTCCGTCCACCGTCTTCCGTCGGGCGAGTGAACCTGCGGCTGTCGCTCTCACGGTCGGACGCGGTGGGGGCGCGGTATGCGGGCGGCGGGGAAAAGCTGGAAATCGTTCAGCCATTCCCCGCACTGGAGGCACACATGCCCACACCCCGTTCACTCACCGGCCGCAGGCGTTCCAGGTCGTCGTACGCCCTGCTGGCCTGCGGTCTGGTCGGCGGCCTCGCCGCCCCGGCGGCCTTCGCCGCGAGCCCCGGCACGCAGGCCGGTCAGGCCGGCGCGACCGTCGCCGAGAAGCGCCTGCCCGGGCCCAGCGCGCCCAGGGGCCGCGTAGGCCTGTGGACGAGCGTCAACAGCGGCAATCCGAACCGGGCCTACTGGAACCGGACGGACGACGTCGCCCGCGTCGGCAGGAGAGCCCTCGCGAACGACCGTGAGCTGAACGGGGTGTGGCGCTCGTTCATCACGATGGGCGCCCAGGACCTGCACCGGACCGGAGCGATCCGGAAGGCCGAACTCCACATCAGGAACACCACGTCCCAGTCGTGCGCCCCCTACAACGTCGAGGTCTGGGACACCGGCCGGGTCTACCCGAGCACGACGTGGAACAAGCAGCCGCGGTGGTACCGGCAGCTGGGCTGGGTCTCGCCCCACCAGCGGCCTTGCCAGCACCGCACCCTGTCCCTCGACGTCACGGCGAGCGCCCGGGCGGCCCAGCACAACCGGTGGCCGAGCATGACCCTGGGGCTGCAGGCGACGAACGAGAGAAGCTCGGACGCGTACAAGACGTTCGCCCCGTCCACGGCCAGGCTGGTCGTGACCTGGCGTTAGCGTCTGCGGCGCACACCCCGGCCGCTGATCCGCCGTCAGCGGCGTCCGCCCGTTTTGGTCACCGGCCCTGATCATCAATACGATCCGGCGATGATCACAAGTAAACGGCTGGCGGCCGGGGTGTGCGGCCTGCTCGCCACCCTGGCCGTGGGGCTGCTTCCCACCTCCGCCGCAGCCGCCGACGAACCGGATGCGAAAAAGCCCTCCCCCAAGGTCGAGCTGGTACTGGACGTCAGCGGCTCGATGCGGGCGCGGGACATCGACGGGCAGAGCCGGATGTCGGCGGCGAAGCAGGCGTTCAACGAGGTGCTGGACGCGGTGCCGGGCGAGGTCCGGCTCGGCATACGTACCCTCGGCGCGAACTATCCCGGCCCGGACCGGCAGACCGGCTGCAAGGACACCAAGCAGCTCTACCCGGTCGGGCCGCTCGACCGGACCGAGGCGAAGACGGCGGTGGCGACGCTCGCCCCGACCGGCTGGACGCCGATCGGCCCGGCGCTGCTGGGCGCGGCCGACGACCTCAAGGGCGATGCCGCGACCCGCCGGATCGTGCTGATCACGGACGGCGAGGACACCTGCGCGCCGCTCGATCCGTGCGAGGTGGCGCGGGACATCGCCGCCAAGGGCATCCACCTGACCGTGGACACGCTCGGGCTGCTGCCGGACGCCAAGACCCGCAAGCAGCTCAGCTGCATCGCGGAGGCCACCGGCGGTACGTACACCTCCGTGCAGCACACCGGTGAACTGCGGGACCGGGTGCACCAGTTGGTGGACAGGGCGGCCGATCCGGTGGTGACGCCGGTGGCGACGCAGGGCGCCGACCAGTGCGCCAAGGCCCCGGTGCTCAAGCCGGGTCTGTACACCGACCGGGAGAAGTTCGCCGAGCACCGCTGGTACCGGGTGGACGTACGGCCCGGCCAGGAGCTGCGCGCGGCGGCGAGCATCGGCGCGGACCGTGCCGTCAACAACGATTACGGCATCCTGCTGCGCGCCTCGACCGTGCACGGCCGGGAGATCGTCCGCGGCTCGGAGGCGGGCGACGGGCGCACCGACGTCATCTCGTCCGGACTGCGCTATCCGAAGGCGCCGCTGAAGAACGCCGACGGTGCCGCGAAGGACGCGCCGGAGTCCGTCTGCCTGCAGCTCAGCAACTCCTTCGCGGCGCCCGCCTCGGTCAAGACCGAGCCGGGCCTGCCGGTCGAGCTGGCCATCGACGTCGTGGACGGCCCGTCGGACGCCTCGGACGTGGCGTCCTTCGGTCTGGGCCGCGGCTGGTGGCTGCTGGGTGTGCTGGCGCTCGCCGGTCTGGTGGCCGGTCTGCTGTGGGGCTGGCTGTCGCGCTGGCGTGTCGCCGTCTGGAGGACCAACTGATGCGTACCCGTACGTTTGTGACCGCCGCGCTGCTGGCGGGTGCCGCGCTCTTCGGTTCGGCCGGCGCGGCGGTGGCGGACAGTCCGTCGCCGTCCGCGAGCGGCAGCGCCGAGGGGCCGACGGAGGCGGGTACGTCGTTCCGTACCGCGACGCCGGTCAAGGCGGGACAGCGGGCGACGGCCGGGGCGTCCACCGGTGACTACCTGTACTGGGCGGTGCCGGTGGACACCGGGCAGCGCGCCACGATGAAGGCGAAGGTGACGCTGCCCAAGGCGGCCCGGCACGGCGCCGCGACCTGGCGGCTCGACGTGTACGACGGGCTGCGGCGCCGTCAGGCGTGCACGTACGGCGCGCAGACCAGGGCGGCGGCAGCGGACGCGGCGTCGGTGGAGGTGTCCTGCACGCTGCGTACGGTCCGTTCCTGGGCCGAGCAGTCGTCCAACGATCCGCTGCCGGGCACGTACTACGTGCGGCTGACGGTCACCGATCTGCCGCAGGACGACCTGGGGCTGCCGGTGCGCGCCGAGTTCGAGCCCACGGTCGACGGGACCGGTGGCGCGTACGCCGTGGACGGCAAGCTGGCCGCCCCGCTGGTGCCGGGGGTCGCGGCCGCGACCCCGAAGGACGGGGAGAGCGCTTCCCCGGAGCCGTCCGCGTCGGCGTCCGCGGCGGGCAAACGGTCGGTCGCCGCGTCCGAGCCGGAGGGCGGCTGGTCCTCGGGCCGGTGGTCGGACCGGTGGGTGTGGACGGCGGTGGGCGGTCTGCTGGCGGCGCTCGCCGGGATCGGCGGGTACGCGATGACGCGCGGCAGCGGCCGCCCGTCGCGGGTGCCGCCGGGCGTCTGACGGCGCCACGCGGCATACGGCAGCGGGGGGGGGGGGGGGGGGGGGTGGTTGGGAGCCGCCTGTCTGTGGGGTTGGGGGGATCGCGGGGGGGGGGGTAAAAAAAGAAAAAAGCACCCGGTGAGAGGATGTGGACAAAAG
>NZ_JBVIQN010000077.1:0-12183 GCF_055577005.1 Streptomyces sp. NPDC033221 | reverse complement strand
GTGCCTCACTCGAATTCGATCGGTCGCCCCCGGGAATCCCACAGCCCCATTTACAGCCCACCGGAATTTCGGCGTACACGCCGCCGTAAACCACGAAGCGCTCCGGCCGTGATTTACGGCCGGAGCGCTTCTGTGGATTCAGTATTCATCTTCGCTGCGGTCCTGGTGCACACCGGACCCACGTCCGCCATCGGGGAGTGTGTCCCAGTCTGCGCGCAAAACCCACGCTTCGGACACGTATGCACGTCGGCGTAGCTCGTCTTCGACGCCTGCGGGCCATGGGCCGGCGGCATAGAACGTCTCGTAGATGTCCGCTTGCGGGCCTTGCAGGAGGACCACGCGCCAGGCGTCACCGGCGGGGTATACGACGGCGTACAGCGGGGCGCGGGTGGCCCGTACGGCTGCGAGCACGTCCGGGGGCCAGGGCGCCACGGGCATGGACGGGTCGGGCAGGTATCGGCTCATGGCGGGCAGCGTAGGACCGCCGGGGGCGGCGGGTGTCGCCGATCTTGTGTGCGGGCGGGGTGGGGGACGATGCGGGCATGGCCCGACCCAGACTGTCCCAGCGCGAGGCGGCCGCCGCGTGCGGCGTCAGCCTCTCCACGATCCGCCGCCGCCGGGAGGCCGGCGACTTCCCCGGGGCGGTCCGGGACCCGGCCCGGGGCTGGCTGATCCCGGTCGAGAACCTGCTCGCGGCGGGCCTGCGGGTGAACGCCCCGGCCCCGCCCGATGAGCAGCCCACCGGTGAGCAGGCCGCGGGCGGGGGTGACCAGGGTGGGCAGCCCAGCCGGGCGGAGTTGGAGCGCCAGCTCCTGGAGGCGCAGCACGCCCGGGAGCTGGCGGAGGCGCGGGCCGCTCACCTGCAACGGGAGGTCGAGGCGCGCGACGCGCACCTGGCCGACGTACGCCGCGCCATGCTCGCGCTGACCGCCGGCCCCGCCGGGGCGGTGGGCGAGGGTGAGCCGCCCACCGTCCCTGCTCAGAGCGGGGGTCATGACCATGGCTCTGAGCAGGGGGTGGGCGAAGATGAGCGGTCCACCGGGCAGCCCCGGCGGGGCTTGCTGCGCCGCCTGCGTCGCCGCTGATCACCGCCGCCGCAGCAGGGTGTACAGCAGCCCCGCGGCGGTCAGCAGCAGTCCGCCGACGGCGGCCCCGGCCGCGACCGCCGGGGCGAACACCGGCCGCCAGTACGCCACGGCGGCGACCGCCGCGACGATCAGCACGCCGAGCACCAGGCCGAGGATGAGCACGGCCGTGCGCAGCGCGCGGTAGGACTCGGCCGCAACGGGTGCCGGCTCCGGGGCCGGGGCGGCGGGCGGGGTCGAGGGCGTGGTGGTCATGGTCGGTCCCTTCGGGCGGGGCGCGCCTGGACGCGCGCGTCGGCAGGGGACAGGCAGCAGGCCCTGTGCTGTTACGCGTCCACGGCAGAGCGGACTGGACGCCCGGCGGTGCCGGGCTGCCCGCACCGTCACCCGCCCGCCGGTTAGCCGCGCAACCCGATGGTTCTCCTGGCCAGGTCCGTCATGGCGACCCGTCACGGGTCCGTCATGGGCCCGTCGGCGGCTCCGGCCATGACGGACCCATGACGGGTGCTGAACGGGCGACCATGACGGACCCGGCACGCGGGCGGCGGCCGACGCGGTTCGACAGCCGCGCGGCTTTTGTGACGCTCGTGTGGGTGGTGACAGCCGCCGGGAGCGGCGAGACGATCGGCGAAAACTGTCCTTCAGGGCCCGGTCGTGCGAGCGCGGCCGGGCCCGCGCGCAACCGCCGCGCCATCCGTCAGCGGATGCCCGGCGGATCCTCCGGCAGGTACATACCGGCACATTCCCACCGCCACCCAGGACCGCCACGGCACCGCCACCCGCCCGTCCGCGCGGCGGTCCGGGCGCCCCGGGTGGCGGTGGCGTGGCGGTGCCCAGGGCGGTGCATACCGGACATCGTGGCGGTGCGGGTGGCGGTCACGAACCGGACGTACCGCCGGGGTCCGGGTCGCCGGGACCGGCGCCCAGCCGCCGCCGGCTGCCGCTTCCCCGCGGGGCCGGCGGCTCGTCGGCCGCCACCCACTCGCCGTCGGCGGCCCGCTCGGCGGCGGTGCGGCCCCGCGGATCGCGGGGGAGGGGATCGGGCCGGGCGGTGCCGGAGCCCAGAGGCCGGCGGGGGCGGTGCGTGGTCACCGCGACAGTCTGCCGCCCCGCCGCCCAAGCCCCGCAACCGCCCGCGAAGCTGTGACCGCCCCTGTGACAAGCCCTGTGACAGTCGGCCCCGGGCCGACCCGTACGGGAGCGCGCACCTGCGCGCGAGGCACGCGCACGAGGCGGCGCCGTGATTGCCCCGCAATCACCGGTCTGCCCGCAATCGGTGATTGCGCCGCAATCACGCGGACCACCCGTAGGCGCCCGGTGTGCGGCTGTGTGATCCGGTATGGGCGGCCTCTACGTGCACGCGTGTGCTCGTGCACGTGTGCACGCTCTTCGCGCGCGAGACCCGCCGGGCCGGTCACCCCGGCGGCGATCCTCCCGCCGTGCGGCGGGAGGCTCTGCCCGTCCTGACCGGGTACCGCCATCGCTATCACCTGTACCCGCGTATGTGCGGGTATGTCCGTCCGGTGCGCGGCGGCGCCTGCGCGTGCGTGCGCACCACGCGCAGGCGGCACGGGCGGTACGCGTCACGCGCGGCACGCGTTGGGGCCGCCCGGACCGCCGCCGCGGCCGCCGCATCGCCCGCACCGTGGACGCGGCGGCGCCGGCCGGAGGACGCTGGTCCCGTACCGCCCGCACCGCACCGCCGGAGGCCGCCATGGGCTGGGTAGATCCGCAGTACATCCCCGTCCTCGAACGCGACTGGCGGTACTCGCGGCTGCTGCGCGCCACCGAGCAGATGGCCCGCCGCCGCGAACGCGAACGGCGCGAGCAGGAACGGGAGGAGGCCGGGGCCGTGCGGTGCAGCTGCCAGAACGGCCGGACCACGATCATCGGCCCGGACGGCGAGACGAACACGGTCGAGTGCATCGCGTGCGACGGCATGGGCGAGATCCCCGACCCGGTGGACGACCCCCGCAACGGCGACAGCGCCGACCGCGAGGGCGACGAACTCGACTGACCACCGGGTGAGGCGCTGTGCGGCGATCTGACGGCCGAACAGCACCGCCCCCGGGCAACGAGTCCGGGAGCGGTACGCGTGCCGCTCAGATGGCCGTACAGGGCCGTCTGGGCGTGGGCTCAGGTCTGCGCCATGTCCACGAAGCGCGAGTAGTGGCCCTGGAACGCCACCGAGATTGTGGCCGTGGGGCCGTTGCGGTGCTTGCCGACGATCAGTTCCGCCTCGCCGGCGCGGGGCGAGTCCCGCTCGTAGACGTCCTCGCGGTGCAGCAGGATCACCAGGTCCGCGTCGTTCTCGATGGCGCCGGACTCGCGCAGGTCGGAGACCTGCGGGCGCTTGTCGGCCCGCAGCTCGGAGCCGCGGTTGAGCTGGGACAGCGCGATCACCGGGCACCGGAGGTCTTTGGCCAGCAGCTTCAGGCCCCGGGAGATCTCGGCGACGTCCTCCTGGCGGGAGGCGGTGCGGCGGGAGACGGCGGTGATGAGCTGGAGGTAGTCCAGCACCACCAGGTCCAGGCCGTCGCGGGCGGCGATCCGGCGGGTGCGGGTGCGGATGTCCGCCAGGGTCAGCCCGGGGGAGTCGTCCACGTGCAGGCGGGCCGCGCCGATGTCCGGCAGCCGCCGGCCGATGCGCGTCCAGTCGTCGTCGGTGGCCGTGCCGCCGCGCAGGTGGTGCAGCGCCACCTGCGCCTCCGCCGACAGCACCCGCGTCCCGATCTCGTCCTCGCCCATCTCCAGCGAGAACACCGCCACCGACCGGCCATGGTGGATCGCGGCGGCGCGGGCGAAGTCCAGGGCGAGCGTGGACTTGCCCATGGCCGGCCGCCCGGCCACCACGACCAGCTGGCCCGGATGCCAGCCCTTGGTCAGCGCGTCCAGGTCCGTGAACCCGGTGGGCACGCCGGTCACCTCGCCGTCGGCGACGGTGCCCACCCGGTCCACCACCCGCTCCAGGATCGCGGCGATCGAGGCGCCCGGCTCGGAGGCGGCGCGCTCCTCGGTGACCGCGAACATCTCGGCCTGCGCGGTGTTGACCAGCTCGTCCAGGTCGCCGGCGCCGGTGTAGCCGAGCTGCGCGATACGGGCGCCCGCCTCCGTCATCCGGCGCAGCACCGCCCGCTCACGGACGATCTCGGCGTAGTACTCGGCGTTCGCAGCCGTCGGCACTGCGGTCACCAGGGTGTGCAGGTACGAGGCGCCGCCGACACGCTCCAGCTCGCCGCGCCGCTTCAGCTCCGCGCCCACCGTGATCGGGTCGGCAGGCTCCCCGGCCGCGTAGACCTCCAGGACCACGCCGTAGACCGTCTCGTGCGCCGGCCGGTAGAAGTCCCGGCCCTTGAGGACGCCGGTGACATCCGCGATCGCGTCCTTCGACAGCAGCATCGCGCCCAGTACGCACTGCTCCGCCTCCAGGTCCTGCGGCGGCGTGCGCAGCCCCTCGACGTCCCCGTCGGCGCCCGGCCCGCCGTACGGGCCCGCCTGGCGCGGCACTCCCTCAACGGCGCTCACTGGCCCGCCCCCTCGCGCTGGTCGCGGCCCTGGTGCAGCTTCGCGATCATCGCGGCGGTGTCCAGCCGCGACGGCCCGTCCTTGCGCTCCCGCTCCCGGCGCGCCTCCGTGCGGCACGGCGGGCAGTCGTCCACCGGGAACGAGGCGCCGTGCCCCGGCCTGCGGCACACCTCCGGCCCCGCCGCAGCCGCCGCACGGGTCTGCCCCGGCAGCGGCACCCGCGACGCCTCCGCGTGCTGCACCAGGTCCCGCCAGCCCTTCGCGGGCATCTCCGCCGCCCGCGCCGCCAGCCACGCCGCCGGGTAGCCGGCCGCCAGCAGCTCCACCGCCTGGCCCCGCAGCATCTGCCGCGAACCGTTCACCAGCGGACGCCCCAGCGCCCGCACGTAGGCGTCCACGACCGCATCAGCCGCCGCCAGTTCCTCCGGCGCAGCCGCCTCTCTCTCTCGCTCCTGGGACTGCCGCGATGGCTGTGCGCTGAACGCGCCAGCGGGGACAGAGACGAGAGAGTTCAATTCCTTACAACTATTGGTGCTCGATTTGAACACCCGTGGGAGGTCGATTTGAACACCCGTGGCGGGCGCTTCCTTCGACGGGTGCTCAGATCGAGCACCCGCTGACCTGCGCTTTTTCGACGGGTGCTCAGATCGAGCACCCGTGGCGGGTGTCTCCTTCGACGGGTGCTCAGATCGAGCACCCGTGGCCTCGACACGGCACACATCGTCCACGCTGTGACCGCCCGGACAGCCCGCCTCGTGCCCGCCCGCCAGGTCGTAGACCGGGGGCCGACGGTCCGCCCGCAGGTGGCTCACCAGATCCGGGTCGCCCGGCACCAGCACTCCGCCGGCCTTCAGGCGGCGCAGGTGCTTCAGCACCGTGGACTCGCCCATCAGGCACTTGGCCGCCAGCGTCTCGGCCGAGGCGTAGCAGCCCCGCATCTCACCGTTCACGTGGTTCGCCACCCTGACCAGCACCAGCAGCTCGCCACCGTTGCGGCAGAGCCTGATCCCGACCTCATCCACCCACGTCTGCGCCTGATAGCTCACCGAGCCACCCCCGGCGCGCCTACCTGGCCCTCTGGCCCGTCGTCAGTCAGTCCGCGTACGCTCATGTACGAGCGCACCTCCCTATCCGAGGTGATCAAGCTCTTTTCCGTCCGGGGTCCAGCCCGGCGGACCTGCGGGCCCCGTCATCGACGGGGCCTGTTGCGTTGTGCGGACCATGCTCCCGCACGGCTGCGGCCGGGGCGGGGCGACCCGGCCGCAGCGCGTCAATGCGCGGAACTGTGTACCTTCCAGCGTCCCGCCGGAGATACGGATTCGCCTGCCTCGATAACCGATCCATCGGCGGCATAGAATACGTTCCTGCCGATGAGAACCGGAGATCCCTCGGGAATTCCCAATTCTTCGGCATCTTCGACAGTTGCGCTCGCGGAGGTTGACGCTTCGTTTACACCCACGCTGCGCAGTCCAACTCCCGCCTCAATTGCATTCGGCGTTCCTCCGGGAATCCGTTCCGTTTGGAGCAGCGCCGGTACGGATTCCGCGAGGTCCGCTGTAAACCATGATGTTGAGGCGCTGATCGGGCCGTTTTCGTTGTACGTCACGCGGTGGCGGCGAATAGCGGGTGCGCCCTCATCGATCTCGAACAGGTCGGCCACCCATGCCGGGGCCGGCGCCATGTCGGCGGAGCTGATCTTCGCGTACTCGCCCTCTGCGTAGATCTTGCCGGTCCTGAGCGCGCGCTCTAGGCGGTCCAGTGCGGACCGGTGCAGGTGGCGGCGGGTCCGCACCACGGTTCCCACACCTGTGATCGATTCGGCGAGTCCGTCAGCGCGAAGTGCCGCCAGCACCTTCATGGCTGTGGCCTGCGCGATCGAGTACGTGTCGGCGAGCTGCCGCACGGACGGCAGGCGGTCACCGTCCGCCAGCTCCCCATCGACGATCTTCTGGCGCAGCTCCCGCGTCACTTGCAGATATGGGGGTGTTCGTTCCAGCTCGGGCATCCCTGACCTCCTCGTTTCGGCAATGCACTCATCAGTGCACTAGCTCGCCACCGAGCGTACCCCTTGACGTGTGCGGTGTGCTAGCGCACTATTCACCTGTGTTGCTGGTCACGCCAGCGACGCGGGGCCTTGGGATGCGCACACATCCCAGGTCAGTCCCGGTGCGCACACGCCGGGATGCAGCGCGGCCCCGGTGCGCACACACCGGGGCCGCTGTCGATCACCCCTGGATGAGAGAGGTACCGACATGTCGATCCTGGCAGGTTGCGAGTACGTGGCCCCAGTCCCCGGGGCGGAGCAGATGGTGGCGGCCGGCGCGGGCCGGTGCCGAGTGGAGGTTGGCGGCCGGATCACGGGGGTGAACGAGTTCGGGGAGCCGGTTCCGGCGGCGCAGCGGGTCGAGGACCCGGTGTATGCGGCGCAGCGGGCGGAGGTGCGTTTCTCCCTGTTCCTGCGGGCGGAAGAGCTGCTGGCGGTGCTGTGGGACTCGCCGCAGTTCTGGGAGGTGCTGGAGGAGGGCCGGGGCCGGGACCTGACGCGGGTGCGGTACGCGGCGGTGACCACGCTGATGATCTCTGGTGCGGCGGCGGGCGGGGCTCACATGGAGTACCTGGTGCGCGCGGCGTACGAGGAGGGGGCGCGGCCGGAGAGCCGGGCCGACTTCGAGCGGGTCCGTGACGTGGTGGTCCGGGTGTTCGGCGTGACGCCGGCGGCGGTGGCGTCGTGAGCACGGCGGTGGCGGTGGAGGTGGGGGACCGGCCGAAGGGGCAGCGTTCGCGGGCGGAGCGGGATCGGGTGCGGCCTGCGGTGTCGGCGGGGACGCCGGGGCGGGTGGTGGTGTCGGGGTACACCACGGGCGAGCGGGTGCGGGTGAATGCGGCGGTGGATGCGCCGCTGACGCCGGCGCAGCGGGAGCGGCTGGGGCGGATGTTCGCCCGGTACCAGCAGCGGCTGGTCGGCTACCTGGTGGCGCGGCTGGGGTCGGACCGCCGGGATCTGGCGCTGGATCTGGCGCAGGACGTGTGGGTGGAGGCCGCCCGGCCCCGGGTGCAGCAGATCTTGGCGCAGCGCGCGGACGACGACCTGTTCGGGCTGCTGGCGGGGCAGGCGAAGTGGGCGGTGGGCCAACACTTCGCCCGGATGAGCGCCCGGTGCGAGCAGCCGGTGACGCCTGCGGACCAGGACGACTCGGTAGAGCGGGCGCTGGAGCGGCTGGCGCAGCACAGCACGGTGGTGCCGGCCGCGCCGCAGGCGGAGTCGGAGTCGGAGCTGGGGGGCCGGTTCGCCGAGGCGCTGGAACGGATGCCGACGGAGCTGCGGATCTACGCCCATTTGCGGTTCGAGCTGGGCATGTCCACCCGCGCCATCGAGGACCTGACGGGGTGGGCGGCGGCCACGGTGTGGCGGCGCGGCCAGCGCGTGGTGACGCTGCTGCGCCGGGTGGCCGACGGCGAGGAGGTCACGGTGACGCCGCCGCCGTCGGCGCTGCCGGAGGGCTGGGAGCGGGTGGTGGACCGGCTGCCTGACCACTATCGGGCGGTGGTGCGCCTGCGGGCGGAGGGGCTGTCCACCTCGGCGATCGCGGCCCGGATCGGCTACAGCAAGGGCGGCGCCGGCAAGCTCGCGGCGCGGGCGGTCCGGGAGCTGCGGGCGGCGCTGCGCGACCTCGGGACGCACGTGGAGCAGACGGCGGGCGCGCGGGCCACGGCGGTGCCGGACGGCTGGGAGCAGGTGGTGGGCGAGCTGCCGGAGGACCTGCGGGCGATCGTGCTGCTGCGCGAGCAGGGGCTGACCTACCGGCAGGTCAGCGAGCGGCTCGGCTGCGGCCCGGCGTACGCGGGCGAGCGGTTCCGCCGGGCCTGCGCCCGCATGGAAGGGATGCTGCGCGACCGGGCCCGCCAGGCGGCGGCGTGATGACGCGCCCGGCCGGGGCCCGCGCCGTGACGGGCGGGCTGTATGTGGACCTGGGGCAGGGCCGGGAGGACCGGCGGTCGGGTCGGATCGTGTGGCGCCGGCCGCCGCGGGCCCGGTACGTGTGCACGGCGTGCGGCCGGGGCGAAGGTCCGGTGACCGGCGCGGACGCGGTGCGGGTGTTCGTGGCGCAGGTGCGGGCGGTGCACGCGGGCCGGTGTGCGGTGCGGCGGCCGGGCGCGGGTGCGGTGGCGGTGTGAGCGGGCGTCGGCTGCCTGTCCGTCCCGGCGGGGGCCGGGGCGGGCCGGGAGCCGGGCGCCCGCCCGGCCGCACAAAGAGCTGTAGCGGTGCGTGACCAGGGGCGCCGCGCACAGTGCGCGATACACGCACTGTGCGCGGCGCTTCCCCTTGGGGTGCTTGGGGTGTGCGGGATGCACAGCCCGGTGATCGGGTCGCGTACTGTGCGCGGCGACCAGTACGGAGAGTGGTGACGGATGAAGATCCATACGGCAGGGGCGCCGGGGTCGGCGGCGCGGCTGCGGGCGCAAGTGCGCAGCGCGGACCGGACGATCTCGGTGGTGACGTGGGGCGTGGCGGCCGGGATGGTGCTGTGGTCGGTGCTGAATGCCACGCCCTACGTCGCCCGCCACATCACGCCCGGGTGGGAGGCGGTGGCGTGGGTGCTGCCGATCGTGGTCGATCTCGCGTTCATCGGCGCGCTGCGGGCCGACGAGATCGCCTCCCGTTACGGAGCCAGCGGCGGCGCGTGGGCGGCGCTGTTCCGCCTGTTCACGGGTGCGGCCAGCGTGTTCCTGAACGTGGGCTCGGCGGCCGAGGCTGGCGATGTGACCGGTGTGCTCCAGCACCTGATCGCGCCCGGCATCCTGGTCCTGGTCGCGGAAGCCGGCCCGGCCTGGCGCCGCCGCCTCGCCGCGCGCCTGGCGGAGGTCGAGGAGACGGAGGCGCACCAGCGGGAGGCGCAGCGGCAGGAAGCGCAGCGCGAGGCGGACCGCCGGCGCCGCGAGCGCCAGGAGGACGAGGACCGCCGCCGCGCCCAGCAGCGCGCCGACGAGGACCGGCGCCGCGTCCAGGAGCAGCAGGAGCAGGAGCGGCAAGCCGAGCGGGAGGCGGCGAAGTCCCGCGAGGAGCACCGGCACGCGCTGGAGATGCAGCGCATGGAGCTGGAGGCGCGGCGCCTGGACCGCCAGGAGCCCAAGCCGCCCGCCCCCGCCCCGGCGCCGGTTCCCGCTCAGCAGCATCCGGCGCCCGTCCCGGCCGCCGGCCCGGTGCCCCGCCCGCAGCCTGCGCCTACGGAGCGTCCCGCCGTTGCTGCAGCCGCCGCGGCCGCGCCCGCCCGGATCACCGCCCGCGTGGACCAGGAGGAGGTCGAGGTCGGGGACCAGGAGCCGGAGGAGGTCAGCCCGGAGCGGGCCCGCGAGTTGATCGAGGAGGGGTGGCGGCGCGGGTTGAGCACGCGGCGGTGCGGCGAGTACGCGCACCGCTCCGCGACGCTGGTCAGCCGGGTGTACCGGGAGCTGGAAGCGAAATACGGCCCCCAGCCCAACCGCACCTGAGCGACTGCCGCAACGCCCTGGCCGGGAGACCGGCCGGGGCGTTTTTGGTGTCTGGGCAAGCCTTGGCCGGGGCGGGGCAAGCCTGCCGGAAGCCGCACGTCACGGGCGCGGGCAAGCCTGCCCGTACGGCGCGTACGGGCAGGGGCGCGGCCCGGGGAGGGTTGCACCGAGGGTTGCACCGAGAGGCGGCTGGACAGTGGGCTGGACGGTTGGCTGGATGGTTGGCTGGACGGTTGGGCCGAGGGGTGGACCGAGGGTAGGAAAGCCCTTTTGGTGCCGTGCCCCATTGATGCAGGCCAGACCCTGTGGGCAAGCCCCTCGCCCGCGCGGACATCTCTTCCTGCGCGATAGCCGGAGGAAGAGAAGGGGTGTTCGCGGGGGCAGGTGGGCGGCGGTGTGCTGACGGGACGCGAGAAGCCAGTGACGTGCTGCGTACCGGGCGTTACGGTGCTGTCGATCTGTTCGCGACGCACGGGGGTGGCCCGATGACGGTTCGGCACAAGCGCAGCGCAGCGGCGCTGAGCGGCGCTCTGGCGCTCGTTGCGGCACTCGCCGGATGCGGGGCAGGCGACGGCGACAGCGAGCCGTCTGCGGCCCCCTCGGCCGCTGCGGCCGCCTCGGCGACGCCCGGCGCGGCGAAGACGCCGGCCGACCCGCAGGCGGCGGAGAAGACGGCGGTGCGCACCGCCTACGACTCGATGGCCGCGGAGCAGTTGAAGGCGTACAGGGCGGCGTCGGCGGACGGCACCAGCCTGGAGAGGTACGCGACGCTGGATGCACTCGGGCAGATCCGCAACGACGTGGCCCGGATGAAGCAGGCGGGGACGGTGGTACGCGGCGAGATCGGGCACGAGGCGAAGGTGACGGCGCTCGACCTGGAGGCCAAGACCCCCAAGGCGACCTTGTCGGACTGCGTGGATCTGTCGAAGTACGAGCGGTACGACACCAAGGCGAAGAAGGTGATCCCCCTGCCCGCGGAACAGCCGCTGCGGTACGTCATGACGGCGACGGCGGAGAAGTGGCAGGGGCGGTGGCTGGTGACGCGGATCAACACCCAGGGCGGCCCGACGTGCTGAGGCGGGCGGCGGCGGCCGCGGTGGTCCTGGTGGGCGTGCTCGCCCCGGCCGCGCGGGCCGACGGCCCCGGAGGCGGTGTCTGCGCGGGCGCCGACATGTACGTCAAGGTGTGCGCCCAGGACGGCGGCGGCCCGGCCGGTTCGGGCGGCAGCTCGGGCACGGACGCAGCGCCCGCCGGGAACACCGGCGACCGGGGCGGCTCCGGCGGCGGGGGCGGTTCGGCACCGCCCTGCACCTACACCAAGCTCGACCCGCAGCCGCCGGCGGAGAACCTGGCCTGGGAGGGCAAGACGGCCACGGATGGCGCGCTCTACCAGGTCAACTGTCCCGCCACGGGGCGCGTCGGCGTGGTGTTCGTCGGCAACGGTGACGGTGGCGCCCCGGCCGCGCCCGCCATCGACCCGGAGCAGGTGGCGCGGCAGGCGGTCGACTCCATGAAGCTGGTGGGCCCGGACGTGGCCAGCCCGCGGGCGTCCGGGCAGTACGTCGTGGGGATGCCGATGTGGATGTGGGTCAGGCAGAGCCCGACGTCGTACGGGCCGGCCACCGCCAGCGCCACGGCCGGCGGTGTGACGGTCACCGCCACGGCCAAGGTCACGTCCGTCGCGTGGGACATGGGCGACGGCGCCAGCATCACCTGCACCGGCCCCGGCACCCCCTACGACCCTTCGCGGGGCAAGGCCCCGTCCCCGGACTGCGGGCACCGCTACAAGACCCCATCGACCGGCCAGAGGGGCGGCCGGTACGCCGGGACGGCCACCGCCACATGGACCGTCACATGGCAGGCCCCCGCGCTCGGCGACGCCGGAGAATTCACCGAAGTGCGCCAGACACCATTTACAGTCGATGTCCGAGAGGTACAAGTACTCAACTGACAATTGACCGCCCGGCCGGAATTCGATTCGGGGTGGACGGTCGTTTACGGCGGGCTGTACGGTGAAATTCGGTGGGCTGTGAATGGTCCTGTGGGATTCCCGGGGGCGACCGATCGAATTCCGGTGCGGTGT
>NZ_JBVIQN010000076.1:0-12617 GCF_055577005.1 Streptomyces sp. NPDC033221 | reverse complement strand
GTGGGGAAGCTGCGTGAGGATCCGCAGGTGCATGTCCAGGCGTAGGGCTGGGTGCGGATGTCGTCGCGGGTGGCGGTGGCAGTGGCTATGTAGGGGTGTTCACGATTAGGGCTGACCAGATGCGTCCGACTCCTTTGAAGATCGCTTCCCGTCCGAGCGGTGATCGTTTCCCGGCTGGGGCACAGGCCGCCTATGAGAGGGACGTGTCGTGCCGGCTGTCGCAGGCGTCATCTCGTAGGTGCAGCCGGCGGAGGTCTTGCAGTGCGGCGACGGGGAAGGGGTGCTGCACCCACTTGGCTCGGTATCCCTCTTCGCCGTGGAGTCGCAGCACTGACTGTGCAGATTCGACGATGGCGTGGCTCAGGGCGCTTCGGTTTTGCCTTGAGGTCCATACGAGCGTGCCGTCGGCGTCGTTTGCATCGAAGCTCGCTGACATGTCCGGGAAGCGGTAGATCCTGATGTCCACGTCCGGCCCCAGGCCTCGAAGGACCCACCTGACTTCGGCCGGTTCGAGGTCGAAGGAGAACCGGTGGATGGGGTTGGGGCCGTAGAGGCCCGCAACGCCGTGAAGCAGGTCGGCAAGGGCATCGGTGAGGTAGCTGACGATGTCCTTGCGTTCCGAAGAACCGTCTGCGATGCGGCACGTTGCCCAGCCGGATCCGCTGAGTTCCCAGCTGAACCGGAGATCAGTCATCGTTCTCTTCCTCCCCCGTCTTGTCGGTATTCGTCCAGCAGTCGGAAGAACTCCTCGATCGGGGTGGAGTCGTGAGGCGTGGTGCGTTCGATCTCGGCGGCCCAGCCGAGGGAGCTGGGCATCCCGCGACGCTCGTGAAGCCATTGCGTAAATCGCTCTTCGGGCCAGAAGTCGAAGGGTTCGTCGATCGCGTGCACGCCGAGCGCGACGCGGTAGCCGGTGAGGAACGCCTCCAGACGACGGAGTGAGCCACCCGGCAGCCACATGTCGGGCCTCAGTCGGATCTGGTCCAGGAAGTCGTACACGTCCGTGCAGTCCTGCCAGGGTTTGACGGTGCTCTGCGGGCGATCCTCAATCGGCATGAGGTGAGCCTACGGGACGGGCAGGAGTGGTCTTTCGGCGGAGGAGTGCAGACGCAAGGCAGGCGAGCGCGGTCGTTTGGGAGCATCTGCGGTCACCGTCTGCGATCTTGTTACGGATCGCCCTACGTTTGGCTGGGGCTTCCACTGCCGTGAGGTCCAGGTGTCGGCTGGGTGAAGGCAGGGCCGCGATGGTGTCGCTGTTCGAGCGTCTGGATACTGAAGAGGCCGTTGTGCGCGGGGAGTTGTCCGCTCTTCGCGAGAAGGCCGCGGCAGCGGAGGAACGGCTGGTCCACCTGACGATCACACGCGAGACTCTGCGTTCCCTCACAAGCGGTGACCACACCGTCGACGGCGGCAACGAACCTAGGCCGCAGGAGCAGAGCCCGGCAGGCGTCGCGGATCCCGTGGACGCGTCGGCCCCCGACGTGTCGCCCGATGATGTCGCGGATCCAAGCGGCACGCCCGGCTCGTCGGGTCCGTTGGAGTTGGCGGTGGCCCGCGAGCGGATGCTGGTGCTGCTGGCGGGGGCCGGGCGGGCGATGAAAGCGCAGGACATCGCCGCAGCCATCGGCGAGGACATCTCGGATACCTCGAACGGACGGAGGGTGGAGACGACGCGGTCCCGATTGAAGGCACTGGTCAAGGAGGGCCGGGTTGTGGAGGACCCTACGGCCTGGTTCGCGATCGCCCCGGCGGCTGCCAGGAACGAGCAGGAAGGGGCCACCATGGCGTGAGTGTGGCCGCGAGCGCGCGGCACTGAAGAGTGGCACCGCCGAGGGTTCAGCTCGGCGGTGCCGGATTGCGTGACCGCCCAGCTGAGGGTGGCTTCCGCATGCCCGAGCGTAGTAGAGGCATTCTCCGCTCGGCGTCCGGAGCCATGCTTTGAACTGCCGGGAGAACAGTACATCGGTGAGGTTGATGGACAGGACGGCGGCGCGGTAGCGCGGCGGGGGCGGGTCCTGCCAGCGGGCGCCGAAGGAGTCGATGAACACGTCGTACACGGGTGTCTCCAAATTCGGGACTGCAGTGGAAGGGAACAGCGCCGGAGCGGACAGGGCTTGGCCGACGGCGGTGCGGATGCGGACGGGCCCGTACGACGCGGCGTCGGCCGGGCCCGGAGGCGGTGTTCGGGTGGATGCTGCTGTTCAGTGGCAGCGGCTGCTCGATCCGTGGTGCTGCTGCTTGGAGTGCGGGTTCGGTTTGCCGACGCTGCCGTGGCCGTGGCCGCCGGGGCCGGGGCGCTGCACCGCCGACAGCGCGGCGGCCGGCGTGAGCGCCCTGTCGTCGCAGTGCCGGTCGCGGCGGTCCGTACAGGCAGCCGCCGCGGGGACAAGGAGTGCCAGGGTGACCAGCACGGGCATGGCGCGGGTTGGGAAAGTCATGGGCAGAGCGCCTTTCGCTCAGCAGGGGTGCCGTGCCCGTACGGCGGTGGGCACGGCACTGGGCAGTGGGCGGGTCAGTGCGGAGCGGGACTGTCGGCGATCACCAGGAATTCGTCGGTGTCCCGGTTCATGACGACCCGGGCGGGCCGGCCCTGGGCGCGCTGTTCGGCGGCGTATTCGTCGGCCGGCCACGAGCCGCGCGGGTGAGCGGCGGGGAAAGCTTTGAGCACGGTGCGCTGCACAAAGGGGGCGGTGGTCATCGCTGGCCACCGCCGTTTTCGTAGGCGTCGATCAGGTCGGTGATGGCGTCGGGGCTGTCGGCCTCGCCGACCCATGTGCCGGTCACGGTGAACACCGGCACGGTGTCCCGGTCCGCGTCGAACACGGCCGCGTAGCCGCTCCATCGCTCCAGCACCAGGTCGTACAGGACCGGGGCGGGGGCGGCTTCCAGGACCTCCAGGGCGTCGACGGTGAGCCGGGCGGGAGCGGCCGGTCCGTCGGCCCGGACGGCGGTGCCGGTGACACGGAGCAGGTCGCCGGGCTGGATCTCGCTCAGCAGGACGTCGGTGATGCGCGGGTCGCTGGTGGTGCAGGCGTACACCGTGTCCGGGGTGTCGGGCGCGATCCGGTCCGCGTCGGCGGGGGAGTGGATCAGGTCGAACGTCGCGGTGCCCCAGCTGGTGCCGGGGGCCGGGACCGCGTCGACGTAGCCGTCGACCGCCAGGTGCGTGGCATCCATCAGTCGGCCTCCTCCTGCGTCTTCGCGTCCTGCTGGGCGGCGTCGTACGCCTTCAGTACGGCCCGGGAGGGCAGCCCCCAGTCGGCGACCTGGTAGCCGGCCGCCCGGGCCCAGGTGCGGATCGCAGCGAGTTCCTCCGCGGACCGCCGGCGAGCGGCCGAAGGCGGCGCGCCCGTCTCCTCCGTGTCCGGGGCAGCAGGCTTGCCGCTCTTCGCCTGGCGCAGTGCCTGACGAGCTCGCGCCAGCTCGGTTTCCAATCGGTCGACCTCGGCCTCGGCCGCCTCGACGGCCTGTTCGGTGGTCCGGCGCTGGGCGAGGTCGGCCAAAGCGGTGTGGGCCCGGGCGGCGAGCGCCTGGACGGTCTTGGCGTCGTGCTGTTCACCCCAGGCCAGCAGCGCTTCGAGCGGGGAGCCGTCGACGGACGGCGGGGCGTCAGCGCCGGAGGCGACCGTCGGCGCCGGTCCATCGGTGGTGCCTGCGGCGGCGGTGTGCCGGTGGGCGGCGGCGAGTTCGTCCGCGGACAGGCCGAGCGTGGTGCGGACGTGCTCGGGGTCGTCGCCGTTGTTGAGCATCGAGGTGGCGACGGCCGTGTAGGTGGTGGGGGCTTCGGTGAGCATCGGGTCTCCGGTCGGGGTGGCGTCGGCGCGGGGGAGAAGGGGGAGGAGCCGCACGAGGTCGTCTTCGGTGCTGGGCAGTCCGAGTGCGCCCAGCAGGTCGGCGAGGTCGTCCTTGTCGCGGGTGTGGCGGGCGACCAGCACCGAGGCGGCGCTGTGCTGGCGGGCGCTGAGGGGGTTGATGTCGAGGGCCTCTGCGTCGAGGGCTTTGCGCATGTCGGTGAACATCTCGCTGGTCTCCTACGCGGCCGTCGTACGGGGCGTGCGCCGGGCGCCGTCCAGCAGCAGGTCGTAGTTGCGCCTGCGTTGGGCGGGGGTGAGCGGTGGCGCCTTCGGGTGGCGGTGCCACAGTGGGGAGGCGGGCGGCTCGGGGTAGGCGAGCGCGTGATCGTCGCGGATGGTGCTGTCCATGAGGGCCTCCGAGGGGAGGGTCAGGCGTGGTCGTCGTCGCGTCGGCGGCTGGTCTGGAGGTCGGAGGCGAACCGGCCGAGGCGGGCCTCGGCCGGGTGCTCGGCGATCCAGTTTTCGCCGCACGTCTTGTGCACGGGCTCCCCGTAGTGGGAGCGCAGCGGCGTGGGCCTGTCGCACAGCACGCAGGGGCGGTCCTGCCAGTGGTCGAAGTGCTGGCTGTCGCGCCATTCGAGGAGGCCGCCGGGAGCCGGGATCAGACCCGGTTCGAACAACGGCTTCTTCTTGCCTCGGGTGCGGGTCACGGCCGGAAGCCGGGCACCTGCTGAAAGACGCGCTCCAGCAGGTCGGGTGACGGTTTCCAGGGCACGACCTGCCCGCGGGCGGGGACCGGCAGGGGCAGCTCTGTGACGTCCGCGAGCACCAGATGCCAGGCACCCGGGTGCGCCCACGGCGAGCAGGGCGGCTGCCCTTCGGGGTCCTGGTGGCAGTCGGTGATCCGGGCGATGCCGACCACCGCACCGGTGACCAGCTCGCGGCCGCCGACCGTGCGGGCGACCAGCGGGATGCGCAGGGCGGGCTGGTCGAGGGTCTTGCTGGTGTGCAGCAGCACCCAGCCCGGCCGCCACCGTGCGGGCCGGTTCTCCACCGTCTTGGCACCGGCGAGGATGCACGCCGCGTACGGCTGGCGGATGCTGATGCCGCGGATCCAGTCGCCCTTCGGCAGGGGCACGGCGGTCATGCGGCGTGCTCCGGCCGTGCGGCGCCCCGCCGTCCGGCGCGGCGGCCGTTGACGGTCTCGGTGTAGGCGTCGGCCCGCGACGCGCAGTACGGGAACATCACCTTGCCGTTCTTGACCTGGTACATGGCCGTGTCCGCGCCTCGCAGCAGGCGGCTGCACGGCTCGCCGGGCAGGTCCGCGGCGCGGGCGATGCCGACCGAGACATCCATGCGCAGGGTCAGCCGCTCGTACCGCAGGGGCTGCTGCAGCTGCGCGCGCTGCGCGGCGAGTTCCGCCAGGGCCGAGGCGGGCGGCAGGGCCGCGGCGAGCGCGAACTCGTCGCCGCCCAGCCGGGCCGCGAGTGCCCGACGGCCCGTGGACCAGCGGGCCAGGCGCCGGCCCAGAGCGCGGATAACGGCGTCCCCGGCGGCGTGCCCGAAGCGATCGTTGACGCCCTTGAAGTCGACGCCGCCCAGCATCACCACATGTACGGCGCCGCGGCGTCCGGTGCGCAGAAGCCGGTCGCCGTACGCCAGAAGCTCATCACGGCCGGGCAGCCCGGTCAGCTGGCACTTGCGGGCCGCGGCCAGGCGCCGGTGCAGGGCCACGGCGTGCAGGGACCAGCCGGCCACCGGCACGGCGGCCGTGGTCACCAGGAGGGCGTGCTGCCCGAAACGGGGCCGCGCACGCAGGATGGAGTCCATACTGGGGTTCTCCCTCCCGTCTCACGGGATGGTTGGGCCCGGGGCAGGCGAACTGGTTTGGACGCCTTGAGCGCCTGTCCCGGGGCGGAGCTACAGCTCGAGGTCGCTGACACGGCCCCAGGTGTAAGGGGTGTTCCAGCGGCCAGCGGTCGCTGCTTTCCAGTCGGGCTCCCAGCCGGGCCGGTAGCCGCGGGCTGCCCAGCCATCCGGCCGCCCGCGCGGAATCCCGCCTCCGGCCTGCTGTGCGGTGCGGGCCGCGTCGTAGACCTCGTGCGCGATCCGCAGGGCGGCGCTGCGGCTGTCGGCGGGGCCGGTGAAGACGTGGACACCGCGCAGGCTCGGCTGGCCGGTGCTGCGTATGGGGACGTCGACCTCGAAGTAGGGCAGGGGCATGACGTCCATCTCCCTTCGTGGCTCATGTGGGCGAGGTGCCACCGCGACCGCCCCGGCCCCAACGGTGCGGGACGGGGCGGCACGGAGCGCACTCAACGCACGGCCATCAGACCGCCGCGATGGCGTCGCGCAGGCGGATGCGCGCCCGCGCCAGGAGCAAGCGCGGGTCGCCTTCGGAGCTGGTCAGCGCGTCCGTGAGGCAGGAGGCGGCGGCGTCCAGGTCCTCGCCGGCCTCCTGCAGATAGCCGACGCTCGCGGTGACCAGGACATCGCGAACCCGTTCGACCAGGTCGATGAAGCCGCTCGCGGTGAGGGCCTGCGGTGCTTCCTCCGAGACGAGCGCGGCGAGGTCGGCCGCGAAGCAGTCGCTGAGCGCGGCGAAGGTGTTGCTGTCGTTCTTGGCCGTGCCAGCCCACTGGGACACGGCATCCGCAACGATCTCGACGTGGTCGAACGCGAGGCTGGGGAGGGCGTCCAGGGGCCACCAGCGGGCGTCCACGGCGTCGTCTGCCGCGGTCGGCGAGACCGGCGAGGGCAGGGTGGCTGTGTAGGCGACCGTGACGTACCGGCCGCGGGGGTCACGGCCGGGGGCGTCGTAGGCGCCCACCTGCCACAGGTCGGCAGCCGGGACCGTAATACCGCACTCTTCCTCCAACTCGCGGGCTGCGGCGGTCAAGCTGGTCTCTGCCTTGTCCACCTCTACGTGGCCTCCCGGGAGCGCCCAGCAGCCGGCGTACGGATCCCAGCGCCGATTGATCAACAGGACATGCCCGGCGGCGCGCAGGACGACGTCGGCGGTGAAGTGAAGCGTCTCGGCGACGATGTCGGTGTCGGTGTCGGTGTTCAAAGTGCCTCCTGGTCTCGACCTGATGAGGGAAGAGTTGTGCTCCGGAGTGGCCGGGTGTGATGGTCGGCGGCCGCCCAAGACGCTTCGACGGCCGCCGGCCCTGTGGGCGGCAGCGGTGGTAGGGCTGATTGCGCAAGCAGCTCGGTCAGCTCGTGGCGTCCTGGTCGTCGTCGGCTCCGGCGAACCCGGTTTCGCACAGGAAGGCGTCGTCATGCCGCACGCCTTCGGGCCACAGCCCCGAGCAGGGGCGGTTGTCGAGAATCACGTGGCCGCTGTCGGCGAGCAGGTAGCGAACCCAGGCGAAGGGCCGTTCCTCGAGCGGCACCGGGTGGGCAGCGAGCCCGAAGGCCCATTCACCGGTTTCGCCGATGGGGGTGTGGGTGCTGGCCGAGCGCGCCGCAGGGACGGTGTGGCCGTGCTCGTCGGTGGTCTGGCCGATCGTGCCGATGGTCACCGGGATGTAGCACTGCGCGCAGAAGCAGTGTGCCTTGCGCTGGCTGCCGCGGGGGTGGGCGCCCCAGCGCGGCCAGTGCCCGGTTCGCGGGATCCATCCGTCGCGGCGGGCCCGGCGCACGGTCTTTCGGCAGGAGAGGCAGAACTTGGCCGGTGCTGCACCACCATGCTTGGCGATCATGCGGTGGTAGAGGGCTCGGGTGGGCGGCATCCGCCAGTAGATCCAGTCCGCGCCGTATCCCCAGCCGGGGCGCCCCCGGCTGTCGGTGCGCGGGAGCATCTCCGGGCCGGTCGAGGCGTCGAAGGCCAGCTCGTACAGGTCGTTGTCATGGTCCGCTTCCCGGGGCCATGCACCGTGCGGTAGAGCGGCGGCGATATCGGCCGCGGCCGCCTCGGCCCGTTCGCGGGTGTAGTAGGTGAACGCGGCTACTGCGTGGCCGTCGGGGGTGGAGATGTGCCAGGACTGTGCCTCCTCGGTGGCGGGGCCCTGGCAGTACGGGCGGGTGTGGTCCGGGTACGGCTTGTGCCAGTTGGTGTGGACGACCAGGCCCGTGGGCTGGAGCCAGCCCGCACCGGGCTCTTTCGCGACGCCGTCCGGTTCGGCGGGGGTGAAGGCGACCTGGACCGGTTGCGTCGGCAGTGTGCTGCCGACGTCGACGGGAACGGTGCCCGTCCCATCGGGTGTGAAGGCGTCGTCGGGGAGGCGAGGACGCTGCCATACGGCACGCTGGGCAGGCATGGTGGTGGAACTCCTTCTGACAAGAGGGGGTGAGGGTGCTCCGGGGCGGCCGGGTGTGATGGCCGGCGGCCGCCCCGGGCGCTTCAGTGACCGCCGGCACGGTGGTCGACGGCCTCAGGAAGAGCGAGGTGCTGCTTCCAGCCGCGTGCGGCGCTCGGTGGTGCGCCAGCGGTCTAGAAGGGCGGCTCGAAGCTGTCGTGCGCCGGGTCGGCGTAGCTCGCAGCGCGGATGCGCAGCTGGTCGTCGCAGGCGACGGGTGCGCCGGGGGCGGTGTCGAGTTCTTCGAGCATCACGATCAGCGCGTCCTCGTCGGGGATTTCCGCGTGGAGGTAGGTGCCGCAGGCGCAGGGCGTGATCAGGGTGAGGGTGTGCTGTGCCTCGCCGAGCTGGTCGTGGCGCTGGGTGGCGTGCAGCCACCAGCCGTGGACGCCGTCGGCGGAGCCGAGGTAGGTGACCGCGCACGCCGTGTACGGGGGATCGTCGACCGGCGGGTAGCCGGTCCAGGACATGGGGGCGACGACAGCGCCGAGGGTGTCGGGGAACGAGCCGGTCAGGACGGCTTCGGCGGCCAGGACGGCCTGGAAGGCGGCCGCCTCGCCGCGCTCACGCTGGCGGCTTATGAGGTCGAAGTTGTCCACGCGCCGGCGCAGGGCGACGATCGGGGCCGTCGTCTCGTCGGCGGTGCGGTCGTGCCGGGCGGGGCGGTGCAGCTGGACAACGGTCATGGGCCGGTCTCCTGTCGGGGAAGGTGCTGGCGGGTCTGCCCGCTTCCCGTGCCGCCCGGCCCGGGAGGGGCTGGGCGGCACGAGGAGTCATCGGGGCTCGGTCGGGGAGGGGCGTGGCTGCCGGCCGGCTGGTCCATGAGGGCCAGGAACTCGATGCCGAGAGGCACGTCGGCCAGGATCACGCGGAGATCGAGGCGAGGCCGTCGCGCTCGATCGGGTTCAGCCGGTCGGCCAGGGCGTGCGCGTCGTGGTGAGCACCGACGGTCTGGAGGTAGTCGGTCTCGGTGGTCGCGGTGCGGTGGGCGCCGCACTGGCCGCAGCGGAATCCGGCGTGGTCCCAACCGCCATCGGGCTGTGCGGGATCGTCGGTCACGCAGAGAGCTCCTTCGCGCAGGCGGCCTCGTCGTCACTGGCGTCGGGGCTGCCGTGAACGGTGCAGACGGTGTCGTGGGGGTGCGCGGTCAGGAGGTCGTTGACCGAGGAGACCGGCTCCCACGCGGGGGCGTCGCAGTCGTCGTCGACCGGGCAGGCCACCAGCAGGTCGAAGCCGAAGGTGCCCTCGCCGTCGATGTCAGTGCGCAGCGCGAAGACCAGGTGGTCGGGTCCAAGGCGGATGTCGCCGATACGGTCGCCCCGGCAAGCTGCGAGCCGGTGCGCCAGCGCCACAGCGGCAACACCTCGGGGCCGAAGAAGCGGCGCACCATCAGGTCGCCCAGGCCGTCGCCGCCCCGCCGAGCTCCGCGCGACGGGTGTCGCTGGCACGGTGCAGCAGCGGCTCCAGGCGGTGGACGCGATCGGCACAGACCACGTGGTCGAAGCCCTCGCTGCGCAGGTTCGGGGCTGCGGCGACGGCTTCGGCGTGCTGGCGGCGTACGACGTCCCGCGGCACGCGCGGGTTTGGCGGGGCGGACCGCGTTGCACGCCAGGCAGCCCCGAAGCGGCGTGGTCACCAGGAGAGCGATGGTGGCAACGCCGTAGCCGCGGGCGAACTGCACGATCTGCGCGCGGGCCGCGACCTCGGCGTGGCGTGCCCCGTCAAGCTCTTCTGTTCAGAACTTCTGAAGGTTCGCCTCGGAACGCTCCTTCGCGATCACTAGGCTGTTGTCATGGTTGAGGGCGAGAGCGCGGCGGTTGTTGAAACTGATGTCGATGACATGGGCTGGTCCAACACTCGTGCATGGGTGGAGCAGAACTTCCGTCCCGGGGACCGGATTCGTTCTGTGGAAGCGCTGCGTGGGGGATGGACGTCACAGATGCGCCGCCTTGATGTCGAGGGAGAGGGCAAGCAGTACTCCCTCGTGCTCCGGTCATTCGTAAGACCGTTCTTCGTGAAGCACTCGCTGGGGTTGCTCACGCGGGAAGCGGACGTCCTCCGGCTGCTCGCGGACACGGCCGTGCCGGCCGCTCGTCTTCATAGTGTTGATGCGGCAGCTGAGCACTGCGATCATCCGTCTCTGCTGATGTCGTCGCTGCCAGGGAACCTCAGGCTGGACGGAGAGGACATCGGGCGAAGGACCGAGCTTCTTGCCCGGCAGCTCGTGATGATTCACGGGTTGCTCGTTCCGGAAGGATCCCGGCCACGCACCTATCAGGCCTGGACCAGTCCAGAGCAGGTGCGGCTTCCCGAGGCCCCGAAACGACCGGAGGTGTGGCAGCGTGCCGTGGATGTGATCCGCCGTCCGCCCCCGGCTTACCGGCCATGCTTCCTCCACCGTGACTTCCACCCCGGGAACGTGCTCTTCACCGGAGAAGGAGCCGGTCTGACGATCACCGGTGTCGTGGACTGGGTGGAGACGTCCTGGGGGCCCGCCGACCTGGATGTGGCCCACTGCTCCACTGCACTCGCCCTGCTACACGGAGTGCCCGTCGGCATGCAGTTGGCGGGTCGTTACATCGCAGCCGGTGGGACGCTCAGCGACAACCCGGCTGACCACCTGTACTGGCGCGTGGTGGATGCACTGGCCTTCGCACCGGACGCGGAGAAGGTCGCCGAGCCCTGGCGCAAACTCGGGAGGGAAGACCTGACGCCGTCTGCGCTGACCCAGCGCTTGGAGGACTATCTCCAAGCACTCTTCAGCCGGTACGGCTGAGGACTCGCAATCAGTGGCCTCCAGCGGCCTGTCTTGGCATCAGCGCAGTGGGTGAAAGCTCATTCGCTCGGCGGGTGAAGTTGGGCGAACTCGTCAGCGAGCAAGCCCATCATGACGACGTCATGATGCTGACCCGCAGAGAACACTTGGTCGCGGAGGCGACCTTCTTCAACGAAACCGAGCCGCCGTTGGAACGCCAACGACACCTCATTATCTGCGAAGACCCGGGCTCCACACTTGTGAAAGCGCCGCTCGTCAAACATGAAGCGCAGCAGCATAACCACGGCTTCCGACGCGTAGCCTTTGCGCCGATGGCCAGCTTCCATCGTGACGCCGTACTCGAACCAGCCCGCACGTGGATCAGCGTGGTGCGAGCCAACAGCACCGGCTATCTTCCCCGTGTCGACGGCTTCGATCGCCAACCCGAAGCAGTCGCCATCGGGCTTGGCAGCGGCCTGCTCTTTCGCCCAGGCACGGAAGCCCTCCGCAGAACGGGGTGGGTTGAGCAGGTCTCCCAACCGCTCCTCGTCCTCGGCGAAGCGCATGAATGCGCTCCAGTCGTCGGGCTCGATACCGCGCAGGCGTACTCGTTGACCAGTCCAGAACGATGCCATCCCCTATTTGATCACGTTCTAGCGCGCGAGGTCCAGACTTTCCGGCGACATCAAATTGCCTTTGACCTGGTATTTTGTGGGGTCTGAGCGCTTACTGCACCTCCTCAAGATTTTGAGCGGGGGAACGTGATCACGCTGCCGGAAGTGGGTGCGATTGGTGCTGGATTGCCCCTTTCGCGGGTGAGGACGGCGCTGGCTAGGGCGAGCCTGGTCACCTGCTGACGGAGGTCTTCGATGGTCTCCGGAGCGTGGGAGGACGACTACCGAGCCCGGGTACGTGGGCTGCCGGTGCGCACCGCAGTAGACGACCTGCACGAAGCGCTCCGCGGAGCCGCCGCCACGCACGGACGCATGCTCGCTGTGCGGACACTGTGTCAGAAGCTGCCCGTGCTCTCGCCTGCGGAGGCCATCGAATACGTGAGCGCGTTGCTGGACGGTGACGCCCCCGCGCCTTGTGGCTGTCGCCAACAAGGAACTCATGGAGCCTGTCAACCCGGTACTTGCCGTGACGGCCCTTCGGAGTGGTGCGGTGGCTCGAGGCGGTCAAAAGCCCGACGGATGACTGGAAAGCCAGTCGGCCACCGCCGCTTCCGACACGCGGTCGGCCGCCGATGATCGACGAGGCCAACTACCGTGAGCGCCGCGCGGTCGAGTGCGGCATCAATCGCCTCAAGAGGCGCCGGGGGGCCACGAGGTATGACAAACGCGCGGTCCGCTGACGAGCGACCGATGATCCGAACTCGTCGATCACACGTCGGCAAGGATTGCGGCTCTCAGCCGGAGGTACTCCTCGACAGCAACGGGCACATCGTCGAAGTAGTCCTCCCAGAGGCCGGCGCGCTGCCATTCACGCGGTGCCAAGGTCAGCCTGCCGTCCTCCAGCCCTGCGACCCAGCAGCCCGGCATTCGACTGCTGACGACCAAGAACATGGCTGCGTCCCAAAGCCCTGGGCTGTCCCGGTACTCCGTGGTGTCGAGCCGCTCAGGGATACGGAGCAGTACTCGGTTCGCGGTAGTGAGGACCTCCAGCACCGGGTACTCCGCTCCGATGCGGATGGAGGGGTGATCGGTCATGGCCTCCCCAGTCGCCGGGCTGACGATGTGAATGCAGCGGACGATCATGCAGATAGCC
>NZ_JBVIQN010000075.1:0-13552 GCF_055577005.1 Streptomyces sp. NPDC033221 | reverse complement strand
CGCACTCCCCCTAGCTCTTCGAGCAGGGGGGACCCCCAAGCGCACGCACCGAACGCCGCTCCGTCCCCCACGGAGATCCATCAGAAACGCCCTAGACGGTGCTCTGCTCGTCGGCCGGGCCCGGATCGCGCCGGGCCGGGGCCCACGGAGCTTATGCCGCGGCTCCTGTGCCACCGCCGGTCCCATTGCTCTCGCCGGGTTTGCCGTCGGCCGGGAGGATCTTGAAGTCGTACTGCTCGTGCGGGCGGTCGACGATCTCGGAGGAGGCGATGCACGGCTCCGGCCGGACTCTGGCCATGGCCTTGTCGGAGGTGTTGCTGACGGTGATGGAGGACTGGCTCCAGCCCGCACCGGCGACGAACCCGGACATCGGATCGGCCCGCCTACTGGCGCTCCGGGCTCACCCCCAGGTGAGGGGATCGAGGTGCAGGTAGAAACGCTCCCGGTCGCGGTCGAGGGCGATCCCGTACCGGGCGGCGAAGGCCTCCTCCGCCGCGGCCGACTGCGCGTCGTCACCCCAGGTCTCCCGGGCGGTGGCGAAGAGAAGGGCGAGGTCGGCGTAGGGATCGGCTCGCCCGAGGCGGCCGAGGTCGATGAAGCCCGACACGGTCAGGGTGTCCGGGGCGAGAATGATGTTGGGCAGGCACAGGTCGCCGTGGCAGACGGCGGTCTCCGCGGCTTCCTGCGCGAGACGGCGCCCGAGCTGTGGAGTCAGACGGGCGAGCAGCTCTTCGGGGGCTGTCCGCTGCTGCTCGACGGGAAGGAACTCCGGGTTGACCGCGCCTCGGGCCACGACGTCGCGGGCCGCCGCGTACATCTGGGCGAGATCGCGCGAGTACGGGCACTGCCGCGCGGACAGACCGTGCAGCCGGTGTACCGTGTCCGCGATCGGCTCCCACGCGGCCCGGAGCGCTGGTGCCGGTACCCGGTCGGCCGGGACCCCTTCGACGGCGGAGGTCACCAGACCCGCGCCGTCGGCGCTCACGCGCCAGTCGAGGACGCGCGGTCCGGGAACGTCCTGTGTGGCGAGCCAGTCGACGCGGTCCCGTTCCGCCTCCAGCGAGGCCGTGTGCGCGGCGGAAACGCACTTGGCGTACCGCTTCCCGTCGGCGGAACGGAAGACACCGGCCCCGGACTCCCCGCCCGTGACGGGCCGCCACCCGCCCTCGTCGGAGGGCAGCACCGTACGGAAGCAGGACGACACATCGCTCACGCCCGCCAACCTAACCGGCAGAGCCGACCACCCGCACTGCGATTAACGTGGCAACCGCGGTGTCATGATGGGGGAGTGAGTGGCGAAAACGACGGTCAGACGCAGGTGTCCGAGGATCCGGGCGACCGGTTCGTGGAAATCTTCAACCTGGTGGGGCCGCTGTACCGGCGGGCCCAGCGCAAGGTGGAGCAGGACGCGCCCCGCGAAGGGCTGTCGGTGGGGGTGCGGGCCGTCCTCAACATGCTCCGTGAGCACGGGCCGATGACCGTGCCGCAGATGGGCCGGGCCCAGGCGTTGAGCCGTCAGTTCGTGCAGCGGATGACCAATGACGCGGCCGGACTCGGCCTGGTCGGGTTCCTTCCCAACCCGGCCCACAAGAAGTCCTCGCTCATCGGGCTCACCGAGACGGGCCGGGCCGCCATCACCGCCGTGATCGACCGCGAACGGACGGCGCTGCGGCAGGCCGGTGCCGGCCTCACGGACGCCGAGATCACCGCCTGCCTCCGGGTCCTCTCCCGCCTCCTCCACTCCCTCGACGACGTCGATGTGAACTGACGGGCCCTATGTGAACTGACGGGCCCTACGCGCCACATGGGCCATGCAGGTCACACAACCCTCATATAAATGACACCTGGGTTGTCATGCCTCCCTGGATGTGACACCTTGGTTGTCATGGATGACCTGTTCTGGCTCGACACCGGCAGTGGCCGCCCGCTCGTACTCCTGCACGGCGGTTTCCTGGACCACCGCATGTGGGACCGTCAGTTGCCCTTCCTTGCTGCGAAGTACCGCGTCATCGCACCGGACGCCCGTGGCCATGGAGCCTCCGCCAATGCGACCGGACCGTTCCGGCCCGCCGACGACGTCGCCGGACTGCTGCGCCGGCTGGACGCCGGCCCGGCGGTCCTGGTGGGTGTCTCCATGGGGGCGGCCACCGCCGTCGATACGGCGCTGGAGTATCCGGAACTGGTCAGCGGCCTGGTCGTCAGTGGCGCGGGCACCAGCGAGCCGTACTTCTCCGACCCCTGGACCACCCGGACCACAGCCGCCTGGCAAGCGGCGATGGCGGGCGGTGATCTGGAGGCGTGCGTGGAGGCGTTCACCCTCTTCGCCGCAGGTCCGCACCGCGACCTCGCCGACGTCGACCCCGAGGTCGCGGACGCGCTCCGCGACATGACCAGGGGCACTATGTCCAAGCACACCAGCGGCGAGCCCAACCGGATCGTCCCGGTCCACGACACGTGGGACCGGGCCGCCGGTATCGAGGTACCCGTGCTCGCCGTCAACGGGGGCATCGACTCGCCCGATCACATCGGCATGGCCGAGCGTCTGGCCCATACCGTCAAGGACGGTCGCGCGGTCTCCGTCGGCGGGACCGCCCACTATCCCAATATGGAGTGCTCGGATGAGTACAACGACCTCCTCGAACACTTTCTGAAAGCCATCTGACCAGCGGTTTCCCTCTCCTTTGACGGCTCGCTCGCGCGTGACGAACTTGTTCGTGACGAACATGTTCGTTACGGTGCGGAGGTGACCCCACGCACCCCCGCCTCCCGCAGTCGCCGTGAACGGCCCGCCAAACCCGCCCTCACCCACGAAGGCATCATCGGGACCGCCGTCGCCCTGATGCGGTCCGAAGGGCTGCAGCGCGTGACCATGCGCCGCCTGGCCCAGGAACTCGACACCGGCCCCGCCTCGCTGTACGTGTACGTGGCCAACACGGCCGAGCTGCACGCCGCGATCCTGGAGGAACTCCTCGGCGAGGTCGACCTCTCTCCGGCTCGTACACCCGGTGACTGGCGTGCACGGCTGACGGCCCTCCTCGGGTCGTACACGCACACCCTCTTCCAGCACCCCAGCCTCGCGCACTCCGCGCTGGTGACCCGCCCCCGAGGGGCGAACTACCTGGCCCTCGTCGAGGCGGTCCTCGCCCTGCTGCACGAGGGCGGGGTCCCCGACGCGCAGGCCGCCTGGGGGGTGGACATCCTGTTGCAGGTGGCCACCGCCACCGCCGCCGAACAGGCCACCCGCGACCGCGACGCCGCCGCCGAGGACGAGCACGAGGCGCTCGTGAGCGTCCTGCGGCAGGCCACTCCCCACACCCACCCGCGGATCGCCGCCCTCGGCGACGACCTGTTCTCCGGCAGTCCCGAACAGCGGCTGACCTGGTTCTTCCGCCTCCTCATCAACGGTACGCAGGCCACTCCCCGGCAGCCCTGACGAGGCGCCTCGCGCACGCCGCCGCACTGGGGCGCTTCTGACGGATCTCCGCGGCATCGCGACGCCCGGCACTCCCCCAAGCTCTTCGAGCAGGGGGACCTCCAAGCGCACGCACCGAACGCCGCTCGGTGTCCTCCACGGAGATCCATCAGAAACGCCCTAGTCGTCCCGCCACCGAACGGAGAGTTCACCCCATGACCACCGCCCCCACGCACCACCCCGTCGCGATCATCGGCGCCGGCCTGGGCGGCCTGACCCTGGCCCGCGTCCTGCACGTACACGGCATCGACGCGGTGATCCACGAACGCGAAACCGGCCGGGACACCCGCGGCCAGGGCGGGATGCTCGACATCCACGAGGACTCCGGCCAGGCGGCGCTGCACGCCGCGGGCCTGCACGAGCAGTTCCGCGCCCTCGTCCACCAGGGCGGCGAGGCCACGCGCGTCGTCGACTCCCAGGGCACCGTCCGGATGCGGGAAGCGGACGAGGGCGACGGCACTCGTCCCGAGGTGGACCGCGGGCAGCTCCGCGACCTGCTGCTGGACTCCCTGCCCGAGGGCACCGTCCGCTGGGGGAGCAAGGTCACCGGCGCACGGCCGCTGGGCGGCGGACGCCACGAGGTGGCCCTCGCCGACGGCACCGTCTTCACCACCGGCCTGCTCATCGGCGGCGACGGCGCCTGGTCCAGGATCCGGTCACTGGTCTCCCCGGCCGTCCCCGCCTACACGGGCATCTCCTTCGTCGAGTCCGACCTGCTGGACGCCGACACCCGCCACCCGGACAGCGCCGCACTGGTCGGTGGCGGGTCCTTCTTCTGCCTGGGCGACGAGAAGGGCATCCTCGCCCACCGTGAGGCCGACGGCAGCCTGCACGTCTACACGGCGCTCAAGACCGGACCGGACTGGCTCGACACCGTCGACTTCACCGGCACCGGCACCGGCACCGACGTCGCCAAGAAGGCCGTCCTCGCCCACTTCGAGGGCTGGGACGAGGGTCTGCGGAGGCTGATCGCCGACGCCGACGGCGCGCTGGTCCCGCGCCGTATCCACGCCCTGCCCGTCGGCCACCGCTGGGACCGCGTCCCGGGCGTCACGCTGCTCGGCGACGCCGCCCATCTGATGTCGCCGTTCGCCGGTGAGGGCGCCAACCTGGCCATGCTCGACGGTGCCGAACTCGGCCGGGCGCTCGCCGCTCACCCCGGCGACACCGAAGCCGCCCTCACCGCTTACGAACAGGCGCTCTTCCCCCGTGGCGAGGCTTCCGCCGCGGAGTCCGCCGCCAATCTGGAGATGATGTTCGGCGAGCGGGGGCTGGAGCGCCTGCTCGGCATGTTCGCCTCCCACCGTCAGTGAGGGGCGTTCGAGCGGTCCGTGAAGGCGCCGTCGGTGGTGAAGGCCAGCTTGGCGAAGCGTTCACCGATCCGGCGGTGGGTGGCGGCGTCCGGGTGCAGGTCGTCGGGGAGCGGCAGCTCGGCGGAGTCCGCCTCGCCGTACAGCTCACGGCCGTCGAGGTGGTGCAGATGCGGGTCAGCGGCCGCCCGCTGCGCCACGATCCGGGCCAGCTCCGCGCGGATGACGTTCAGGGTCAGCTTCCCGCTCGCGCGTTCCGCCGGATCGCCCGCGGCCCGGAACCGCAGCTTCCCCGAGCCGAAGTCGGAGAGGTCCGGAACGCTGGGCCCCGGGGTGTCTTCGTGGATCGGGCACAGGATGGGGGAGACGACGAGCAGCGGCGTGGTGGGATGGCCCTCGCGGATGGTGTCGAGGAACCCGTGGACGGCGGGCGTGAACGCGCGCAGCCGCATCAGATCGGCGTTGACCAGATTGATGCCGATCTTGACGCTGATCAGGTCCGCGGGGGTGTCCCGCATCGTGCGGGCGGTGAACGGGTCGAGCAGCGCGCTCCCCGCCAGCCCCAGGTTGACCAAATCCACGCCGCCCAGGGAAGCGGCCAGCGCGGGCCAGGTCGTGGTCGGACCGGCGGCGTCGGAACCGTGGCTGATCGAACTGCCGTGGTGCAGCCACACCCGGCGGCCCTGATCGGGCGCGGGCTCGACGGGGGCGTCGGTGCGCAGGGCGAGGAGTTCGGTGGTCTCGTTGTGCGGCAGCCAGATCTCGACGTCCTTCTCGTCGCCGGACAGCCCGGTGAAGCGCAGGGAGCCGGACGGCCCGGGCCGGTGCTCGGCGGTCCCGGCGGTCATGTCGATGGTCAGCGTGTGGCCGCCGGAAACGCTCGCCCGGCCGGCCGGGCGGCCGTCGACGAGCAGTTCGTACACGCCGTCCGGGCGGGGCGGGGCGCCCACGTAGACCCGCTTGGTGGGCCGGGTGTCCAGCTCTATGGCGGTGGCACGGGTACGGAAGGCCAGCCGCACGCCGGAGGGCTGCGACTCGGCCATGGCCAGCTGCCCGTCGTTGTTCTGGGCGCGGGCCCAGGCGGGCAGCCGGTGCGGCAGTACGCCGTCCTCGGTGCGCTCCAGGTCCAGTGCGCCGCGCAGCAGGTCCGCGGTGATGGGCGTGCTGATCCAGTGGTCGTCGGTGTGCATTGCCTCAACCTGTCGATCGAAGTGTTCCGTCAGGGCAGTTGTGGTGCGGGCCAGTTCCGCAGCAGGGCGTCGAGGGCGTCCAGGACCCGGGTCCAGGTCTCGTCCGAGTCGGGGGCGCTGTGGCTGAAGCCGCCCGCCAGCTCCAGGCTGACGTAGCCGTGGAAGACGCTGCCCAGCAGCCGGACGGCATGGGTCTGGTCCGGTTCCGTCAGGTCGTAGCCGCGCAGGATCGCCCGTGTCATCGCGGAGTGCCGGCCACCGGCGCTCGCGGCGGCCGCCGCCGGGTCGAGCCTCAGCTGCGCCGCCGCGTACCGGCCGGGATGCTCTCGCGCGTAGTCCCGGTAGACGTTGGCCAGCGCGGTGAGGGCGTCCTTGCCCGCCCGCCCGGCCAGCGCGGCGGCGCCCCGGTCGGCGAGCTCTTCCAGGGCGAGCAGGGCGATCCGGGTCTTGAGGTCGTGCGAGTTCTTGACGTGCGAGTACAGGCTCGCGACCTGCACGCCGAACCGCCTGGCGAGCGCCGAAACGGTCACCCCCTCGAAGCCGGCCTCGTCGGCCAGCTCCGCACCTGCCTGGGTCAGCCGGTCCGGGGTGAGCCCTACGCGTGGCGCCATGGTTTTCCTTCCGTCCGGCGAAGGCGAGCGAGTGTCTGCTGCCTAAATGAGTATGCATCTGCCTAAAGCTCTTAGGCAAGTGGATGTCTGGCTTAGGTATGGGTGTGGGGCGCGGGGCGCGCTCCGGTGCCCGAGCGAAGCCGGCCGAGCCGGCCGACGGCCCGGCCCACCCTGCTGGAAATCCGGTGGGCCACTGCCCCGCCCCTTGGTAATGTGTGCCGTGCGGGGCGGCTCCGCAGTGTGCTTCCTTCTCCTTCTTTCCTCGAAATCGAGTGCGCTCCCTTTCCACCCCGCATCAATGTCTTCTCCCCGACGCTTTCTTGGGTTCGTGAAGTGTCACGAAGTCTGCTGAAGCCACGTCGTCAGGGGCGTCGCCGAGCAGCGCCGGGACAGCCGTAAGCGCAGCTCAATGCGGATGCGGCGGACTGCACCGGCTTGATGCTTCGCCGGGTGCGGCGCGGGCGTGACCGCGGTGGAAAAACCGGCCGGCCCGTCGTACCCACATCTCGGAACAATGCGCGTGGCACCGGAATCATGAATTGCCGTCGCGTCAGCCCCGGCCATTTCGCCGGGTGGGGGAGGAACGGCCTTGACGATCACCATCAGTTCGACCCGTACCGACAGCCGTCGCGGCCTCGACGCCGTGCTGCTGGCCCGCCGCGGCGCGGTCTACGTGCCCGCCGCCGCGGGCGCGGACGACGCCCGGCCGACGGTGGACGGCCTCGCCGGGGTGTCGCTGCTGGAGGCCGATCTGCTGGAGCGCGGCCACCTGTTGTCCGCCGGTCTGCGGCAGGCCCTGGCCGCGCTGGACACCGGCACGCTGACCCGCACCGGCCGTGAGCTGCTGGCGGTCATCGACCGTGGACTCGGGGCGGACCGTGACCACACCCCGCTCTTCCGCGGTTTTCCGGAGACCACGCCCGCCGACACGTTCGCCTTCTACGTCGACCGTGTGCTGTCGGTGCTGTTCCAGGCGCCCCGGCAGCCGTGCGTCCTGTGCGGCGCCGACGGTTCGGTGCACGCTCTCTCGCCGTGCGCGCACCTGGTGTGCCGTGAGTGCTTCGACGGTACGGACTTCTCCGCCTGCCCGATCTGCCACCGCCGCATCGACGCCGACGAACCGTTCCTGCGCCCCCGGGCCCCGCGCCCGGCCGCGGCTTCCCGCCGGGCGCTGCCGGACCGCCTGCGCGTCCTCGCCCACGGCGGTGACCTCACCGCCCGTACGGCCGACGCCGGCCGCGAGCTGAGCACCCTCCTCGCCCGCACCGGCGCGTTGAGCCCGCAGGACACCGACGACCTGCACACCCTCCTCGAAACCCGCGACCGCACCGACCTGACCTGGCTGCCCGAAGCCGTCCCCGGCCGCGAGACCAAGGCGCGCGTCCTGGCCTGGCTGCTCGCCGATCCGGCCGCGTACGACGTGACGCTCCCGGCGGCGGCCCGGCTGATCGACACCGCGACCGATGTACTGCGGCTGCTCGTCGTACGCTCCGGCGGCGACGCCGGCCTGGTCGACGTACCCCGCTTCGGCAAGGTGCCGCGCCCGCTGCGCCGCGCCCTGCTGTCCGTACTCGACCGGCTCGAACCGGCCCTCGCCGTCGAGGACATGGGCCGCCACCCCGTGGCGTGGAAGCACGCCGCCGAGCGCCTGCACCCCTTCGAGTACGCCGAGCGCTACCCGCGGGCCGCGCTCGCCGTCGCCGTGCTGCGCGAGGTCCGGCTCACCGACGACACCCTGTCCCAGCGGCTGCGGGAAGCAGCCCGGCACCTGCCGGACGCCGACGCGTCCGGCGACCGGATCCGGCTGCCGCACTGGCCCGGCCGGGTCGAAGCCGCCTTGGCCGGACGGGACGTCACGGCCGCCGTCACGCTGCTCGCCCAGCGCCCCGGCGAACTGCTGCGCCGCCTGGACCACCTGCTGCGCCTGACAGATGACGGTGCCGACGCCGTGCTCGCCACGCTGGAGAAGGCCGTACGACGGGTATCCCCGGCCGTACTGCTCTCGGCCCTCGGCGAGATCCGCACCCGCGCGAACCCGGGCCACGACCGGGTGTTCTTCCCCAAGGGAGGCAACGCCAAGGCGCACATCAGCGCGGACGAGCGCGGCCCGCTGCCCGCCGATGCCGTCGACCGTACGGTGGCCGTCCTGACCGGAGAGGTCATGCGCCGTGCCGGTGCCCGGCCGGCGGTCGACCTGGCGGTCGTCGACGCCGCTCTGGACGGTGTGATCGCGCCGTTCGCCGAACGGACCGCCTCGCGCGCGCTGGTCACCCTGCCGCGCGGCAGCGAGCTGCCCGTGCCGGACGGCCGGACGCTCCGCCTGTTCCTGCACTGGATGGAGAGCGACACCTCCGGCCGTACCGACCTGGACCTGTCCGCCGCGATGTACACCGCGGACTGGCAGCACACCGGCACCTGCGACTACACCAACCTGCGCTACGGCAAGGCCGCCGCCGTGCACTCCGGCGACCTGACCAGCGCCCCGGCGCCGCAGGGCGCGGCCGAGTTCGTCGACCTCGACCTGGACCGGATGGCCGCCACCGGTGTCCGCTATGTCGTGGCCGTGGTGTTCGCCTTCAACAACGTGCCCTTCGAAGAACTCGCCGAGGCGTTCGCCGGGCTGATGGTCCGCGACCGGCCGGGCACGGCGGGGCCGGTGTTCGACGCGCGCCAGGTCGAGCAGCGCTTCGACCTGACGGGCGGGGCCCGCGTCGCGGTGCCGATGGTGATCGACGTGGCGGGCCGTACGATGCGCTGGCTCGACGTCGCCCAGGGCGTCACCGGCACCCACCACGCCGTCCACCGCCACTCGGACGTCCTGGCCACCCTGGGCCGCGGCCTGACCGACCTCTTCACCTCCGGCGCGCGGGTCGGCCTGGGCGAACTGGCCACCTGGCAGGCGGCCGCCCGCGCGCACACCGTCGTCGTACGCCACCACGACGGCTCGACGAGCACCTACCGGCGCCGCGACGACGAGGACCCCGTGGCGTTCGCGGTCCGGATCGGCACCCCGGTCACCGACGACGGTTCCGGCCCGGCCCCGGACCTCGGCCGGGCGCGGTTGGCCTACCTGCTGCGCGGTGACCTTCCGCTGCCCGAGCGGGCAGAGGTGTACGCCCTGCACCCGGCGGGCCTGGACGCGGGAGCGGTCGGACTGCTGGCCGCCTCCGACCTGGTCACCTCGCTGGCGGCCGGCGGCGAGTGACCGTCGCCGGGCCCGGCCGGGCCGGTCCGGGTCAGTTCCAGCGGATCAGCGACTCACGGTGCTTGTCCGAGCCGTCGGCCGGCTGGTCCACGTCGGCGACCTTCACCGGCTGCGCCGTGCTGCCGAACTGCCCGCGGAACAGCGCCCACTGCCTGGTGTCGCCCTTGGAGAGGAAGGCGAAGCCCTTGCCGTCGGGGGAGGGCACCGGAGGCAGGTTGAGCCGGTCGTTCTCCGGGATCAGGTCCTCGGTCTTGACGACCTTCATGTAGTCGGGGGAGAAGGTGATCTGCTTGAACTCGCAGACGAGGGTGGTGGCGTCCCGCCAGAACGTGGGATCGCAGTCGATTCCACCGCTGCCGCCCTCGCCGTCGCCCAGCCCCTGCGTCTTGAAGCGGTTCAGGTAGTCCGCGCCCGCGCCGCCCTTGCCGTCGGCCCTGCCAGCTGGACCCCCTCCTCCGCCAGCGTGCTGCCGAGCGCCACGACGCCCCCGGAGGGCACCGCCGGCCCGTTGACGCCGCCGGCCGCCAGGACGGTGGTCGCCGTCGGGCCGTCACGCTTGATGAGCGCCGGAATACCGGCGTACGGGACGCGCTGCTCGCTCGTGGCACCGGCCTTCACATCCCGTGAGACGACGGGGTCGGACGACTTGAAGCCGTTGGGCTGCTCGTTGTACCAGAGCCGGTCCGTGACCGGGTGGAAGGCGGCGTCGGTGTTCTTCGGACGCTTGGCGAAGGTGTCCGCGGTGGGCGGGGAGACCTCCTTGCCGGTGGTCAGGTCGTAGGCGGCGGCCCGGTCCGTACAGCCGGAGCCGGAGATGCCGGCCACCATCGTGAGGTCCTTGTTGAAGGCCCGGCCGACCCCCTTGCCCGGCGACTCCTTCTCGCACCCGGCCGTCGGCTTGGCGCCGCTGGGCAGGACGGTGCTGCGTTCGGCGACGAGCTTGCCGTCCTTCGCGGAGAAGGAGCGGAGCGTGAGCCCGTACAGCTTCCCGTCGTCACCGCCGCTGCCTTCGGGAATCGGATGGCAGAAAGCCACCGTCAGGGCGCCGGGCCGGGCCAGTGGCGCCTTCTTGACGTCGCCTCCGGCCGCGGCCTTGCCGCCACCGCCCCCCGCGGCCCCGGCGGTTCCGCCGGCCGGGTCCGTGTCGTACACCGCCCCGGTACGGCGGACGAGACCCGGCCCGTACGATTTCCGCCCATGACGACCACCTCTCCCGCCCCCTTCCCCTCCGCCGACGTGAACCTCAGTGGGCGTACCGCCCTGGTGACCGGTGGCGGCAGCGGCATCGGCAAGGCGTGCGCCGTGGCGCTGGCGGCTGCGCGCGCCACGGTGCATGTGGTCGACAAGGACGGCGCGTCGGCCGAAGCCGTCGCCGGAGAGACCGGCGGCCAGGCGCACGTCGTCGATCTGTCCGACCCCGCGGCGGTCGATACGCTGCCGGCCGACGTCGACATTCTCGTCAACAACGCCGGATTCCAGCACGTGGCCCCGCTCACGGAGTTCCCTCCGGAGCAGTTCGCGCTCATGCAGCAGGTGATGGTCACCGCCCCGTTCCTGCTGATACGCCGCACGCTGCCGCACATGTACGCGCACGGCTGGGGCCGCGTCATCAACATCTCCAGCGTCCACGGGCTGCGGGCAAGTGCCTTCAAGTCCGCCTATGTCACCGCGAAGCACGCCCTGGAGGGGCTGAGCAAGGCCACCGCCGTCGAAGCCGCGCAGCACGGCGTGACGAGCAACTGCGTCAACCCCGGTTACGTCCGCACGCCCCTGGTCGAGCAGCAGATCAGCGACCAGGCCGCCGCCCACGGCATCGACCCCGCCGACGTGCTCGCCGACGTCCTGCTGACCCGGTCACCGATCAAGCGGCTGCTGGAACCCGAGGAGGTCGCGGCGGTCGCGCTGTGGCTGTGCTCGCCGCACACCGGCTATCTCAACGGCGCGTCCGTACCCGTGGACGGCGGCTGGGGAGCCTGCTGACCCGCCGCACACGACGCGTCGTCGCGCCGGACAACCGCACCGCACAACCGCACCGCGCGACCTCACCGGCCGACCTCACTGCACCTCCAGGAATGCGGGCGGCCGGACCGGCTCGGGCAGGCACCGTGCGAGCTGTCCGGCCATGGAGACGAGCGTGCGATCGGCCAGATAGGGGCCGATGAGCTGGATGGCCAGCGGCAGCCCGTCGGCGGTCCGGCCGGCCGGGACGACCAGGGACGGCAGGCCCACCAGGCTCGCCAGGTTGAGCCAGCTGGTCTGGTCGAAGAACGGGCGCTGCTCGCCGTCCACCGTGATGTGGCGCCGGGGCAACGGCGTGGCCGTCTGGTCGGGCACGGCCGCCGTCGGCGTGGCCGGGGTGATCAGCACGTCGTGCCGGGTGAAGTACTCGGCCCACTGCGCGCGGAGCTGCTGGCGCTTCTCGTCGGCGACGCACCAGTCCCGGTGCCGCATCGTGCGGGAGTGCAGGAACAGGCCGGCGGGACCGTCGGCGGGCGTATGCGCCGCGGCTTCCACATCGGCGGCGAACGCGCTGTCCGTGGCGGTGGCGGACGCCGTGGCGTACAAGAGGCGCTGGAACAGCGTGTTGCTCTCGGCGAAGTCGACGGGCCGGGCGGAATCGTCGATGCGCGCACCGGCCGTACGCAGGAGTGTGGTGACCGATTCGAGGACTGCACGGGTGTCGGCGTCGACGCGGCAATACGCATCGTCGGTCCAGACGCCGACGCGGTACCGGTCGAGGCTGCTCAGCGCCGGAGCCGGAAGGTCGATCCTCCAGCCGGCCCGGTCGGCGGGGGCGGGCGCGGCGAGCACGTCCAGAAGGAGGCCGAGGTCGTCGGCCGTACGCGCCATCGGGCCGATGGTGAGCATGTCGCTGCTGGTGGACCAGCCGGGCAGGCGGCGGATGTGGCCGCGGGTGGGGACGATGGGGGCGGCGCCGCGGGAGGTCCGCAGGGCGAGGACGCCGCAGTAGGCGGCCGGCAGACGCAGCGAGCCGGCCAGGTCGGAGCCGACTTCGAGACCGGTGAGGCCCACGGCGACGGCGGCGGCCGGGCCACCGGACGAACCGCCCGCGGTCCGGGCGCCGTCGAAAGGATTCTTCGCCGTTCCGAAGAGGGGGTTCGACGTCTGGATGTCCTGGCACATGACCGGCACGTTCGTCTTGCCGAGGACGACGGCTCCGGCGGCGCGCAGCAGGGCGACGGCGTCGGCGTCCTGGTCCGGGACGTGACCGGACAGGTCGGGAGAGCCGCTGGTGGTGCGCATCCCCTTGGTTTCCAGGGAGTCTTTGACCGTCATCGGAAGGCCGTGCAGAGGCCCCAGCGGCTCGCCGGTCTCGGCGAGGTGCCGGTCGGCCTCGTCGGCGGCGGCACGCGCGGCGTCGGCGTCGAGCGTCACGACGGCGTTGACGCCCGGGTTGGCCTTGTCGATGTGCCGGAGGTACTGCTCCAGGAGGTCGCGACTGCTGATCTCGCCTCGGCGCAACGAGGCGACCTGATCGCGGGCGGGCGCCAGGTGAAGGTCGACGGGTGGGGTACGGCGGAGGGTCACGTACGGACTCCTGATGCGGTGGGGAGAGGGGGACGGTGGTGGCGGAGGGGGCGGACCGGAGCGGCCGGACCGGAGTGGCTGGACTGGGATGGCCCGGCTGGAGTGGCTCGACCGAAGAGGCCTAGGAGTTGTCTTCAAATGTCACGCCCACATCAGGAGCGATGCAAGGGTGACGGCTGCTCGGTAGGACTCGGCGGTCTTCTCGTAGCGGGTGG
>NZ_JBVIQN010000074.1:0-14526 GCF_055577005.1 Streptomyces sp. NPDC033221 | reverse complement strand
CGCGGTGACCAGCCTGCCGAACTGCCGCGGGCCCAGCCCGGTGAACGGGGCTATCCAGGAGGGCTCCGAGGCCGTGATCACACCAGACACGGCAAAATCATCGCACTTCTGAACGGCAGTTACGGGACAACGCTTAGAGGGCGCTTCTGGGGCTTCTTCAGCTTCCCGGCGCGGTAGCGCTCCACCGTGCGGCGGGAGGTGCCCAGGCGCTCCGCCAGTTCCTTCCTCGACTCCTTCGTGCGCGTGAGAGGGAAGTTCACCTGTGCTTCCGGGGAATTCGGCGCGGGCCGGGTGAAGACCTTCCGCTCCACCGTGCCAGGGCCTCCAGGACCTTGCCGCGGCGCGGGGCCGGCTGCTGCTGCTCGTGATCGCTCATGTCAACCACCAGGTCAGCGAAGCCCTGTGGACAGAGGCCGGAGCGTGCCGGTCACGGGCGTACACGGGTCAGGCGACGTGCGCATCCTGGCCGTCGACGATTCCGGGACTGACGTCGACGGGCACATCAGGTTCAACACGGCCTTCGAGCGGGACCTGTACCCGGACTCCGAAGACGTGGATCTGCACTGGTCGGGCACCTCGGGCTGGTGCCTGCTCCCGTTGAAAGATGACGACGCCGACTTCTATGGTCACGCCCGCTGGATGGGGGCCGGCCTGGTCCCGTCTGTCGACCGCGTCGTTTCCTTCGTGGCCACGGCCAGGCTTTCGCCGGCGGAAGCAGGCAGCAGTGAGCGGCCGTTCTACCGGGCGTCAGGCAGCGACCTCACCGAGCTCCACCAGCGCCTGGCGGCGTTTGTCCTGAACCCGGAGACTCTGCGGCACGCACATACGGCCTGTGCTTCACCGACCTGATCGACCACGTCTACACCGCCAGCCAGGGTGGCCGATGCCTTGACCTCGCCGAAGCACACCGAGGTCTCGGTGGCGCTGCGTCCCGGGAAACTCGAAGCTCTGCGGCATCTCCTGGCGTACGCCCAGATGCACGCCACCGGGCTCCTGGGGGCCTATGCCCGCCATCTGACCCAGGACCTGGACAACCGCCGACAGTTCGCCGCGACGCCCTCCCACCGGGCGATGGAGGCCGCCCGCTCGATCCGCAAGCAGCTCCGCGACCGGCAGCAGCGCGGGGAGTAATTGCCGACGGCCGCAAGCCGTTGAGTCGGCATCGCGTGCAGGAACAACCGCCCCCCTGCGGATACGCGAGCGGACCCGGACCAAATGGGCCGGGCCCGCAGGCTGTTCGGGGCGGCCTCTACAGCCCGAATTCCAGGTGCTGTACGTCGTTGATCTGCACTTCTTGCAGGGAGCCGGCGCGGCGGCCGCCGTCCTGGAAATACACCTCGCGCAGCGCGTCGGCGGCGATCTCGCGCAGCCGGTCCTCGCTGGCGCCCTGCTCCTGGGCGTCGAAGAGGCGGGCGGCGTACTCGGGCGGGAGGGCCACGGTCAGCTGCCGCAGACGGTCTTCGTCCGTCGTGTCCACCGGCGCCCCGGTATAGCCGAGGCGGGCGTGGACGTTGATGACGATGCCGTGGGTCGTGGCCGCCTTCTCCTTCGCCTTGGCACGGATCTGCGGCTGCCAGCGGGCCTTGACCTCGCGTTCCAGGCGCGCGGCGAGGTCGGTGCGGGGCTTTTTGAACTGGTCCTTGACGTACCGCTCGACGGTGCGCTGGGAGATACGCAGCATCTGAGCGACGGCCTTGGTGCCCTTGTGCTGCTTGACCAGGTATCGCATCTGGGCGCCGGCCGACTTCGGTGCCGGGCGGGTGAACGCCTGCTGCACTGCCGTGTCGAGGCCGTCCCCGAACTCCCTGTTCATCGTCTACTCCCCGTTGTCCTTGCTGGTGACGATGCCGTCCTTGATGTAGCGGGCGAGGTTGAGCTCGGGGGCGTCGTACTGCTCCCGTACGCCCTCGCCCCATAGCGTGGTCTGCGTACCTTCGTGCTTGACCAGGCCGGGGTTGATGCCGAGCTTGAAGCCGCCCGGCAGCGGCTTGCCCTCGCGGTAGGGCAGGAAGTCGAGCGGCGAGTCGCCGTCGACCGCGTAGACCACGCAGTCGGAGTTGACCGCGACCGGGTACTGGCCGGTGAACGCCGCGTGCTTGACGATCTTGCGGTGCAGGTTCATCCGGGTGCGGGAGATGACCGCCGCGCGGATGTCCGGGCGCCAGGTGGGCCGCAGGAGTGCCCGCCACGGCTCGCCGGACCTCCAGCCCTCGCCGCGGGGGCGCTCGCGCAGCTTGCCCAGGCCACCCTTCACCGTCGCCTTGACGGCGTTCACCACGAGCGCCAGCTCCGGGTCACGGTTCTTGTAGCCGTCCATCGCCGTCAGGAAGTCTTCCGGGGACAGGTCGGCGTCGACACCGAGGTCGGCCATCGTGGTCAGGTAGGCGTCGCGCAGCCGGTTGTACCAGCCATCCAGGTAGCGGCCGTTGTCGTACCGGACGTATGCCTCGGTCGGCGTGACGTCGTACCCGAGCTCCACCGCGTAGGCCACGGTCGGCGTCGCGTACCAGGCCGGGCCCGTCGGGTGGTCGCCCTTCGGCGTGAACGGGCTGGGCAGCAGCGCGCTGTCCAGCTCCACCCATTCCTTGCCGGCCTTCACCCTCGACAGGTCGACGTGGCTGAGGTCGACCAGCCACGAACCGGGCAGCTTCGCATCGAACGCCGGGTTTGTGACGTGCGTCGGCTCACCGAGGCCGACGACCAGGCCGTTGGCTCCGGCGGCGAAGGCCATGTTTACGTCCAAGCCCACGAGGTTGCGGCGCAGGCACTCGGCGTCGGTCATCGGCCGCGCCCAGTCGTACGCCTCCTCGAACAGTTTCTCCGCCGGGCCGCGCACGTGGAAGCGCGGCAGGTCCTTGAGCAGCGGGTGCCCGTCCGGGGCCTCGCACGGTGCGCAGTCCACCGGGTCCGGGCCCAGCGACCCGGGGTTCTTGTCGGGCGCCTGGCGCAGAACGCCGGTCTCCTGATCGCGTACGGCGTAGGTCGGCGGGTGCAGGGCGGTCATCAGCTCCAGGCCGGTCACGGCGGTCGAGCCGCGCGGCGTCATCACCCGGGATGCGTACGTGCCCAGCACCCGGGCGAGTTCGGCCGGCGGCAGCTGCGCGGCGTGGCCCCAGTGCCGGACATCCAGCGCGTTCCACGACGGGATGCACAGCTGCACGCAGGCCCGCTCCGAGCCCTGGGCCGGACGGTAGATCCTCGCCCACGGCCCGAACCCGCGCTTCGTCAGCTGCCACTGCGCGCGGGCCAGCTGCTTGATGACCTTGTGGCCCTCCGGGATCCGCCCGGCGTGGCGCTCCTCCTCCGTGAGGGCGACGGGCAGCCCGTAGCGCTCCAGGGCGGCTTCGGTGAGCACGAGCAGCGGGTCGGCCGGCTTACCCGGACCGGACAGCTTCGGCTGCCCGAGCTTCGCCTCCTTCAGGGTCCAGTCCACCAGGGACGGCAGGGACTTGGCAGGCACTTCCAGGACCAGACCGCCGACGCAGTACGCCAGCACCTTCCCGTCCTCGACGTCGACGACCGTCAGCGGGCCGTTCTCAAACCGCGGGTCGCTCTCGCCCGCCGGGGTTCCGGCCGGGGCCGCCTTCTTCGTACCCGGGCGGCGCGACGTTGACGACGTCGGCCTGGTGGTGTGCGCCGGATGCGGCGCGGCCGCCGGAGCAGCGGCGGCGGGAGCAGAGGCAGGGGCCTGGGTGTTCTCGGTTGCAGTCATGTCCGCAGCGTCGGACGCCTGGCTCGTGGACAGAGTCTGCGCTTTTGCCGGGGCGGGCGCGGCGGTGAACGTGGCCGACACCCCAGCGTCCTGAACCGGCGCGGTGGCGTCGGCGGGGTAGAGCTCCGCGAGCTTGTCCAGCAGCCGGGCGTAGGCGTCGCGCTCCGGCGGGCGGGGCTCGGTCTTGCCGGACTCCCAACCGGACACCGTGGCCCGGCGCACCTTCAGCGCGGTAGCCACTTCGTCGATCGTCAGGCCGTGCGCGGCGCGCAGCCGCTTGCGCTCCGCCGGTGACGGCAGCTTGGCGCGGGACGCGAGCAGGGCGTCGACCGCGTCGAACAACTCGGACATGGAACACCTCCTGACCGACACTCTACCCCATGAAGCGTACGCCCGGCGTACGTTCGGCGTACGAACCGCGTGCAAAGCACGTACGGCCTCGGGCTGTGAGGTCAGCGGAGAGCGAGCCGAGTGAGCCGTGAGCTGGCTGGAGTGCCCGTACGCCAGGCTCGCCCTACGCTGCAAGCTCAGCGAAAGGGCAGGTCAGCTATGCCGCACTCACTCTGGCAGGGCTCCCTCAGCTTTGGGCTGGTCACCGTGCCGATCTCCCTGCACGCCGCCACAAACAGCGGACCGTCCGTCTCCTTCGTGCGCGCGCACAAGGCCGACGGCGGCAGGGTCCGGAACATGCCCGTGTGCAACCTCGACGGCGAAGAGGTCCCCCGTGAGGACATCGGCCGGGGGTACGTCACCGGCGACCGCGTCGTGCCGGTCACTGACGAGGACCTTGACCGGCTTCCTCTTCCAACGGCGAAGGTGCTGACGATCCTCTCCTTCGTCGGCTTCTCAGAGATCGACCCACTACAGGTCGGTAAGCCGTACTACACCCACGCCGAAGGGCCGGCCACGAAGCCGTACGAGCTGCTGCGCCGGGCGATCCGCGAACGCCGATCCTGCATGGTTCATCGGCTCCGCGCAGCGCGGGCAGATTCGCTGCCTCGCCCTGTCGTGAGATTGCTTGTACGAGACCCGGCAGCAGAGGCAGACGTACGAGGTTCTCCCATGGGCAACCTAGGCAGCCTATAGAACGCTTCGCGAAGAATGCAGCGGAATTCACGGGCCGGGGCTTGGTCGAGATGAATTGGCCGTTTGGCTCAACTGAACACCTGGAGCGCTCAGTCACAGCGGCGTGCGTATTTTCACCGGCCCTGCCGACGGCCGCAGCGCCGCCGTACGGATCACGCACGAGGTTTACGGCGCGGCGCGCACCGCTCAGCAGGCCGGACACGAAATTCCTAGCGGACGGTCGGACGGCTGGGGAGCCCGCGGCTACCGGTCCGGCTGGGAGCTCGGCTGGAAGGCGACGGCCGCCGGACGCTGGAATGCCGAGCGATCACGTGGCAAGTTGCTGACCAGCGGTCATTGACGGCTGGTCGAGCGGGACACCGGCCACTGACCGACGTTCTGCCGCTGCGGTGCACAGCACGTGATGCGGACGGCGGCGGGTTGACGTGGTGACGTAGGCCCGGCCCACCGCCCCCGCCCCAAACAATTCGGTGGGTCATTTGCCGTAGGAAAGTCATAATTCCTGGGAAGCCGGGGCGAAGGGGAGCTTATTGGACGTGTTTGCGTGTGCCGGGTGCGGCACCGACCTGACGGTGCCGGTGTCCCGAGTGGCCCTCCCGGTCCACACCCATCACGGGGGCTGGGAGGAGCTCCATCCTCCGCTGCTGGAACCCGCGACGTACGCCGTCGAGCCCCGACCCACGAGACCACCGTGGCGGTTGCGGGAGGAGATCGGAGAGGACGCGGCGGCCTGGCAGGGCGTATACGCGCCGGTGTACTCCGTCTCCTTCGACGCGCGGAACAGGATCGTCATCGCCCCCGGCGACTCCCGGTCCATGGCCTTGATACCCGAGAAGTGTGAGGGCCACTGCCGGGGTGTGGACGGCCGGGCCGGCCCCAACCTGGCATGCGAGGGGCGCGGGCGGGCCGTGGCGACCCGCATGGACGACTGCGGGGTGTGGCAGACGGTGTGGCTGGAGCCCGACGCGGTCGTACGCCGCCCCTCCGGACTCCCCGCCGGTCCGCCTCCCGACTGGGACAAGCTGGAGCGCGCCGAGCACCGCGTTCCGCCCGTCGAATCTGACGGATCGTGGAGCCGCCGGTGGGAAGCAGCGGTCGGGGTCGCGATGGCCCACCTCGTGGCGGCCACTGAGGACCACCCCGTATCCCTGCCCGCTGGTCCTGTCACCGAGTTGCTCGGCCACGCCGTCGGCCTGTACCTGCCGGCCGGGCCCGATGCCCGTACCGTGGGGCTGGCCGGCCCGGGAATCCGCACGCCCCTGCCCCGTCCCGACGTCCTTCTCGTCCCCTGTCATCCTCTGACGGGCACGCCCTGGCGCCCACCCGGCGACGACGTGGCCGTGGTACCGCTGGACAGCGGCGTCTGGGCGTATCTCGCCCACCCGGGCGAGACCTCACCGATACCCGCCACCGGGGTGCTCCCGGAGGGCGTCCTGCGCGACGATTACCCTCTGCCGCAGCGCCCCTGGCGCCCTCTGACGCCCCACCACCGCGCCTTCGAGTACACCCTGGCCGGGCTGCCCGCCATACGCACCCCCCGGCTGCGCAGGCACCACGATGCATACCGATCATGAGTGCCTGACCGGGCGTCCACGGCGCCGAGGGCGCATCGGTCCCCTCATCGTCCGGGTCGGATCCGCCGACGGCCTTCACGGCTGGTGGCGGCACGTCTCCCAGCGCCCCGGCCCGGCCGGCGAGGACGAGCCGGTTCTCACCCTGTTTGCGCCCTACGCCTGCGGCACGTACCTGTACGTGGAGCCCCCGACGAGGGCTCGCTGATCATGAATGCTCGGCGAGCTCGGCACCGCCCCCGGTGCGTCCGTCGAATGCGACAGGCGGCGGCGCATCCGCTACGAGAGCTACGGCCACCCGGCCAACGGCAGCGACGAGTCGCCCTTCCAGTCCGGCGGGCGCTACCTCGTACGGGGCGCACCGCAGCTCCGGTGGTCGGTGACTCAACCTCGAACTTGGTCGCAACCCGCCCGACGTTCCCGTGCTGACCGAGCGAGCCGTGGTCGCCGCTCTGTGCTACGTGTCCGCTGCGGCCCGGTCGCAGAGCCGGAAACCTTCTTGATCGTCGGGTGGCGATACCTAGCCTTTGAGTGCCATAACACCGACGGGAAATGCAAAGACATGATCCGACAGGCGAAAGCGCTCGTTCCGCTCGCTGCCACCGCGATGGTCACAGCCCTGGCCGCACCGGCCTCTGCGGCGATTCCCTCAGCAGGTTCCTCTTCCGCGATGAAGACGGGCCACACCGTCGCGTGCAACAAGCCACGCGGGCAGACGGCCAACTTAAGCTGGACGGAGAGCACCGTGAACACCACCGTGTACTTCAACAACCACTGCTCTCACCTCATGGCGGTCCGAGTGCACATGAAGGTGCGTTATGAGGGACATGTCAGCAAGTGCCTGAAGGTGAACGCAAAGACCATGGGGCGCAAGGCATTCAAGCAAAGCGTGAGCGGTGCCTTCGAGGCCTGACCCGGGGCTGCTGACCTGGCAGCACCGGGCTGCCCCTGTCCCCCGCGGCCGTCCTCGTGAGCCGACGCTCAGTATCTCGCGCGCGGGCCTCGGTCCGGCCAAATCTGGAGAGCCGAGCCGGGTACAACGGAAGGACCCCAGCCTCCAGCCTCCGCAGTCTTGTCGGCGCGTGAGTGCCCTGCGTAATTGGGAAGCGACTTGGGCGGGGATGCGGAACACTTCCCGGGTGATCGTGATGCAGCCTGTTCTGGAGACCCAGCCCTGTGATGGCTCTGCCCTCTGGCCCGTCGCCGAGGCCGAGCCGTTCGGCTACCTGCCACTCAGCGGTGAGCTCGTTCCCGTCGAGGTCGGGACAGCGCTGATGTACATCGCCAGCTGCAACGACATCGACCCTGAACACGACGGCCGGCCCTCGCGGCCCGCTGACCCGCTCGGAGCGTTCCTCCACGGGCTGCTGACCTTCGACAGTCTCTTCGCGGCCGGCGGCATGCGCGTCACGGACACCTCCAAGGGAATCACCTTGCTCCCCGGCTGCTGCGCTGGGCTGGAGGAGTGGCGTGACTGGTACGAGGTCGTCGACGGCAGCGGCCGGGCCTTCTTCGGCCACGACCCCGATCCGTTCGCCGAGCGCGTGGTCGACACCGTCCGGTTGACTGTCGATGTCGAGCAGAGCGACAGCCCGGTGATCGAGATGTCCGTCACCGAGCTCCGCCGCCTGCTCGACGGCGCCGAGCAGGACCTGACCGACTTCGCTGCACTGGCCGCCGACTGGGTGTCTCAGCACCTGCCCGGCCACTTCACCCCCGTCACCGGTGCCCTCGCCCGCGCCCTTGCGCTGCCCGCATCGGCCGTACTGCCGAAGCGTAGGCCGACACCCTGCAACAGCCCCCGATGAGTGATGCGTGCAGGGTCGCAGGCGCGGCCCCAGTGCATGGCGGTCAGTCCTGCTGTCGTCCGCCTTGGAACTCCTCTACGCGCGGAAGCCCACGCCACCGTAACGCCGGTCCTGTGCCGGAACTCGGTCCGGCTCGCGCGAAAAGCCCTTTCTCCTCCATGCCTTGCCGGATGCTAGTCGGTCGCCGACAGCACGTCGGAGGCGGCGGCCCGCTGCACCGCGAGACTGGCCCTGCACCCTCTGTACAACTGGTGAATCCGGCAGACTCCGTCGTGCCAGGCTCTGACAGCGTCCCGGTTTCCGCATACACGGCACGTCAGCGCATCAGCCTCACCAGGCGGCACCGACGCGTGGAGCACCCGCCCGACGACCACCGGCAGCGGCTCTCCGGGATGGCTCGTCGGCTCGGGACAGTAGGCGATGTTCCCCCAACCACGCTGCCAACCTCGCCAGGCATCGACTGCATTCGCCTGCCGAAAGCCACGTGCTTTGTCTGCTCGCCAGCGGGTGGCGTAGGCGTGTTCGTCCGTGAGCCAGAGCTGCCGGGCATGGTGCAACTCCTCGACGGCGCGTATGAGCGAGCCCGGATCCTGCTCCAGCCTCTTGGGAATACCTGCGCTGAGACAGAGGTGGTGGTACGTGGCCCGGAAGCCGTCAGGCGCGAAATGGACGAGGCACGACCGCAGATTCGTGTGGCGGACACATGCGGGCAGGCCCGTGTCGTAGACCCGTCGCCGGTGCGTGTTGAAGCAGCTCATCTCGGAACACTACGGTCTGCCGAGCACGCACACATCACTTCGACGGCCAAAGTTACACTCCGGCGGTGCCCTTGACAAACTGTTCTCGCGACCAGTTGCGCAATGCCGGTCTGCCAGGTCCAAGTGGTCCACCGCCGCCTCGTCGCCCTACGCCACCCGAAGCCCACTGACTCGCGTCTCCGCCGCCCTGCCCGATACGCCTGGTAGGGCCGCGTGGTTCGACGGACGGGAAGGCCCTGAGCGGCTGTCGGCAGGCCGGAGCTTCCGTCCGGTCCTGGTGGCCGCAGCCGACTGCCGCTCCTGCGGCGTGCGACCCGACCTCGGCGGAGGCGGCCGCTCAAAAGTCCTGTCGATGCCGGCACTCGTGCTCGGCGAGACCCTCGGATGTGCCGACGAACGTGGGGCCGCAGCTGGACGTCAGCCGCACAACGGCCATCGCCACTTCCTCCTGCGCTGTATCGGCCTTACCGATCTTCTGTGCCCGCGAGGGCCCAGCGACGCACTACGGGCCGGTGTGATCCGGGCCGGCCGCTGTCGGACCGGTGTACGGCGCATCCCACGTCCAACGGAACTCAGTGCAGCGGCTGAAGTGCAACTCCTTCATCCCGCCCCAGGGGAAAAGCTGCCGCAACCGCGGCTCGGCGTAGACCGCCGCGACCAATGTGGCGCTGGCCCGGTCGCCACCGAGCAGTTCCTGCCATGCCGCTTCAACTACGTCCCCGCCCGGGCTGTCCATCGTCACGACGGCATTCACCAGGTCGCTCATCACTGGTGCGGCCTCACCACATACTCCGAGCCATTCATCAGCCATTTCTGATGAAACAGTCACACCTCAAGGCGGGCGAGACGGCGGTCAACCTCCGCCCGCCCCGGGCCCATTCCCTCCCGTTCTAGGTCGTGTCGAAGAAGCGCGGACGAGGGGCGTAGCCATTCACCGGTTCACCGATGCACCGATGGCGGCAATAGCTGTGTCAATCTCAGGGGCGGGCTCTCATGTGCAGCTGTGCGATGAGTTCCTGGTCGGCCGCGCGGGCGACGGCGGGTCCGGGTCACGTTCGTCGAGCTGGAGCCGCAGGTCGGTGATGCACTGCTTGAGGGTGGTGTTTTGCTCCTTGAGCTCGTGGATATCGCCGGAGGCGCCGAGCCCGTATTCCCGCTACGCGTCCTCGCCGAGCAGGATGGAGAGCCAGACCTCCGCCCGCAGTCACCTGCCTCGCCTCCGTCCGGCGCGGGCTCATGGGCCAGCGGCTATGGACCCGCCGCAGCGGCAGGCGCATCCGGGACAGGCACTGCCATGGGCCGGGCAGTTCAGGACGAGGCAGCCGGCGGCCCGTCCGCATCAGGACGCCAGGACGACCGTTTCTGCCCAGAGGACTGCCAGGACGAGGGCGTCCTGGCGGCCGCGCGCCTGGGCGGGTGCGAACCGGGCAGGTCCGAGCGGCGTCAGTCGCCGCTGGTGATGAAGCCGGCTATAGCGGCGGCGACGGCTTCGGGCTGTTCATCGGGGATGAAGTGCCCGGCGTCGGGCACGACGACTCCGGTGGTGTTGTCGGCCCATGGGCTGATGGCGGCTGCCATGTCCGGGATGGAGCCGTGGCTGCTGGAGATTCCGAGGATGGGCACGGTCAGATGCTGCCGGTTGAGCGCCTGGTGGTTCTTGCGCGCCGACTCGGCGGCGTCCCGGTAGTAGGCGAGGGAGGCGCGGAGGCCGCCGTCGGCGGCGAGGGCCGCTGCGTAGTGGTCGAGGTCGGCGTCGTCGAACGCGTCGGGAGAAAGAGCCTTCGTTTTCAGGAACCAGCCGACGTAGTCCCGTTCGCGGCCGGCGAGCAGGGTCTCGGGCAGGTCGGGCACGAGGTGGAACGCGAAATGCCAGGTCTTCCACGCCCGGGCCGGGTCGGTGGGAATCGTTTTCGGGAGGGTGATGCCGGGTATTCCGGCGTCGAGCAGGGCGACCCCACGCAGCTGACTCTCGTGGTTGAGGGCGAGGGAGAAGGCGACCCAGGCGCCGATGTCGTGGGCGGCCAGCCAGTAAGCCGACACTCCGAGTGCCTTTACGGCGGCGTGGACGTGGGCGGCGACCGTGTGGGTGTCGTAGCTGCGCTCCGGGCGATCGGAGTGGCCCTGGCCCGGCAGGTCGATCGCGATGACGCGGAACCGGTCGGCGAGACTGGGCATGACCTTTCGCCAGGCCTGCCAGGTTTGCGGGAACCCGGCGAGCAGGACGACAGCCGGGCCGGCTGGCCGGCCGCCTTCGACGGCATGAAGGCGGATGCCGTCTGCGTCGACCCAGCGGTGGGTGAACCCGTCCAGGTCGTGCAGGGGCAGATCGCGGACCGGGGTGGCTTCGGAGACATGCTGAGTGGTGGTCGCAGGCTCAGTCACGGGAGTCCTCCTTTGGTGTGGGGTTTGTTGGTTCGGTGCTACGCCCCAGGGCGCCAGGCTTGCGATGGCGATGGCGGGAACAGTCAGGGTGATGCTGGTGACCGGGGCCCGGCTATCTGGTCGAGGACGCCCATTAGAGGGACGGGGCTGATGAGGCCGGAATAGGTGAACAGGAAGGAGCGGGTCCACAGTGCCGTCTCGATGAGGATCATCCCGGCTTCCGGTCGGCCTGCCCTGGCGCTCCGCCGCAGGAGCCGCGGAGGTATGAAGACCTGGGCCAGCAGTGCGCTGACGAACAGGGCGCCGACGCCCGCGCCGATGACGGCCAGGCTCCATAGACCCAGGGCGTCACGGAGAAACGCCGGGACCAGGGACAAGAAGAAACCTTTCACGCCCGAGGACCCGGCCATTGGCACGCCGCCGGCGGCAAACGGCGGGCCCGGCCCGTGCCGCGGGGACGTGCCGGGCGGCGGGCGCGGGGCCGCCGGCGCGTCCTCGGCCCTGGGATCTTGGGGGCTGCCAGCCAGGCAATGCCCGCCGTCGCGGTGATGAGACCAGTTGCCCCGCTGCTGAGGGCCCGCGAGACCAGCAGGACGGTCAGACCGTTGGCGAGTGCGAATCCGAGGGTGCTGCCCGCTGTGAGCGTGAGCGCCAGGACGGAGCAGCGTCCGATCGCGTCGGACAGTTAACCAGCCACAAGCGGCATGCCAACGACGCCGATGACGTAGGCGATGAAGACGAGGGGTGTGGTGACGGGCCCGAAGCCGAACTTCGACGCCCACAGGACGTAGAGCAAAACGGTCAGATGTCCGCCAGCCATGACGATGGTGTAGATGAGGACGGCGGCGGCCGGGACCAGGCGGCGTGCCCGTGGCGCTTCCTCGGATTGCGGGGCCCGCGGTCATGGTCATGTCTGCAACGTAGCACATCTTGAACTAATCAGTTCAAGATGGAATGGTGTGCAGCACAGCCCATGGACCTCGACACCCCGGCAAGGAAGCGCCACGTGGCAGGCAAGAAGCAGTACGACATGGACGCGGCACTCGACGCCGCGATGATCCAGTTCTGGCGCGCCGGCTACGCCGACACCTCAGTGGACGACCTGTCACGGGCAACCGGCCTGAACCGCAGCTCCATCTACTCCTCGCTCGGCGACAAGGACACGCTCTTCCTGCGCTGCCTGGATCGCTACGCCGCGCGCTACGGCGACAGGTACGACGCCGCCCTGTCGTGTGCAGCCTCGGAACCCCTTGCAGCTGTCCGTGCGTTCTTCGACGTCACCCTCGAACGCATCGCCGATCCCGAACTGCCCGATGGATGCCTGATTGCCCAGTCGGCCATGGCCATTCCGGTGCTGAGCCCGGCCGTCGCGGCGCACGCCAAGGAGGCGCTCGGCTTCCAGCGTTTGCGCCTGCGCGCCGCGCTGAGGGCCGGGCGATTGACCGACCAGGACGCCGATGCCTTCGCTGAACACGCGGCGGCCGTGAACCAGTCTCTCGCCGTCATGAGCAGAGCCGGGGCGAGCCCGGCGCAGCTCCTGGCCGTGGTGGGCGTGACCGTTGACGCGCTCTCACAAGCGTTGCGCGCGATTGGGCGTGTTTAAGGAGACCAGGGGCCGGAGCCACTCGCCGACGAAGGCGACGTGGAGGGTGGCCTCGTAGCGGACGGCAAACTTGTCACAGCGGGTGGCGACGCCCCGGTTGTGCTTGAGGCGATTGATCCCGCATTCCACGACGTGCCGCTGCTTGCACTTCTCCTTGTCGTACGCGCACGGGCGGCCTCCTGACCTGCCTTTGCGCTTCCGGTTCGCGATCTGTTCCTTCTTCTCCGGGATGGTGCACCAGATTCCGCGCAGGCGGAGGTACCAGCGGTTGGCCCTCGATCCGTACGCCTTATCGCCCAGGGCCCGGTCCGACCGGGTACGGGGCCGGCCGCCGTGCAGCCTGGCGACGCGGATCCTGCCCAGCACGGGGATGAACAGCGGGCTGTCGCTTCGTGGTCCGCGGTGACCATGACCGCCAGGGGCTTCTGGCCCTGGTCGACAGCCAGGTGGAACTTGCTGGTCAGCCCGCCGCGAGAGCGGCCCAGGCCGTGGTCCGCCGACTCGGGTCCGGGCGGCTCCTTCTGCCCGCCGGGGTCCTTGTCTGCCCCGGCGGAGGCGGAGTGCTGATGCGCCCGCGCGGTGCCGGAGCCGACGGAGACGTCCCAGGCCACGTGCCCGGCCTGGTCGGCCAGGGCCTGCAGCGCGGCCACGATCAGGGCCCATCCCGGCGAACTGCCAGCGGCGAAACAGCTCATACACGGTCTCCCAGGGGCCGGACTGCTCAGGAACGTCCGCCACGGGGACCCGGCCGGGTGCGCCATCGGATCCCGTCGACAAGCTGCCGCAGCGGGTGTCTGCGCGGCCGGCCGAGCTTTCCCCCCCGCCGGAATCACGGGTGTAGCTCTCCTGTAGGGACGGTTGTCTGCAGGTCGTGGCAGGTTCTGGGCTTGTGAGTGAGTGTTCGTTGTCATCGGCCTGGATGTCCTCGTGGGCGGTGCGGTTTCAGGAGTGCTGGGTGAGATGACGGAGGGGTTCGAGCGCGAGTACGGTTTCCCGCCAGGCACCAACGTGATCCGTCTGGCCAATCTGGGTGGTCAAGAGGCGGTTCGTGTTCTGGGCTCCGATGCTCGTGTGCCCGGAGACCTGATCGTCTTCTACGGCAGCATCGGCGAAGCCGTGTGGGTGGACGTCGGCAATGGCCACTTCGTTCATCCCGCCTGTGGTGTCCTTGAGTACCTTGCGGACTACGGGCCCGTCCGCGTGGGCGAGCTCCTGGAGCCGTGCGGGCTGGTGGTCGGATCCGACGGGGGCGGCAGGTCCTACCTCGTCAGTCCTGACGGCTCGGTCCACCGGACGCGGACGGCATCGCTGGAAGAGCCTGAACTCGACAAAGTAGCGGACGACCTGCGCCACTTCCTGGAGCTGCTGGAGCGGTCCCTGGCCCGGTTCGTCGTCACGGGTGAATCTGGGTATCTCTAGTCTCCAGGCAGACCGATAACGTTTCGGCAGGACGGTGGGCGACGATGGGCTCGTTGATCGAAGAACTCGAGCAGCGGGAGTCCGAGGCCCGTGCACGGGTGGAAGAACTCCGCAAACAGTTAGCCGAGGTGACTGAGAGGCTCGCGTCGGCTGAGCAGAGGCTGTCCCGGCTGAAGATCGCCCGGGA
>NZ_JBVIQN010000073.1:0-15043 GCF_055577005.1 Streptomyces sp. NPDC033221 | reverse complement strand
CTGCCCCGCAACGACGCGGGCAGCAGCGGCCGGACGAACTCCCACTCGGCATCCGACAGCTCATGTCGACGTATCACCCGCCCATGATCCACCACGCAAGATCATTTGAAGACACCGCCTAGGCGGCGAGATGGCCGGTCGGGGAGGTCCTGCCGTCGCCGACCTCGATCAGGATCCGTGCTCCGGTCCTGACCTCGATGCCGGCATCGAGGTCAGGACCTTGGAAAGAGGGTGGGCCTCCAGCAGTTCCTCGATCCACCCGGCCAGCAGCTTGCGCTGGTCGAGCACGGCCGCCAGAGAGGCGGCCAGGCTCGGGACGATCAGCGCGGCCGCCTCGGCCCCCGGAACGGTCACGGTCTGCTCGTCCAGCGCGGCGAAGATGTCCTCCACCAGACGCTCGGCCGTCCTCGGTGCCTTCGGCCGCAGCAGCGTGACCAGACGCCGACGACCCGCCTTGCGTATCTGGGCCGGTGACCCGAACCGTTCCAGCAGCGTCAGGACGGTCGAGTGCTGCAACCGCGGCCCCAGCACCCGTTCCAGCGACGGGTGGATCTAGGTCCTCGATCTCCGCCCAGCCGTACCGGCCGGAGTGCTTGGCCCGGTACATCGAGACGTCCGCGCCGCGCAGCAAGGCGGGCAGGTCGTGGATGCCGAGGTAGTCGGGGACGGCGGTGCCGACCGACGCGGCGACGGCGAGGGGCCCGGTCTCGGTGGGCACGGGCTGGTGCAGCACGCCCATCAGCTCCGTCAGGCGCTGCTCCATCGCCTCGCCGCCGGCCCGGGCGTCCACACGGGCCGCGACCGCGAACTCATCGCCGCCCAGGCGGCCGACGACTCCGTGCGGTCCGGCCCAACGGGTAAGGCGCGCGCCGGTCGCGGCGAGGACCTTGTCGCCGGCGGCGTGGCCGCGGCTGTCGTTCAGGCCCTTGAAGGCGTCGAGGTCGACCAGGCAGACCAGGGAGTCCTTGTGGTGTCGGGCGATCGTCTTGGTCAGCATCTGCTCGTCCGCCGCCTCGACGAGTTCATTCACCAGTTTCGTGGCCAGTGTGTAGCGGACGCGGTAGCCCTTCATCGCGGCCTCCGTTCCCAGCGCGATCAGCAGATGGGACTTCCCGGTGCCCGAGTCGCCGATCAGACAGAGGGGGCTGCCCCTTCCTGACCCACTCGCAGGTCGCGAGGGTGTTGATCATGGCGGCGTCGACGTTGGGGTTGGCATCGAAGTCGAACACCCGCAGGGACTTCTCGCGCGGGAACGCGGCAGCCTTGGCGTCGGATTCGTGGTCGTCGCCGCTATGCGGGGGGGGTGCCGCGTACCATCCGCGGTCCGCTGTGCACGGCGCCGTGGCCCCAAGGCTCGGAGCTGGGTTGGGATTCGCGCAGCTGCGAGCAGGTCGCGGAAGGCGTCCACGAGGGTCTGGTCGGCGGGGAGAGGGCTCCGAAGTGGTAACAGGCCAGTGGCATCTTGCTAGCCGTTGACGCGCCGGTCGGCTCCCGATACGACTCCGGCGCGGAGCTTGTCGGCCCGCCTGTGGGGCGGACCGACAAGGGCAGGCAGCGCAGCTACGACCGGTCTGCTTTCAGCTTCCTCAGGAACAGAGCAGCGGCTCCCCAGATGAGAGCGATGAGGGCAGACAGGAGCCACCCACCGACGTTGCCGCTGATCCCGAGGAAGATACCCAGCACGACACCGCTGGCGGGACAGAACGGAGCCGAAGGGGAAAAGGCGTTTGACGGGCGCCTGCTGCTCCATGGACATCCCAAGGCGAGGCATGCCACATCCCTCATAATCTGGGCGTAGGCGGCGACCGCGATCGCTGCCGCGATGAACAGGGCAGCGGCCTCCGGTCAGGCTGAGTCCGCCCACGCTGCGGGCGCGAGGTTACCTTCTGAGGCGTCCAGAGACGCCGATCACCGCAGCGACGAACAACAGGGCCCCGCCTTCTACCAGCAGGACGGTGGTGATGCCGATATCGGTCGTGATGCCGATGACGATTCCGAGAGCAATCAGGATGGCTAGGGCTGCGATAAGGATGGCCCTGCGTTGGGTCGCTGGTGACATCAGAAGGCCTTTGAGAGGAAATCGTACGATGCGCCAGCCGCGACAAGCGCTCCACCTGCCTCTGCGATGGTGGGTGCACAGCCGACGATCGTCGTGCAAGCGGGTGCGGTGGCTACCGCCGCGCCTGCGGCTCCGACCGCGACCGCCGCGCTGCCTATGCCTTGGAGGAGATTCGACAAGGAGAAGGTCCCCTCGGTGTCGATGCGGTTGACGGGGTCGCCTTCGGCGTAGAGGTAGGGGTTCTTCTCCTGGCCGGAGGGGTCGGGCTGGGTGAAGCGGCCAACGCTGGGGTCGTAGTAGCGGGCGCCGAGATGGTAGAGGCCGGTGGGGTCCTGGTAGCCGCCGGCGAACCGGTAGGGCTGCGGGACCTGCTCGGTGCTGGAGGCGCGGGCCACGCCCCGGGGACTGTAGCCGTAGCTGTTGACCTTCGCGCCGCTCTCGTCGGCGAGACCGACGACGGAGCCGATCGCGTCGGTGAGGTAGTAGTAGGGCTTGCCCCCACGGTTCATGGAGTTCAGTGTGCCCTGCGGTTCGCGGACGAATCCGGTGTCCGTACCACTGGTGGTCTGCCCGGCCAGGCCGAGCGGGCCGTTGTGGAAGACGGTGTCGCCGAGGCGGGTGCGCTCGCTGTTATCGGTGGAACCGTAAGCGGCGTCGTGGGTGTTGCTGCCGGTGGTGATGGAGGCGAGTTGGGAGAAGTCGGTCCAGCGTTCGTCGGTGCGGGTGGCCTCGGCGTTGGTCTCGTTGCCCGCGTCGTCGTACGTCCAGGGCTTGGGGTGGGCGCTGCGAGCGGTGATCTGAGAGGCGTCGTTGATGGTGAAGGTGGTGCTGGCGGGGCACGTGTGGGCGGCGCCGAGGGAGGTGAGGTTGCCGGCCTGGTCGTAGCAGTACTGCCAGGCGCCGGTGGAGGCGCCGTTCTTGGTCTCGTTGGTATAGGAGGTGCGGCCCGCGCTGTCGTAGGTGTAGGTGGTGTGGGTGCCGTCGGTCTTGTTGGTCAGGGTGCGGATCTTGGTGCCGTCGGTCTTGTTGTCGGTGCCGTAGCGGTAGGTGTAGGTGAGGTCGGTCAGGGTGCCCTTGGGGGAAGTGGCGGTGATGTGTTCGGGGCGGCTGGACTTGTCGGGGGTGACCTTCTGGACGGTGCCGCCGGGGTAGTGCGTCTCTGTGCGGAAGCCGTTGTTGTTGTAGTCGTAGCGGGTGGTTTTACCGGTGGGGTCGGTGAGGGTGTCGAGGCGGTTGGCCTTGTCCCAGGTGTAGACGGTCTTGCCGGCGGGGTCGGTGTATGTCTCGACGTTGCCGGCCGCGTCGTAGGCCAGGACGGTCTGGGACTTGTCCTGCAGGGTGCGGATGGTCTCGCGGTTGAGCGCGTCGAACTGGTAGGTGACGGTGCCGGTGGCGTCGGTGCGCTCGCGCAGGTTGCCGTCGCCGTCGTAGTGGTAGGTGACCTTGGTGGTGGGGCTGGTGACTTCGGTGATGCGGTCGCGGTCGTCGTAGGTGTAGGTGGTCTTGATGCCGCGGCCGTCAGTTGCGGTTCGGGGCCGGCCGAGCGGGTCGTAGGTGTAGGTAGTGGGTTTGATCTGGGCGGGCGGGGTGGCCTTGTCCAGGTTGCCTTTGGCGTCGTAGTGGAAGGTGGTCTTGGTGGTGGCCTTGTTGCGGCCGTCGTTGACGCTGCAGCGCTGGCCTTCGAAGCCACCGCAGGTGGGGGTGGCCTTGTTGTGGGTGAAGTACTGGTGGCCGCCGCCGTTACCGGTCACCGCGATGCTTTCCGGGTTGCCGTTGGTGTCGTACTTGTAGGTGCTCTTCTCGCCGTCCGCTGTGGTCAGCGTGCCCGGCAGGTCGGCGCCGGCAATTGTCTGGTAGCCCGCGAGGGCGGTGGTGGCGCCGGTGGGCAGCTTGAGCGAGGTGGGGTTGTTGCGGGTGTCCCACCCGTAGGTGGTGACATTGCCTGGGGTGGTGCCGCTGCCCATCGCGTCGGTCGCGGTCTGCGTCAGATGGTTCTGGTACGTCTTGGAGCGGGACTTGTCGTACGGGTCGGTGACCTTGGTGACCTCGCCGTCGGCGTTGTGCGTGTACACCGTCTGGCAGCCGCGCGGGTCGGTGACGGTGGTGGTGCCCGCGGCGGTGGCCGAGTCCTTGGCGGAGTAGGTGTACAGGTGGGTCGGGGCGTGCTCGCCATTGCCGCTGTCTTCGAGGAAGCGGCGCATGGAGGTGACGCGGCCCAGGTCGTCGTAGGTGAAGACGGTGGCCCGTGACTCCGCCGTGGTGATCTTTTCCAGGCGGTCGCTGGCGTCGTAACCGAAGGTCGTGCTCTGGTGCTCGGCGTCGGTCGTACGGGCCAGGTGGCCCTTGCCGTCGAGTTCGTAGGCAATCGCGCGGCCGGCGTTGTCGGTGGCCTTCCAGTGCGTCGCGTCCGTCTTGACCAGGTCGATGAAGCGGCCGGAGCGGGTCTCGGTGACCTTGAAGCCGGTGGAGGAGCCGTCGTCGCCCTGGTGGCGTTCGACGGTGATGCTGCCGTGATTGCGGTCGGTGACCTTGGTCAGCGAGCCGTGGGCGTCGTAGGTCTCCTTCGTCCCGGACTTGCGGTCGGTCAGGGTGAACGAGCCGTCCGAATTCTTGACCAGGTCGCGGGAGTAGCCGGCCGGGGTGGTGAAGGTGCCGTCGGCGTTCTTGGTGAAGCGGACGGTGGCGCCGGTGGCGTCGTACCAGATCACCTCGCCGGAGTAGAACGTGTCCAGCCACCGCTCGTACCCCTGCCACCACGGGGTGGACACCATCCCGTACGGGCCGGGCAGCGAGTTGTAGGTCCGCATCAGCTGCAGCTTCTGGCCCACCCCGGCGATGTCGAAGTCGGTGGCGGCCAGCATCAGGTTGCCGGTCGAGTAGTCGATCCGGCCCACCAGCGCGTCAGTGATGCGGAAGTCGTCGATCTGGTGCCAGGGCACCTCGCCCTGCCCTTCCGGCACGAATGAGGACACGTCGGCCGACGGCCGCACCGCGGTCGCCCCGGGGGTGCTGCGGCCGGCAAGACGTTCCTGCTGGCGCCGGCCCCAGGCCCGTTGCTCCTCGGACGGGGCCGCCTGGGCCAGGGAGGTCGGCGGCCGGTTCACACCCGGCTTGACCGCGGGCATGGCCGCCCGCCCGTGATCCCCCCAGGCCGATCCTTCGGCCTGGGGGCGGGACGGTGCTGCCAGCGCCGGCAGCACCCCGGCCGCCAGGACGGCGGCGGTGGCGGCGGCGGTCACGGTCAGCCGGGTCTGTCTGCGGGCACGCCGAAGCGACGTGCCCGCGGCACGTAAGTGCGTCATCTTCCCCCCACGGAAGAAAAGCCGCGGTAGCCCCACTGGCCACCGGGACCGTACAAACTGTCACAGGTTCCTCATAGAAATCGCCTCCTTTCCCCGAACATCCGTGTCAGGCAGCTCAGTTCCAGCCGACTCCCGCACCGGCGCACCCAGGCCGTTTATGCCAACGGCATGGAACATCCAGAGCACAGGTCGCAGGCCCCAGCCGAACGACGGCTGGAACAGCCCCGCGGATGTTCAGCTTCCGTCCCGCAACTCACCGGTTGGCAAGGAGAAGTACGCGGAATGTACAGGCACGTTGAGTGGTCGTTTCGCGCAGCGGACTCCTTTCGTGGTCACGGCTCACCCTTCTGGAACGGAAGGGCCAACTCCGTCACCACAGAACGGACGTCGTGACGGGGGAGAGCCGCTTTGCAACGTGCGGAGGTAGCGAAGCCGTGCGGCCCCCGGGCCGCACGGCGAAACCGGTCACCGGCGCCTGGCACTGCTTCCGTTGCCGGATCGTCACGACCGGTACCACCCGAGACTCCGCTCCGCTGGTGCTGTCCACTGCCGGCACAGTGGCTGCGACTCGCACGCGAAGCGGCCTCAGCCATGTCCGTGCCTCAGCCGCAGTGGTGCACGGACATCAGATAGGAGAGAGAACACGTTTTTGCAGGTCACAGGCCTACGGGTGGGTCCGGTATGTCTCCTCAGGGGAGACATTGGGTGTTCCGGGTGTCCCCTCTGAGGAGACACGGGGAGGCCAGAAGGTCAGAGGTGCCGACCTCCCGAACCTCCAGGAGGTCAGAAATCCTGACTTTCCGGGGTGGGGCCGCCCCCCGGTCGGCGTTCCGGTGGTCTGCCTTCTCGTCGCAAAAGATTTCCGGGCAGAGCAGTGTCACCCTCGGGGTGACACACGACGTGCCAGAGGTCAGAAATCCCGACCTGGAGGTCAGAAGGGCTGACCTTCTGCTACGTTGCTCCATGTCCCGGATCTTGAAATATGGAGAACGTCCGTGTCCGAGCCGCAGAGCCGCCGTCGTGCCTCTCAGCGTGCGCACGCCCCCACCCAGAACGATCCGGACGACCCGCTGCAGGCCTTCGGATCCCGGCTGCGCGCCATCACGGATCTGGACGAGGTAGCCCGCAAATACCCCGACCGCGAGCTGTCCCTCGGCCGCCGGCGCCAGAAGCTGGAGTTCTACTCCAGTCCCGAGCGCCCCAACGCCTTCGCGATGGCCAGCCTGGAGTTCCTGCTCGTCATCGCCCAGTACTACCGCGAAGCGCTGCCCCTGCGGCTGATCCTGCTGCTGATCGCCGGGCAGCGGGCCGGCGGCCAGATCCCCATGACGCAGGACGACATGGCCGCGATCCTGGACGTGCCCCGGCAGAAGGTGAACCCGGCCCTGCAGGAAATCATGCAGCACGGCATCGTGCTCAGACGGCGCCCCGGCGTGTATCAGTTCAACCCGCCCTACTCCTACGTCGCCGCCGAACTGATCCGTGGCGCCGAGGGGCAGACCGAGTATGTTCAGGTGGATCAGCAGGACGCTTTGAAGGAACTGCGGGCAGGGAGCCTGCCGGAACTGGTGCGCTACCCGTCCCTGCAGCACATGCGCGAGGCCATTGACGAGCTGCGGATGGAACGGGCCGCCAAGCGCCGGGCACGGCGCCAGCGGTTCGAGGCCCTGGGGGAGAAGGAGCAGGAACAGTGAGCAAAGGACTGCTGTTCGCGCCGGTCAACGCTGAAGGCGTCGTTGCCGCCCTGGACCTGCCGGGCACGGCCTACCGGGTCCTGGGCATCCTCAGATCACGCAGTGAGGCCGGCGGCCGGGTGGAAATGGGGCAGAACCAGATCGCGGCACTGCTCCGGCTCAGCCGCCCCAGCGTCACCTCCGCACTGCGCGAGCTGATACTCGCCCGGCTGGTCACAAAGCAGCGCAACGGCGTCTACCGGATCAACGCCATGCTCGCCGGCTACGAATCCTTCTCCGACGCCCAGCGCGCCATCGACGAGATGGACATCGCCGACCGCCTGGACGAGCCGACCTTCGTGGCCCGCTACCACCAGGCCGTCGAGGACTACCGCGAAAAACTCGCCCTGGAACGGCGCAAGAAGCTCCGCGTCGCATGATGAGCCGACGCCAGTTCGGACGACAGGCTTCCCACGGTGGCCCCGCCTGGGGCCGGGCCCAGCACTGACGCACCATCGGAGCTCTCCGGCTCCGAGCTGGGTAGGCGGTCGTTGTTGCCCAGGTGCGCAGAGTCGGGGGGGGCGGCTGGGAGGCTGGACCTGGCCGGGCCGTTTGGCATCGAGGCGCACGCCCCGCGCGGCAGGGGAATCGCGCCTGGACGAATTCGATGGTCAAGGCGGGGCCTGTACGGGATGCTGCATGCGTGATTGAGCGAGAAGTTGCAGTTCAGGCCGTCGAAGAGCAGCTGGAGCGCGACTATCAACAGCGGCGGGCTGTGGGGGTGGACACGGTGCGTACGGCCGTCTCCCGTGTCGAGCAGCACGAACTGGTATGGATCGTCTTCTGGCAGTCCGAAGAGTTCATACGCACGCGGAACTCGAGGTCCATGCTGGTCGGCCACGGACCGTATCTGGTCGACCGTGTCGACGGAGGCCTGCACCAGATCGGCATCGTCTCCGCATTGGGCGGAGAGTGGGAGGCCGACTACCGTGCCCGGATACGTGGGCTGCCGATACGCACCGCAGTAGACGATCTGCACGATGCACTGCGCGAAGCCGCCGCGGCCCGCGGCCGTATGTCTGCAGTACGGACCCTGCGCCAGACGCTGCCCGTACTGTCGCCTGCCGAGGCCATCGAGTACGTGAACGCACTGCTGAACGGAGACGCCCCAGCACGCCTTGTGGAAGTCGCCGCCCAGGAGCTCGTGGAGCCTCTCAGCCCGGTTCTCACGGTAAAAACCATCCGCCGCGGTGCGCCCCACCACGCCCAATGATGCGGAGTGCAAGCCGACCGATAGCGCGCTCGCCGCAGTACCCGTCGTCGTTGTACGGGGCGCCGCCTCCCAGGCCGCGTTTCCAATGGAAACGCCGACGCCCTTCCAAGGCCCGCTTCCCACACCGCCCGCTGCCCCTCCGCCCTCTCGCAACGAGCACTGAGCGCTCACCGCACCTGGTCGACAGGCCCCCTTCCGCCGAAGACTGAGCGTACTGGGGCGACCCCGGGCTTGGAGACATGCAATGGCCGTAGGCAGAGCCCGCACAGTGCTCGCTTCCCCTGCCAAGCAGCCCCGCCACCGAAGTACGCTCAGGGCTATGGCGAGCGGAAACAGGCAACGACGCGACGGTTCCCCCAAGCGGGCCCAGCTGACTAGTGGCGACCACGGCGGCCCGAAGGACAAGAAGGGGAAGCGGCCGCGCGTCACGCAACCGGACCGCGAGCACAAGAAGGCCGCCGCCAAGCGGGTCTGGAAAGAGCTGTTCGACCGATTCAGCGAAGTGAAGAAGCGGGAACAGGCCCGGCAGCAGGGCAAGTACGGGACACAGTAGGACCCTGGCATTTCAGAACCGCTCCCCCCAGAGAAACGGCCACGCCCGTCGGGGCAGCGATCGACCTCGGTGAGAGCGCTCAGCCTTCCCCCCGATGGGTCACCACCGCTTCGCCGATGGACGCGCTTCCCCAGGGTGCGAATCGGTCGCCCAGACGTAGCTCGGCGAGCAGCCACGCCTTACACAGTGCAGTGTTGAGGAGACCGAGTCCGGATACGAAAAAAGCTCCGCTTTCGGCGCGCGCGGCCGGAAGCGGAGCTTGGGGATGAACAGTTCTCAGGCCGCCCATGTCACGGGCGCGCCTTCATCAAGGTTGGGGTGGTCGGCGGGGGAAGGGCGCGGAGTTCGTAGCCGCAGCGGCGAAAGAAGCGTTCAACGCGCGACTGCCTCCTGTTCACGGTGGGTGGGGTGGGCCCAGGGCAGGGCAAGGCCGTCACCGGTGGTCCGGGGGATCAGGTGCTGGTGGTGGTGGAAGATCGTCTGTGTGGCGGCCGCGCCTGCGTTGCAGGTCGTGTTGCAGCCACGGCCTCCGTCATCATCCGGGGTGATGCCGAGTTCGTGGGCGAGTTCGGCGGTGCGCTGCATGGTGGTGGCGGAAACGACCGGGTCGGTGGTGAAATCCCGGACATGGCCGCGGGGGATGACAAGGATGTGGCCGGGGGTGCAGCCGCCGCGGTGCGGCACGATCGCCACGGTGTCGGACCATGCGCGCACGATCGTGGCGTCGGCGCCTTCGTGGATGATCGCGCAGAACGGGCAGCCGGGCCGTAGGTGCTTGCGGAGGACCGGCGGCCGGTTTCCCTGCCAAGTCCTTATGTTCAACCTCCCGAAGTCCACGGCGGTGGCAACCTGCAACCCGGCTGACTCGGAGTTGGCCTGCTCGTATTGCATGTGGCACCCGCAGTTCCTGGTGGCGGCCCTGAAGGGTTACTCACGGCTTCTGTGTGCTGCTGAGGCTGACGGTGTCGGCGAAGGTCCTGGCGAGCGGGGTGAGGTCATCCCAGCGGCGTACGGCCCAGCCCACCGACAGCCGTGGCAGGTCGGGGATGGGGATGAAGCGCAGAGGACTGGCTTCGCCGTGGATGTACTGGTTGGGCAGAGCGGGGACGACGGCGTGGCCGAGGCCGAGTTCGGCCAGGAGGATCGCGGTGTCCCAGTCGGCGACGCTGGGTTCGGAACTGATACGGACGCCCAACTCGGCGAAGGCCGCATCGAGGTGGGCGCGGGAGGAGGAATTCTCCGGAAGTCGAATGTGTCGGATGTCCGCAAGATCTGCGGCTTCAATACGGGACCGGTCAGCGAGCGGGTCCTCGGGCCGAACCGCCAAGACCCATGGCAACTCTATGACGGGGCGCTGTTCGATGCCGCGGACCGGAGCACCGAGCGTGAGCCAGGCCAGATCGATGGTGTTGGAGGCCAGGGTGGCGTAACACCTGCTGCTGGAGCTCTCTGTCTGGAACTCCAGGCTCACGTTCGGATAGCGCTCTCGGAACGTCACGACGGCCTCGGCCATGATGTGCCGCACTGTCGTCGCGCCGGTCGCCACCCGCACAGAGCCGACTTCACCGCGCACGAGTTCGTCGATACGGCGCAAGGCAAGGTCGAGGCCGGCGATGCCGTCCGATGCCGCCGCATGCAGAATGCGTCCCGCCGGAGTGGGAACGACACCGCGGGGATGACGCTCCAGGAGGCGGGCGCCCGTCTCCCGTTCCAGCCGCTTCACGTGCTGGCTCACGGCGGACTGCGTGCATGCGAGGTCTCGGGCCACAGCGCTCAGGCTCCCGGTCCTGCACACCGCTACATACACACGAAGGTCATCAAGGGTCACGCACCCAAGTTATCTCTTAGGTCAGACATAGAAAACCATAGGATTGACTGGGGTTCAGATGTTCCTCGATGATCATCACAGGGCCCAGGGCGGCAACCCGTCCCCGCTCCCCGCACCAGTCCGGACCGAAGGCGGAGAGCGGGGACGGGTGTCGACCCGCCGAACAACGAGAGGAGCCCGATCCCATGTCCGTACCTCCCGAAGCAGCCACCCAGGCCGCCGCCATGCTCAGTGAGCTGGGCGCTGAGACGCTCGACCACCCTGGTGGCACCCTCCTCGCCCACCTGCGACGCGTACAGGAACAGCTCACCCGGTGGGGCGCCCGCCCTGCTCTGCAACTCGCGGGCCTGTGCCATGCCTTCTACGGCACGGACGAGTTCGCCACGACTCTCCTGCCACCCGATCGCCGTGCGGAACTGGCGGCGGTGATCGGTGCCGAGGCCGAGGCGCTCGTGTACTTCTACGCCAGCTGTGACCGAAGAGCCTCTTATCCCACGCTCGCGGATCCCGAGGCTGTGTTCCGCGACCGGTTCACCGGCCAGACCTTCACACCCGACCTTGCGATGCGACGGGACTTCGCCGAGCTGTCAGCTGCGAACGAACTCGACATCGCCCGTGTCGACCCGGCCTTCCGTCAGACCTGTGGCGCCGACTTGCTCACTTTGTTCACCCGCATTCAAACGCTCCTGAGTCGTCCCGCATGGAAGGACTGCCGCACGGTGCTCTCCCCATGCTCCGGACTCTCGGGAGGAGCCTCACCAGAACCGTGGACTGTGGCGGTACTTGGGCCGGGAGGCGTCGGCGGCCTCCTGGCCGCCGTGCTCTCCCGCGCCGGACACCGGGTGATCTGCGTGGGCGGCGGAGTAACGACGCAGATCTTGCGCCAGGACGGCATCCGGGTGCGCAGTGGGCAGTTCGGCGACTTCTCCGTGAGCGTCGAAGCGGCCACCGAGCTACGGGAGCCGGTTGATCTGTGCCTGATCACTGTCAAGCACACAGCCCTTAACGCGGCGCTTGAGCGGATTCCGCCCAGTACCCTTGGCGCCGCCCTGGTTGTGCCGCTGCTCAACGGCATCGAGCATCCCGACTCGCTGCGGGCTCGTTACGGCGCGCAGTCGGTCGCTCCGGGCGTGATCCGAGTGGAGTCGACTCGCACCGCGCCCGGCGTCATCGAGCACGGCAGCCCGTTCACGCAGATTGACCTGGCCGGTACCCACGAACGCCTCAACCAGTTGGCCGCGATGCTCCAGGACGCGGGGGTGGACACGCGCGTGGTCCAGGATGAGACTGCCGCCCTCTGGGCGAAGCTGGCCTTCCTCGCCCCCTTCGCCCTGCTCACCACCAGATACCTCCTCCCCATCGGGGACGTACGGACCGAGCGACGCGAGGAACTGATGGCCCTTGTCGAGGAAGCTGCCGCAGTGAGTAGGGCCTGCGGCGCTCCGGCCGACCCGGCGAAGGCCCTGGCGCTGTACGACTCGTTCCCGAGCGGCAGTAAGTCGTCCATGCAACGCGACGCGGAGGCCAGCCGCCCGCTTGAACTCGACGCAATCGGCGGGGCGTTGCAACGGGCAGCCAAGCGGCATGGCATTCTCGTGCCAGTCACCACACGGCTGATGGCCGAACTGACGGCCGTGCCGAGAGCCGGCATTGCTCACCCCGTCTGACGTCGGCCCGGTGCCGGTTACCCCTTACTCCGCGGTGAGCGGAGCCATGGAAGCTCGTGCTTGCGCCTGCGGCTTCCGCCCTGTCAAGTGGTCCTTCTGGCGATGTCCGTAGCCACTTGCAGGGATGCCCGAAGTCCACTGCACGGCTTCTTCGATGGCGGCAGTCCACTCCTGATCAGGTACAGGACAAGTGAGGTGAGCGGGCGGTTGGGGTGTCTGGTTCTTGACGGCAGTCGACCTCAATGCCCCCTGAGCGATCAGCTGGCAATGGGTGTCTCAAGTGGTCAGGTGCAGGGCGCGGGCCACGTCGACGGTAAAGGTCGAGGTCTGGGTCGAGGTGTAGCCATCGCGCATGGATGCGTCGAGGTCTTTGAGCCCGTTGCCGCTGAGGGTGACCACGATCTTCTGCCCCGGGGCGAGATTGCCTCTGCGCTGTTGGTCGAGGATGCCGGCGATACCGGCGGCTGAGGCGGGCTCGGCGAACACGCCGTCGTGGCGAGCGACCATGCGGTAAGCGTCAAAGATCTGTTCGTCGGTCACCGTGCTGATCAATCCGTGGGATTCGTCGCGGGCGCTGACGGCGCCGTCCCAGGTCGCCGGGTTGCCGACGCGTATGGCGCTTGCGGCGGTATCGGGCACGGCGACGGGCGCGCCGTGGACGAGTGGTGCCGCGCCCGCAGCCTGGAAACCCCATATCTGCGGGAGCCCTTTGGCGAGGCCAGCGGCGGCGTAGGTCTGATAACCGCTCCAGGTGGCAGTGATGTTTCCGCCGTTGCCCACCGGCAGGCAGTGGATGTCCGGCGCATCGCCCAGGGCATCGACGACCTCGTAGGCGACTGTCTGCTGCCCCGCCAACCGCCACTGGTTGTTGACCGAGTTGACCAGCGCGACGGGGTGGTGCGTTGCCAGGTCGCGGGCAATCCGCAGGCAGTCGTCGAAGGTTCCGGCGACCTCGATGATCTTCGCTCCGTATCGCACGACCTGGGCCAGCTTGCCGAGCGCGATCGCTCCCTTGGGAACCAGTACGGCGCACGCGATCCCGGCGCGGGCCGCGTAGGCGGCCGCTGAGGCGCTGGTGTTGCCGGTCGAGGCGCAGATGACAACCTCGGCACCCTTCTCGGCCGCGACGCTCACGGCCACGGTCATCCCGCGATCCTTGAACGACCCGGTGGGGTTGGCGCCCTCGACCTTCAGCCAGATGTCGCAGTCTGTCAGCGAGGACAGGTGATCCGAGTGGAGCAATGGGGTGTCGCCCTCGTGAAGGGAAACCGCAGGAGTGCTGTCGGTGACCGGCAGCCAGTGCCGGTAGCCGCTGTTGATGAGACCGCGCCAGGTATTCATGACCGGACCATAACATTCGTTTCGTTATGCACGGCAAGCTCGAAACCATGTAACATTCGTCAACATGACGTCTGAACCCGTGGTGACCCGTCTCGGCGAGGTCTATCCCGAGCTGCCACCTGGTGAGCGTGCGGTCGTCCGTGTACTTCTGGACGACTATCCGTTCGCGGCACTCGGCTCGCTCCGGACGCTCGCAGACCGTGCTGGGGTCAGCCCGCCGACCGCCTCGCGCCTGGTCGGCCGCCTGGGCTTCGGCGGCTTCGCCGAGTTCCAGGACGCCGTGCGGGCCACAGCCCGAGAACAGGACCGCTCCCGGCTCCACGAGTTCGTCACTCGGCAACCCGATACCCATCGAGCGGCAGAGGACCTGCGGTCCGGCATGGAAGGCACCCTCGCCGCGGTGACCGAGCCCCTGCTCGCGACGACCGCTGCCCGCCTGGCCGAGGCCGACGGCGTATGGGCTCTCGGTGGCCCCTTGAGCGAACTTGCCGCGGAGTATCTGATCCGCCAGCTCGCAGGCCTGCGACCCGGCACACACCGCGTCCCCGAATCCCCGCCCGCACGCGCGCGCACCCTGCTCGACATGGGCTCGTCCGATGTGGTCGTCGCCTACGACTTTCGTCGCTACTCCGCCGACACTGCACGCTACGTCCACGCAGCCCGATCCCGCGGTGCCCGCCTGATCCTGGTCACCGACGCCTGGGAATCACCCCTGGCAGACCAAGCCGAAGTGCTGATCCGCCTCCCGCGCGAGGCCGCAGGACCAATCGCACCCCTCACTCACGAAATCGCCATCACCGAGCTCATCCTCGTCGCCACCGCCTCCCACCTCGCCCCTGCCGCCCGCCTTGCCGACCTGGATGCACTTACCCACGATCTGATGCCACCTGCACCATGAACCCCGAGCTGATCCCGAAGGACTGAGCTACCGTCCGGAAACGCAGCAGAGGAGCTGCTGTTTCATAGGTGGCCGCTCATGAAACACCCGGCCGGGCGGTCGTCCACCTGCGGCGATCATGTTTCATGAGTTGTTGCAAGAAACTCCGCTCCGATGCGGATGGAGGGGTGATCGGTCATGGCCTCCCCAGTCGCCGGGCTGACGATGTGAATGCAGCGGACGATCATGCAGATAGCCTACGCAGGCACCAGGGCTGGTCTCGACCCGTCGGTTACAAGTGCACGAATGCCCCCTGTGAGCCCTAACGATGAGGCGGATGGATCCGACCAGGAAGACTCCCGCCCCACAGGCAGGACCCATGGCCATTACCTGAGTGCCAGTGTCCGCCGCCGGCAGGCGGGCGCGCGAGAAGTGAGGCGGGCGGCCTGTCCGGTTCTCGCCCGGCGGAT
>NZ_JBVIQN010000072.1:0-15957 GCF_055577005.1 Streptomyces sp. NPDC033221 | reverse complement strand
CGCATCGAAACCGGCGGCCGCGGCCGCCGCCGGGCGTTGCAGCAGCGGCAGCTCGGTGAACAGGATCGACAGGTTGACGTTGAAACGCGCGTCCGAGAAGCCCATAAGGGATGAGCGCCCTTCCGTATTGCGGAACTTTGTTTCTGCTGTTTGGAACATTGCCCGCGGATCTCGGGACCTGTCAAGGGGGTGGGGTGCGGCGGCGCTACTTTGGGGGCATGGTGCGATTGCGAGTGGAATTCACGACGGAACCGTTCGATCTGGACGAAGCGCCCGCCCACGCGGTCGTGGGGCGCGAGATCATCACGGATGCCGGGCTGGACGCCGTGGACGTCGGCCCGTTCGGCAACACCGCCGAGGGTGAGGGGGAGAAGGTGCTCTCCGCGGTGGACGCGCTGCTGCGCAAGTCCCTGGAGGCCGGTGCCACCCGGGTCTCCCTCCAGGTCAACGTGATCGCGCCGGCCGGGGAGGACGCCACGTGACCGAGTCCGCCGACCACCCGTTCGTCCAGGCCGTGAAGCCGCTGGTGGACGCGATGGGTGCGGAGATGGTGGCGCCGGAGCAGGCGCAGGGTGACGATGTCGTCCTGGCCTGGGACGGTCAGGACCGGGTGGCCGTACGGCTGCCGCATCTGTCCGACTCGCTGGATCATCTCCTCGCCGAGCTCCAGCGCCGGCACGGCGTGCCGCTCAGCGACCTGGACCGCCGGACCAAGCAGTCGGTGGTGCGGATCCTGGAGGCGCGCGGCGCGTTCTCCGTACGGCGCGGGGTCGAGACGGTCGCCAGTGCGCTCGGCGTCAGCCGCTTCACCGTTTACAACTACCTGAACAGGGACAACGCCGCGAAGGGTACCGACTGACCCAGAAGCGCTGCCCGTTGGGCACTTGCGCATGAGCCGCCGTCCGGGTGAACCGGACGGCGGCTTTCTTGTTGCCGATTTTTCAACAAAGTGTTGACGTGATGTTGCCGGAGGTCTTAGCTGTTTCCAGCCAAGCAGAGCCCGTACAGCACCAGGCCACGGAGGCTTCCCGTGTCTTCGATTCCGACGCCGGGTCTCGCCCGGTTCAACGCCGCGGCCGACCGTGCGGCCCGTGCCGCACTGCACGAGGCGTGCGCCAGCGAAACGTGGGGGAGCCTGATCCTCGACCGGCGCCCGTACGCCACCACCGACGCCCTGTTCGCCGCCAGCGACGCCGCCATGGCCGAGCTGACCGCGGCGGACCTGGCCGAGGCGATGGCCGGCCACCCGCCGATCGGCCGGCCCACGCCGGGTGACGCGACCTCCTCCCGTGAACAGCGCGGGATGTCGGCGGCCGGGGACGACCTCAAGGCGGACATGCTCGAACTGAACCTCGCATACCAGGAGAAGTTCGGGCATGTTTTTCTGATCTGCGCCACCGGCCGGACCGGGGAGCAGCTGCGCGACGCCGCCCGTAACCGGCTCGACAACACGCCGGAACAAGAACGCGAGATCGTCCGCAGGGAACTGGGCAAGATCAATCGCATCCGGCTGGGCCGCCTCGTCGAGGACGCGGCGGACCCGGCAGCCGCCGCGGAAGGAGCACGACCATGAGCAGCGAGACGGCCCGGCACGAGACGTCGGTGTCCACGCACATCCTGGACACCAGCGTGGGCCGCCCTGCGGAGAGCGTGGCCCTCACCCTCTCGGTATGCTCCGGCCGCGACGGGGCCTGGAGCGTACACGGCGCCTCCAAGACCGATGCGGACGGGCGCTGTAAGGACCTGCCGGCGCTGCCGGAGGGCACCACCCACGTACGCCTGGACTTCGACACCGAGGCGTACCTGGCCAGCAAGGCCGAAACAGCCGACCAGCAAGCCGAGGAACAGCAGGACGCCCCCCGCGTAAGGGACAGCGGAGCTTTCTTCCCGGAGGTGGCGATCACCTTCGCCGTCAAGCCGGGTGAGCACTACCACGTACCGCTGCTGCTCAACCCGTTCGGCTACTCCGTATACCGAGGGAGCTAGCACCGACCATGACTCATTCCTCCCGCCCGGCCCGCCCGGCGATTCTCGGCCAGAACCAGTACGGCAAGGCGGAAAACCGCGTCGTCCGGATCACCCGGGACGGCGACACCCACCACATCAAGGACCTCAATGTCTCGGTCGCGCTCTCCGGCGACCTCGAAGAGGTGCACCTCTCCGGCTCCAACGCCCACTGCCTGCCCACCGACACGACGAAGAACACCGTGTACGCCTTCGCCAAGGAACACGGCATCGAGTCGGCCGAGCAGTTCGGCATCCACCTGGCCCGGCACTTCGTCACCAGCCAGGAACCGATCCACCGGGCCCGCATCCGCATCGAGGAGTACGCCTGGGAGCGCATCGAGACCTCCGAGGCCAACGCGAAGTTCATCGGCGCGGACGAGGTCAGGCACTCCTTCGTCCGCAAGGGCCAGGAGACCCGGCTGACCCAGATCACCTACGACGGTGAGCGGTGGCAGGTGATCTCCGGCCTGAAGGACCTGGTCGTGATGAACTCCACCAACTCCGAGTTCTGGGGCTACATCAAGGACAAGTACACGACGCTCAAGGAGGCGTACGACCGCATCCTGGCCACCGAGGTGTCCGGCCGCTGGCGGTTCAACTGGACCGACGACGAGCAGCGGACGCCCAACTGGGAGCGCTCGTACGCGCAGGTCAGGAAGCACATGCTGGACGCCTTCGCGGAGACCTACAGCCTCTCGCTCCAGCAGACCCTGTACCAGATGGGCTCGCGGATCATCAACAACCGCGTGGAGATCGACGAGGTGCGGTTCTCGCTGCCGAACAAGCACCACTTCCTGGTGGACCTGGAGCCGTTCGGCCTCAAGAACGACCATGAGGTCTATTACGCGGCGGACCGCCCGTACGGCCTGATAGAAGCCACTGTCCTGCGCGACGGTGTCGAAGCCGAGATCCCGATGGATCTGACCAACCTCTGACGGCTCCCGACGCAGCGCCGTGCCTCGCCGTCCCTCCCCGTCCCGCAGCGGGGAGGGGCCCGCGAATCCTGTGAGGGGAACGACCCATGGCACAGCCACCGCACGTTGAGAAACACCCCGTCCCACCGGTTCACCCGGTGGACGAGAAGCCGGCTCCCAAGCGGCTCGTCCCCGCCGCCCTGCAGCACATCGCCGCCATGTACGCCGGCGTCGTCACCCCTCCGCTCATCATCGGCCAGGCCACCGGCCTGGACACCGCGGGCCGCACCCGGCTGATCGCGGCCAGCCTGCTGATCGCCGGTCTCGCGACCCTGTTGCAGACCCTCGGCGCCGGACGGTTCGCCGGCAACCGGCTGCCGTTCGTCAACGCCGCCTCCTCGGCCGGCATCACCCCGATGCTCGCCATCGCCGAGACCACCGCCAAGGGCCATCAACTGCCCGCCATTTACGGGGCGGTGATGGTCTCCGGAGCCTTCTGCCTGGCCGTCGGCCCGTTCTTCGGCAGACTGCTGCGCTACTTCCCGCCGCTGGTCACCGGCATCGTCATCACGCTCATCGGCGTCACCCTGATGCCCGTACCGGTCGGCTGGGCGCAGGGCGGTGACAAGGAGGCCGCGGACTTCGGGTCCATGAAGTACCTGGCGCTGGCCGCCTTCACGCTCGTCGTCATCCTGCTGATCCAGCGCTTCACCCGCGGCTTCGTCAAGCAGATCGCCCTGCTGCTGGGCCTGGTCGCCGGCACCCTCGCCGCGGTGCCGTTCGGCATGGCCAGCTCCGACGCGCTGCGCGAGGCGCCCGTCGTCGCGCTGCCCACCCCCTTCGCCTTCGGCGCGCCGGAGTTCCAGCCCGCCGCCGTCCTGTCCCTGTGCATCGTGATGCTGGTCCTGATGACCGAGTCCGCGGCCGGGATGCTCGCCCTCGGCGAGATCTGCGAACGGCGTACGACCGGGCAGACCATCACCCGCGGCCTGCGCACCGACGGCATGGCCACCCTCGTGGGGCCGGTCTTCGGCGGCTTCCCCACCAGCGCCTTCGCGCAGAACGTCGGCGTCGTCTCGCTCACCCGGGTACGCAGCCGCTACGTCGTCGCGGTGGCCGGCGCCACCCTGCTCGTCCTCGGCGCCTTCCCCGTACTCGGCGCGGTCGTCAACCTCGTGCCGATGCCCGTCCTCGGCGGCGCCGGCATCGTCCTGTTCGGCTCGATCGCGGTCAGCGGCATCCGTACGCTCGCCGAGGCCGGCCTCGACGACAGCTCCAACATCATCCTGGTGGCCGTATCGCTGGGCGCGGGCATCATCCCGCTCGCCGCCCCGACGTTCTACGAGGACTTCCCCGCCTGGGCGCAGACCGTGCTCGGCTCCGGCATCAGCGCCGGGGCGCTCGTCGCGGTCCTGCTCAACCTGTTCTTCCACCATCTCGGCACCCGGAGCACCAAGGGGGCAGCGGTACTGTCAGCCGCCTCGCCCGGCTCCGGCACTCAAATCCCGTAGGGCCCTGCCGTGCCCGACCCCTCCAGGAAAGCAAGAGGATCCACCATGGCAGCCCCTGACAGCACGGTGAAGCAGCGCATCGTCATCGAGAACTGCGCCATCGCGACCGTCGACGCCCACGACACCGAGTACGCCTCGGGCCATGTCGTCGTCGCCGGCGACCTCATCGAAGCGGTGGGCGCGGGCAAGGCACCCGAAGGCCTGGAGAACGTCGTCCGCCGTATCGACGGCACCGGCCATCTCGTCACCCCCGGCCTGGTCAACACCCACCACCACTTCTACCAGTGGATCACCCGCGGCCTGGCCACCGACCACAACCTCTTCAACTGGCTGGTGGCCCTTTACCCGACCTGGGCCCGCATCGACGCGCCGATGCTCGCCGCCGCCACTCAGGGCTCGCTGGCCATGATGGTCAAGGGCGGTGTCACCACCGCCTGCGACCACCACTACGTCTTCCCGCGGGGCTCCGGCGACCTGGTCGGCGCCGAACTGGCCGCCGTCCGCGAGATCGGCGCCCGGATCACCCTGGCCCGCGGGTCGATGGACCGCAGCGAGAAGGACGGCGGGCTGCCGCCGGACTTCGCCGTGGAGACCACCGAGGGCGCGCTGAAGGCCACGGAGGAGGCCATCGACACCCACCACGACGCCTCCTTCGGCTCGATGGTGCACATCGCCGTGGCCCCCTGCTCCCCGTTCTCCATTTCCACCGAACTCCTTCGGAGGGGCGCCGAGTTGGCCCGCCGTAAAGGTGTGCGGATGCACACCCACGGCTCGGAGACGGTCGAGGAGGAGAAGTTCTGCCACGAGCTGTTCGGCATGGGCCCGACCGACTACTTCGAGTCCACCGGCTGGCTCGGCGAGGACGTGTGGATGGCGCACTGCGTCCACATGAACGACTCCGACATCGCCGCCTTCGCCCGGACGAGGACCGGCGTCGCGCACTGCCCGTCCTCCAACGCGCGGCTCGCCGCCGGCATCGCCCGGGTCCCCGACATGCTCGCGGCGGGCGTACCGGTCGGCCTCGGCGTGGACGGCACCGCCTCCAACGAGAGCGGCGAACTCCACACCGAACTGCGCAACGCGCTGCTGATCAACCGGCTCGGCGCGCACCGGGAAGCGGCCCTGGACGCCCGCAAGGCGCTGCGCCTGGGCACCTATGGCGGCGCCCAGGTGCTGGGCCGTACGGCCGAGATCGGCTCCCTGGAGGCCGGCAAGCTGGCCGACCTGGTGCTGTGGAAGCTGGACGGCCTGGCCCACTCCACCATCGCCGACCCGGTGACCGCGCTGGTCTTCGGCGCCGCGGCGCCCGTCACGCTGTCCCTGGTCGGCGGCGCGCCGGTGGTCGAGGACGGCCGGCTGGCCAACGCCGACGAGGACACCATCGCCCGCACCGCCCGGGCCGAGGCACAGCGCCTGGCCCGTATCGCCGCCGAGGGCTGATCCCCGCCCGGCGGCGACCCGAGAACTCGGCCGGGGGGACGGCCCCGGCCGGGAGCTTGTGGATCCGAGCGGGATCCACAAGTGCCGGAACCCGGGGGCACGGAGGCCTCTCTTCGTGCCCCCGGCCCGGTAACGCCGTACCGCATCGCCCCATGTGACGACCCGTCATGTCTTCGACGCGCCACGAGCGCGGACCGCTGCACCACCGCACCCCGACGCACGCCCTCCGTGACAGCCTCGCGCCGCCGCCCCCTCGCGGCGCAGAAATCGAAGGAGGCCCGCAGTGGCCGCAAGTCCAGGGCGGACGGCGCAGGGCGACCGGAAGCATCCGGTCGACGAGACCCTCCCGCCCGTCAAGATGTTCACCAGCGGCCTGCAGCACGTGGCCGCGATGTACGCGGGTGTGGTGGCCCCGCCGATGATCGTCGGCCCGGCCTGCGGGCTGAGCCCCACCGAGACCGCGTTCCTGATGGGCGCCAGCCTCTTCACCGCGGGCATCGCCACCCTTCTGCAGACCCTCGGCTTCTGGAAGATCGGCGCCAAGCTGCCGTTCGTCAACGGCGTCTCGTTCGCCGGCGTCACGCCGATGGTCGCCATCGGCAAGGCGCAGAGCCCCGGCGACGCGCTGCCCGTCATCTTCGGCGCGGTGATCGTCGCCGGTGTCCTCGGCTTCGTCCTCGCCCCGTACTTCTCCAAGCTGGTGCGGTTCTTCCCACCGGTGGTCACCGGCACCGTCATCACCCTGATCGGCGTGTCGCTGCTGCCCGTCGCCTTCAACTGGTCCCAGGGCGGCGACGCCCAGGCGCGGGATTACGGTTCGCTGACCAACATCGGCATGGCGGCGCTCACCTTCGTCATCGTGCTCGTACTGCGCCGGGTGCTGCGCGGCTTCCTCCGGCAGATATCCATCCTGCTCGGCCTGGTCGCCGGGACACTGATCGCGATACCCGTCGGCAGCACCGACTTCGGGGGGATCACCAAGGCGGACCTCGTCGGCTTCCCGGCGCCGTTCCACTTCGGCGCACCGCAGTTCGACGTCGCCGCCGTGCTGTCGATGTGCATCGTGATGCTCGTCTGCATGACCGAGTCCACCGCCGACATGCTCGCCCTGGGCAAGATCGTGGACCGGCCCGCCGACGAGCGCACCATCGAGGGCGGGCTGCGCGCCGACACCCTCGGCACCGCCCTCAGCCCGCTCTTCAACGGCTTCGCCAACAGCGCCTTCGCGCAGAACATCGGCCTGGTCGCGATGACCAAGGTGCGCAGCCGGTTCGTCGTCGCCACCGGTGGCCTGATCCTGATCGTGCTGGGCCTGTGTCCGGTCGCCGCCTCGGTGATATCCCTGGTGCCGCTGCCGGTGCTGGGCGGCGCGGGCATCGTGCTGTTCGGGTCGGTCGCCGCCAGCGGCATCCAGACGCTGGCCACGGCCGCGATGGACAAGGGCGAGAACGCGCTGATCGTCGCGGCCTCGGTGGGCATCGGCCTGATACCGATCGCGGCGCCGCGGTTCTACCACGACTTCCCCAAGGACATGCTGGTCGTCCTGGACTCCGGCATCAGCACCGGCTGCCTCGTCGCCATCGTGCTCAACCTGGCCTTCAACCACCTCGGCAAGCGGCGCGGCGAGCCGCCGCTGGAGGTGGTCCCGCAGCAGCCGGAGCGCGGGGCCCCGGACGCGCGGACGGCCGGAGCGCACTGAACCGTCGTACGGAGGCGGACGCGCCGACGGCCCGTACCACGCCGGATTTCCGGCACGGTACGGGCCGTCGCCCCGCTCAGCCGATGTGGAACGAGTCCCCGTAGACCTTCCAGTCCAGCGGCGGGTTCAGGTTCAGGTTGCCCTTCTTGAGGAAGACGCGCTGCGCGGTGTCCACGCGGCTGGTGTCGCTGTGCGCCTCCTCCTGCTTCATCGCCCACACCCGGGCGTCCAGGAAGGCGTTGAGGTAGGTCTTCTCGTCGCCGCCCTGGGCCGGGGTCTTGGCCTCGGCCATGGCCCGCTTGCGGATGCTGGAGAAGCTGGTCTTGTCGCTGCCGTCACCGTGCATGACGAGCGCGTCGTAGTACGCGAACTGGCCCAGCACGCCGATCTTGTCGGCCTTGCCCTGCTTGACCGCCGGGTTGAAGTACACCCGGTCCCGCTCGTCGTTCTGCGCCTGCTGGAAGTCCTTGTCCTGGGCGGCCTTCTTCCAGTCCTTCTCGAAGGCGGAGCCCAGGCCCGCGTGCGAGTCGCTGCCGTTGACCTTGCGCAGCGCGGGCAGGTACTTCGCCAGGGCGTTGCCGGACTTGCGCTTCGTGTACAGCTCGACGAGGTCGAGCATGTCGCCGGTGCCGGAACAGAAGCCGATGATGCCGGCGGTGTAGCCGCGGCCGTCCTTGATGTCCTCGATGTAGGCGTACTGCTTCTTCCAGTCCAGCGAGGAGTTCTCGGCGCTGGAGACCAGCTGCATGGCGATCTCCTTCTTCGCCGGGTCGTCCAGGCCGGCCGAGGCCTTGGCGGTGACGTGGGCCGTGGCGGGTGCCTGGCCGGTGGCGGCGACCGCCGTACCGGCGACGGCGGTCGCCGGTACGGCGAGCAGGACCAGGCCGAGGGTCAGGCCGGTGGCGGGCTTGCGGATCGCCTTGCCTATGGATCGGGCACGCATGGTTGTCCTCCAGTGGGGAGCAGGCCGGGTGGCCGGGGAGCGGTGAGGGATCCCAATCGTTAGGAAGCTTTCCTATCAGACTCCGGGGGAGGTCCGTAACCCATCAGATCCCGCCAATCCCCGGCGTTTCAGACGCGCTTGCCCGCATCGCCGGGCGGCCGCCAGACGTACGGAACGGTCGTGGCCGCGCTGACCAGCCCCAGCCGGTTGAGGATGGGGCGGCTGGTCTCCAGCGCGTCGACCTGCACGTACCGGAATCCGCGCGCCACCGCGAGCGCCGCCCGGTGGGTCACCAGGGCGCGGTAGACACCCTTGCCGCGCCAGTTGGGCAGCGTCGAACCGCCCCACAGTGAGGAGAAGTCGGTGCCCTGGTGGAAGCGCATCCAGGCCGCCGAGACCACCTCGCCCGCCAGCGACTCCGCCACGGTCACCGTGCACGGGTCGCCGTCGCGCCCCGCCACCCACTCCTCCATGGCCGGCGCCAGCCAGCTCCGGTCGTCGGCCCAGACCGTCGCGGCCAGTTCCCCGATGCGGTCGAAGTCGGCGCGGTCGGTGACCTCGCGCAGCCGTACGCCCTCGGGGAGTGGCGCCGCGCCGGGTGGCCCGGCGATGTCCGCCGCCTCGCCGATGACGACCGTCTCCCGCTCGCCGGGCGCGAATCCCGCCGCGGCCAGCCGGTCCGGGAGGTCGGCGGGCAGGTCGTGGCCGTGGTACTTCCACTCGACCGGCAGGGTCCGGGCGGCGAAGTGGTCGCGCTGCGCGGCGATGAAGGCGTCCAGCGCGTCCCCGTCCAGCCCGCCCAGGTCGCGGTAGAGGATCAGCCCGCCCTGCGCCGCCGGGAGGGTCCTGCGCAGGACGGGACCGACCCGCTCGGTGTCCGGAGTGTCCGGCGCGGACCCGCGGTCCCGCATCTGCTCGTCGTACGCGGCGCGGTAGGCGGCGGCTCGTGCTCGCTCGGTGTCTGGTGTGGTCACCGGCGTCACTTCACCACAGGCCACGGGGCGCGGCCATCGAATTCGGCCGCGGCGCGGCGCGTCGGCCGCACCGTGCCACGGGCGGTTACGCGGGTGCGCCGAGCAGTCGGGTGAGCAGTTCCGTGATGCCCGGGCCCGGGTCGAAGTCGTCGACGGGGGACGAGAGTTGGTGGAAGGCGACGCCGTCGAGGTAGTCGAAGAGGATTTCGCAGTGCAGCTGCGGGACCGGCGAGCCGAAGCGCCGCATCCACTCCGTGCCCCAGCCGACGACGGCCTCGCGCCCGCGGGTGAGTGCGGGCCGCAGCTCGGGCCGGGCCGAGGCTTCCCCGTACAGGGCGTAGCGGGCGGCGGTACGGGAGCGCTCGGGGCCGGTCGCGTACAGGAGGAAACGTGTCACGGCGTCCGCGAGTTCCGGTACGCCGGCCGGCGCGGCCCGGCGGGCGAACTCCTCCCAGTCGCGGCGCTCCAGCGCCTCCAGGTGGGCGACGATGCCGTCGATCAGGGCGCCGCGGTTGCGGAAGTAGTTGGAGGTGGTGCCCGACGGCACCCCGGCCGCGGCGTCCACCGCCTGATAGGTCAGCCGGCGCGGCCCTTCGGTGCCCAGTACCCCGATCGCCGCGTCCAGGACCTGGTCCCGCCGTCGTGCCACGCCGCGCTCCCCTCGCTACTATATTTGTAGTGCCGATTCACTATAAACATAGTAGCGTGCTGGGGCATGGAGCTGACATCACGTACGGCAGCCGTCGTCGGCGGCGGGATCGGCGGCCTCGCCACCGCCCTGCATCTGCGCAACGGGGGCTGGTCGGTCGACGTCTTCGAACGCGCCCGCCGCCTCCCCGCGGCCGGCACCGCCCTCGGCCTGTGGCCCGGCGCGCTGGCCGCCCTGGACGCCCTCGGCGTCGGCGAACAGGTACGGGACCTGAGCCGCCCGCAGACCGCCGGCGCCTTCCTGCGCCCCGACGGCGGACGGATCGCCACCCTCGACGTCGCCGCCCTCCAGCGGCGCACCGGCGAAGTGGTCCGCCTGATATCCCGCCCCGAACTGCTGGCCCTCCTCTACGAGGCGGCCGGTGGCGAGGGGGCCGTGACCTTCGGCCGTACGGTCGACGACATCCGGGCGCTGGACGGCGCGTACGACGTGGTGATCGCGGCCGACGGCCTCAACAGCGCCGCGCGCACGACGCTGTTCGGCCCCCGGTACCGCGCCCGCTACGTCGGCGCTTCGTCCTGGCGCGGCACGGTCGACGGTGGCACCGGCGCCGTCATCGAGACCTGGGGCGAAGGGCTGCGGTTCGGCGTCACGCCGACCACGGGCGGGCGCACCAACTGGTTCGCCTGCGCGGTGGCACCGGAAGGGCAGCGCGAGCCGGGCCGCGAGGCCGACGCCCTGCGCTCCCGCTTCGGTCACTGGCACGCCGGCGTACGCGACGTACTGGAGCAGCTGGACGAGCCCGGGGTGCTGCGCCTGGATCTGTACTACCTCGATCCGCCGCTGCCGTCGTACGTCCGGGGCCGCACCGCGCTGATCGGTGACGCGGCTCATGCCATGACGCCCGATTTGGGGCGTGGTGCGTGTGAAGCGCTCGTCGACGCCGTGGAGTTGGCGACGGCTCTGCGGGTGTCGCCGCAGGTGGCGACGGCTCTCCATACGTATGATCATGCGCGGCGTTCCGCGACCCAGCGGCTCGTGCGCACGGCGCGGCTGATGAACCGGATGGCGCATGCGCGGCGGCTGACGGGTCTGCGGAACGCGGCGATGCGGGCCGCGCTGACGCTGGGCGGGCCGCCGGCCTGAGGGCCGGTGCGCACCCAAGGTGTTGGCGATTTGCCCGATATGCTGCATTGGACCTGAAAGTCAGTCAAGTGAGCGCCCGGCGCCACGGAGAGGGGTTCCGCGGTGGACCCGAACGCCCAGCATCCGCACGCCCGGCAGCCGGACACCGAGCCCTCGTGCAGAACCGAGTCTCCGGCAGCGAGTTCCGTACTTCCGGCCGCCACCCCTGTGCCCCCGGCGACCGACGGCCTGGAAGCCGTCGTGGACGGCCTGATGCCCGACCTGTGCGCAGACCTCAAACGGCTCGCGGCGATCGCTTCGGTCGCCTTCCCCGGCCACCCGCCCGAGCCGGTCCTGGCGGCGCGCGACGAACTCCTCACCCTGCTGCGCGCCGCCGGGGTCACCGACCTCGGCCAGCTGGATCTTCCCGGCACCGCACCCGTCATCACCGGCACCATCCCGCCGCCCACCCCGGACGCCCCCACCGTCCTCCTGTACGGCCACTACGACGTCCAGCCCGCGGGCGACCTGCGGCTGTGGACGTCGCCGCCCTTCGAACCCACCGACTTCGACGACCCGCGCGGCGGCCCCGCCATCCGGGCCCGCGGCATCGCCGACTGCAAGGCGAATCTCCTGGTCCAGCTCGGCGCGCTGCGTGCCCACGGCGGCCGTCCCCCGGTCGGCGTCAAGATCGTCTTCGAGGGGCAGGAGGAGTACGGCAGCCCCTTCGACGATTACCCGCCCACCGACCCCGCACGCTTCGCCTGCGACGCGATGGTCATCGCCGACGCGGGCAACCTCCGCGCCGGTACGCCCACCCTCGTCACCGGCCTGCGCGGCGCCGCCGAACTGACCGTGGAGGTCCGCACGCTCGACGAGGCCGTGCACAGCGGCGAGTACGGCGGCGCCGCCCCGGACGCGCTGCTCACCCTCCTCAACGCCCTGGCCACCCTGCACGACGTGCACGGCGACGTCGCCGTGGAAGGGCTGCGCCGCGAACCGTGGGACGGCACCGCCCTCACCGAGACGGAGTTCCGCGACCTGGCCGGTGTGCGGGCGGACCTGCCGCTCCTCGGCTCCGGTAGCCTGGGCGAACGCCTGTGGAGCGGCCCGGCCGTCACCGTCATGGGCCTGGACGCGCCCGCCGTGGACCAGGCCGCCTCGGCCGTCGTGCCGTACGCCCGCGCCAAGCTCAACCTGCGCTGTCACCCGCGCCAGGACCCGCAGGAGGCGCTCGATGCGCTCGTCCGGCACCTGGAACGGCTGCGGCCGTTCGGTGTCCCGCTGACCGTGACGCCCGGCGACGCGGGCGCCGGTTTCGAGGCCCGTACCGGCGGACCCGCCTACCGCGCCGCCGCGGCCGCGATGCGCCGGGCGTGGGGCGCCGACCCCGTGCACGCCGCGGGCGGCGGCTCCATCCCGCTCGTCAACGGCCTCGCCCGGGCCGTCCCGGAAGCCGAGGTGCTGATCTTCGGCGCCGAGGACAAGCAGTGCAACCTGCACGCGCCGGACGAACGGGTGCTGCTCTCGGAGCTGCGCGGCGCCGTCCTGGCGGAAGCCGTCTTCCTGGACGAGTACGCCGCCGCGTTCCGTACCGGAGGCGCCGCGTGAGCGTCCCGATGCCCGACGAGAACCCCCGTCCCCCCGAAGAGCCCCGGACGGCCGCCGATACGGTCTCCGCCGACGGCGGCCCGGCGCGCCCCCGGCGCAGGTTCACCTTTCCCAGCGCCCTGACCGTCCTGGTCATCGTGACCCTCGCGGTCTGGGTGCTGGCCTTCTTCATCCCCTCCGGCACCTACGACCGCGACGGCGCGGGCACCCCGCAGCAGGGCACCTACCACCGCACGCCCTCCGGCCAGTCCTTCACCGACCGCCTCAACGACCTCTTCCTGTCGCCGGTCAATGGCCTGTACGGGGTGCAGGACGCCAAGACCGGGCAGGTCGGCCCGACGCTGGCGGGCGAACTGTACGGCAGCGCGGGCGTGTTCCTGTTCGTGCTGGCCATCGGCGCGTTCATCACGGTCGTCTTCTCCACCGGAGCGCTGGACCGGGGTATCGGCCGGCTGGCGCACCGCCTCCGCGACCGCGGCGCCCTGCTGATCGCCGGCGTGATGGCCGTCTTCTCGCTGCTCGGCACGGTCGAGGGCTTCGCCGAGGAGACGCTCGGCTTCTACGGCCTGGTCGTCCCGCTGATGCTGGCGCTCGGGTACGACCGGATGGTGGCCACCGCCACGATCATCCTGGGCGCGGGCATCGGTGTCCTGTGTTCCACCGTCAACCCCTTCGCCACCGGCGTGGCCTCCTCCGCCGCCGACATCTCGCTCGGTGACGGCATCGCGCTGCGGGTGGCGATGTGGCTGGTTCTCACCGGCGTCACCATCGGCTATGTCGTCCGCTACGCGCGGCGCGTACGGGCCGACCCGGCGCGCTCCCTCGTCGGCTTCCTGCCCGGCGACCGCGAGCACGCGCAGACCGGCGAGGAGGCGGTGGAGCCGCCGCCGCTGACCGGGCTGCACAAGACCGTGCTGGTCACCGTGGCGCTGGTGTTCGCCTTCATGATCTTTTCGGTGATCCCGTGGTCCGGTGCGCTCACCGGGGACGCCGACGCCGCGCCGTACGCCTTCGAACTGGGCTGGTCCTTCCCCCAGCTGGCCGCCCTGTTCGTCACCGCCTCGATCCTCGTCGGGATCATCGCGCGGATGGGCGAGCAGAAGCTCAGCTCGACCTTCGTGCAGGGCGTCGCCGAATTCGTCTCGCCGGCTCTGGTGATCGTGCTGGCCCGCGGCGTCACGACGATCATGAACAACGCGAAGATCACCGACACCGTGCTGCACGCCGTCGAGGGCGCCGTCTCCGGCACCCCGTCGGCCCTGTTCGGCATCATGGTCTACGTCGTCAACCTGCCGCTGGCCTTCCTCATCCCGTCCACGTCCGGCCACGCCACCCTCGCCATGCCGATCCTGGCGCCGCTGGCCGACTTCGCGCACGTCTCCCGCGCGGTGGTCGTCACGGCCTGGCAGGCGGCCAGCGGCTGGATGAACCTGTGGGTGCCGACCACCGCCGTCATCATGGGCGGTGTCTCACTGGCGAAGGTCGGCTACCACAAGTACCTGCGCTTCGTCTGGCCGCTGCTGGCCATCCTCGCCGTCCTGATCTGCGCGTTCGTGGGGCTGGGAGCGGCGATGACCTGAGAGCCTGTCTTTGAACCCCCGTCGTCCGCCCGAAGGGCGGGCGCAGCGGCGGTCGGTGCGTGCGATGGGGGTCCCCCCTGCTCGAAGAGCTTGGGGGAGGGCGTGCCGGGCGTGGGCGCAGGCGGGGGTTCAAAGACAGGCTCTGAGTGGGCCGGCGCCGGCCCGCGCGTCACAGGAGAGCGGTCGGCTCCGTCGACGCGGGCCGGGGCTTGCAGGTGAAGCCGAGCTGGCGCAGCGCCCGCACCATCTCCCCGGCGCTGAAGTCCCGCGGGTCCTGGCCGGTGACGATCCGGCCGACCTGCTTCACGGGGTAGGCGACCGATCCGACGAGTACGGAGTCGCCGTGGATGGGCTCCGGTTCGACCGCACTCATCTTCTGCTCCACCTCGTTCGCCTGAAGGTAGAAGAAGACGCCGGCGATGGTGACACGCATACTGCCTCGACAAGGGTGAGCAGGAATGGAGCCCGAGCCCCCACCCTCTCATGGGGCCCGGCCGTACGGTGGCCCGATCGCCGCCGGATTCCGGGTCACTGTGCGCGCGTGTCCCCATGCGCCGCCCCGCGTACCCGCAGTCCGGCGATCTCGGTGCGCGGTGGCTGATCACCCGTCAGCAGCAGCGCCGTGATGCCGTCGGCCGGCCCCGCGGTGAAGTGCGCCCGGCCGCCTTCGAGCGGTACGACGGTGCCGGACGCGTCCACCGGGATGCCGGTGAGGGCGCTGAGCCAGTCGGCGGCACCGTGCGGGTCGGGCGTCTCGACGACGAAACCGGCGAGGTCGAAGGCGCCGCGGTCGACGCGCCCGGAGGCCTCGTGCTCGCGGCGGAGCTCGGGGTCGGCGTGGACGGTGATGAAGAACGGGGCCCACGACGGGATGCCGGGGCCCGTCAGGACCGCTTCCTGGAAGGTGACCCGTCCCTCCAGGAAGGAGAAGTCGTGTATGTCGGCCTCGTGGCCCGCACGGCGCAGCCGCTTGGTGGTGGCGGTGGTGTCCGTGACGTGGATCGCGAAGTTCAGCGGGCCGCCGCCGGCCGCCAGGAGCGCGTCGATGCGGGGCTGCCATCCGGCCGTCGCCCGGCCGAACGCGGAGAGCGCGTACGCCGTGCGGTCGACGACGGTGAGGATCTCGATGTACCGGTCGTCCAGCCGCCAGGCCCCGTTCTGGAAGCCCTCGTGCACCGGATTGGTGTGCGCGGGCAGCCCGGCCGCCGTGTAGTCCCGTACGGCGGCGGCCACATCCGGAACGCAGTGCAGCAGATGGTCGAACCGGGGCGCTTCCGTCGGGCGGAGGTCCGGGGTGCGGAGCGGCTGTGCGGCGGTCATGGACACCCTCCCTGAGTCGGTTAGGTGACCCTAACCCAAAGCGGGGTGCGGGGCCCGTGCACGGTGGCACGGACCCCTCGGCCCCGGGGGGGGGGACAAGAGTGAGGGGGGGCCGGGGAGGGGGTGTCCGTCTCGGGGAGAGGTATGGGTTGGTGCTGTTGTTTTTTCTTTTCCCCCCCTTACG
>NZ_JBVIQN010000071.1:0-17110 GCF_055577005.1 Streptomyces sp. NPDC033221 | reverse complement strand
CCCCCCCCCCCCCCCCCCCCCCCCCCCCCCCCCCCCCCCCCCCCCCCCCCCCCCCCCCCCCCCCCCCCCCCCCCCCCCCCCCCCCCCGCCGCCGTTTGGGCGGGGAGTGACCGGGCACCCGGCGCGGTGTTCCGAGTCCCGATCGTGCGAAGAAGGAGCGTTCCATGACCGACATCTGGGGCTACCCGGCCGGTGCCGGCCACACGGCCGGCACGGACCTCGCGGGATTCAAGGTCGAGGCCACGGACGGCGGCATCGGCAAGGTCGACAAGCACTCCGACGAAGTGGGCTCCGCCTGGATCGTGGTGGACACCGGCGTCTGGATCTTCGGCAAGCACGTACTGCTGCCGGCCGGCATCATCTCGTCCGTGGACACCGCCGAGCGCAAGATCTACGTCTCCCGCACCAAGGAAGAGATCAAGAACTCCCCGGAGTTCGACAAGGAGAAGCACCTCGGCAACCCGGACTACCACCAGCAACTCGGCTCGTACTACCAGCCGCACCACAAGTGACAGCCGCGATCTGACGGCCTGTCGGCAACGGGCGGGGCTTCCGGGCCCCGCCCGTGTGCTGCCGCGGTACGGGGTATGTGTCACTCCTCGAAAGGCGCGGCCAGCAGCAGGTCCTCCACGGTGGGCACCGGGAAGTCGGGAAGGTGACGGCGGCCTGCCTCGGCGAAGGGGTGCATCAGTACCGACATGGGCTTGGTGCGGCACAGCGACAGTATGGTGCCGATCGCTTCCTGCTTGAACCCTGCCCTGGGGAAGGCGGCGAGTATGTCGCCGAGAAGGTCGGACGGAATCTGCTGAAGGTCGTTACCGGCGAAATCGAGTCCGGAACCGACGGAGACGATGGCGATCTCCGGGCGTTTCCGCGTGGCGATACCGACGCTCGTATGCAGGGCGATCGCGTCCCAGACGACCTCCACCCGTTCAGCTGGCAGGTGCTGTTTCCGCAGAAACCGCTGTGCGGCGTCGGCACCGTCGACTTCGAAACGCTCGGCCGGCGTCTGGTACGCGCTCACCAGCCCCAGGTCGTGCAAGGCCGAGGCGACGAAGGCGAGTTCACGGTCGTAGTGAATGCCGCGTCGGTCGAAGAGCAGGGAGCCGAACAGATACGTCCGCATGACGTGGTGGAAGAGCGACCTGGAGGACACGCGTCGTACGAACGCCACGGTATTCCGGGCCAGTTCGCTTTCCGGGATACGCACGCCGGCCACGACCGTCGGCAGGGGTTCGGGATGGGAAGTAACGTCATCGACCTTGTCGGACATATGAGCAGCTTTCTCATCGGCGGTTGACGCCGTGAGCTTATGAGCGGCGTCGGTCGGACCGACAGCGGCGAAACTGCCAAGAACCTCCGGATTCCCGCCAAGGGGTAATTAGGACGTTTCCTGCGCAGCCGGTTCCCCGAACCTTGGTGGAGGTCCGCGCGGCGGAGTGCCGTCCGGGGTGACGCCCGACACACCGCCCCACTCGCGGGAGCCGCCGCGCCCGCGAGCGCGGCACCGTACTGGAGCAAGAAGGAAAGGCGCAGCGGGGTGGGCCCCGAGGGCCGGGAGATACCGACGCGTGTCGGCAACGCCGAGCTGGGCTGGAACCGCTTCACCGGCCGTCATGACATCCGCACGTGCGACCTGCTGAACATCCCCATCGGTGGCAAGGTCGACAAGAAGAACGGGGCCAACCTGCAATACGAAGGCGTCGCCTCGAACCGCCAGTACGGACGGGTGACCATCATCGTCAAGGCCCGCTATGCGCGGAAGACGGATGACAAGCGTTACGACGCCGGGAAGGGGAATACGATCGGCGTGATCACCGCATACTGCAAGGGCATGCAGAAGTGCCCCAACTGGGTTGATCAGTGACGTACGAGCGCGAAGAGAGGGTGGAGCAGCAGGCCGACATCACGGCCCTGCTGCTGCACCACGTTGACGCACCCCTCGTCGAGGACCAGCACGTACGGGGTGTCCTCCCGGGCCCCGCCACGATGGACGCCGTGCGCGTCGTCCTCGGCGACAAGGGCGAGTATGCCCCCGACCGGCTCACCGCCTACGAGTTCCCCCTGCGCACGGGCGGTGACACGGGCGATGAACTGCGCACGCCGCATGACATCGCCGCCCTCCTGCGCACGGTCCACACAGGCACCCGCATCTACCCCCGCGACAGGGTCGGCACCGTCATGGGGATGACCCTGTTCGCCGTGGACCCTGCGACCGTGACTCCAGCCCCCTTCACCCATGACGACTGGTCCCTCACGCTCCTGCGCTGTCTCGCCTCCCCCGCCACGGAGGAACACCCGCCGGCGCGCTTGTGCGGCTTCCTGTTCCTGGCTCCGGACCGGCTCCGTCTCTACCTCGACACCGAGGAGGCCCTCCCCGGGGTGACAGCCGCCGACGTGCGTCCCGGTGGCGCCCTCACCGCGCTGCTGGCGGCTCTGCCGTCCCTGCTCGACGAACAGCGGCTCACCGTGACCGATATCGGCGACCCGCACTGCTCCCGCGTGGTCGACCTCACCGACTGGTGACCACCGCCGTGGACGGCATATCGAGAAGGCGGCCCGCACCCACCGTGCAGGGCCGCCTTCCTTCGCTTCCCGCCCGCCCTGCTTCACCTCACGGCAGCAGTCCCGCCCGGCGGGCCGCCACCACCGCCTGCAGCCGCGAGTGCACGCCCAGCTTGCGCATGGCGGACCGCAGATAGCTCTTGACCGTCTCCGGGCGCAGACCCAGCCGTTCCGCCGCCACCGCGTTGGTCGCGCCCGAGGCCACGCACGCCAGGACGTCCACCTCGCGCGGTGCCAGTACGGGGCCGTCGGGCCCGCCGCGGCCGGGGGTGGACGCCGTCGCCAGCCGCCCGCACGCCGCCAGCACCTCGTGGCGCAGTACCGGGTCCGTGATCCGCTGCGCCAGGGCCCGCAGGTCGCCGTGGGCCTCCCGTACCTCCTCCCAGGCCGCCGGGTCCGCGGCCGACGGCTGCCGGGCGACCGACAGCAGCCGCTGGGCCTCGTCCTGGAGCAGCAGGGCCTGTTCCAGTTCGCGGGCGGCCTCCATCGCGGCGGACAGCGGGCGGTCGCCGAGCTGTACGGGGTGGCGCAGCGCCCCGTACAGGACCCCGCGCACCCGCCGCCGTACGACGACCGGCACCGCGAGCACGGAGAACAGCCCCTCGGCTGCCACGGCGGCGTCGTACTCGTGGCTGATGACGGCGGACGAGTGGTAGTCGGTCACCGCGAAGGGCCGGGTGAGCACGGCCGCCTTGCCGCCGAGGCCGTTGCCGTGCCGGACGGCCAGCCCGTGCAGCGCGGCGGATCTGGCGCCCGTCAGCTCGCTGATGCGGTAGCGGCCGGTGCCGTACCGCAGCCCGCCGAACGCCACCGGCAGTCCGCTCGTCCGCCGCAGCCGCAACAGCGCCGCCCGTACGTCCATGGACCCGCCGCACTCCGATTCGACCCGCACGCCGAAACCTCCGCTTCCCCCCGTTCGGGGGTGGTGAGACCTGCGTCACTGATTACACGATGGCGGTAGGCGGTGCGGCAATGAGGAGGACGCATGGCGGACACGGATACGACAGGTGCGACGGGTGGTACGGGCGGTATGAGGGGAGATGCCCCTGCTGAGGGAGCGACGGGAGGGGCGGTGAGCACCCCGGCCGCCCCGGATCCGGCCGCGGAGTTCCGCGCGGCACGCGACTTCCTCCTCCGCCACCGCGAGGACTACACCGGCGCGCGCGAGGGCTTCAGCTGGCCCCGCCCCGCGTACTTCAACTGGGCGCTGGACTGGTTCGACCGCATCGCCGACGGCAACGACCGCACCGCCCTGCACATCGTCGAGGAGGACGGCACCCACACCCGCCGCACCTTCGACGCGTTGCGCCGCGGCTCGAACCGGGCCGCCAACTGGCTCGCCGCGCAGGGCGTACGTGCCGAGGACCGGATCGTGGTGATGCTCGGCAACCAGGCCGAGCTGTGGGAGACCGCCCTCGCGGCGATGAAGCTGCGTGCCGTCGTCATCCCGGCCACGCCGCTGCTCGGCCCGCTCGACCTCGCCGACCGCGTCGAGCGCGGCCGGGCCCGGCATGTGCTCGTACGGGCCGCGGACACCGGCAAGTTCGCGGACGTACCCGGTGACTACACCCGGATCGCGGTCGGCGGCGCCCCGGGGGCGGATACCGCGGGCTGGCTCGCCTACGAGGACGCGTCCACCGCCTCCGAGACGTACGAGCCCACGGAGCCCACCCGGGCCGACGACCCCCTGATGCTCTACTTCACCTCCGGCACCACGGCCCGCCCCAAGCTCGTCGAGCACACCCACACCTCGTACCCGATCGGCCACTTGGCGACGATGTACTGGATCGGCCTGAAACCCGGCGACGTCCACCTGAACATCTCCTCGCCCGGCTGGGCCAAGCACGCCTGGTCCAACCTCTTCGCCCCCTGGAACGCCGAGGCCACCGTCTTCATCCACAACTACACCCGTTTCGACGCGGCCCGCCTGATGGCGGAGATGGACCGGGCGGGCGTCACCAGCTTCTGCGCCCCGCCCACCGTGTGGCGGATGCTCATCCAGGCCGACCTGACGGCCCTGAAGAACCCGCCGCGCGAGATCGTCGCGGCCGGTGAACCGCTCAACCCGGAGATCATCGAACGGGTGCGGGAGGCGTGGGGCGTCACCATCCGCGACGGCTTCGGGCAGACCGAGACCGCCGTCCAGGTCGCCAACACCCCGGGCCAGCCCCTCAAACCGGGCTCCATGGGCCGCCCCACCCCCGGCTTCGAGGTCGTCCTGCTCGACCCGGTCACCGGCCGGCCCGCCGACGAGGGCGAGATCGCCCTCGACCTGTCGGCCCAGCCGGTGGGACTGACCACCGGCTACCACGGCGACCCGGACCGCACCGCCGAGGCGATGGCCGGCGGTTACTACCGCACCGGCGACATCGGCTCCCGCGACGGCGACGGCTACCTCACCTACGTGGGCCGGGCCGACGACGTCTTCAAGGCATCCGACTACAAGATCTCACCCTTCGAGCTGGAGAGCGCACTGCTGGAGCACGAAGCGGTCGCCGAGGCCGCCGTCGTCCCCGCGCCCGATCCCGTACGGCTGGCCGTACCCAAGGCGTACGTGGTGCTGGCGGCCGGCTGGGAACCTGGACCGGAGACCGCCGCGGTGCTCTTCGCGCACTCCCGCGCGGTGCTCGCCCCGTACAAGCGGGTGCGGCGGCTGGAGTTCGCGGACCTGCCCAAGACGGTCTCGGGCAAGATCCGCCGTGTGGAACTGCGCGAGCGCACCGCCGCAGAGGGCGGCGGCTGTGCCGAGTACCGAGAGGAAGACCACCGATGACCGATATGAGCAGGCCGCCGAGCCACCCGCCGGGACCCCGGGACAGCGGCGCGGAGCGCCCCGGGGAGGCGTACGCGCGGGGGGAGACCGGCCGGCCGCTGCTCGACCGCACCATCGGCGCCGACCTGGAGCGCGCGATCAGCCGCTTCGGGGACCGCGAGGCGCTGGTCGACGTGGCGGGCGGGCGCCGCTGGACCTACGCGGAGCTGGGGCGGGCGGTGGACGAGGTCGCGCTCGGCCTGCTCGCCAAGGGCGTGCGCAAGGGCGACCGGGTCGGCATCTGGGCGCCCAACTGCCCCGAATGGGTGCTGGTGCAGTACGCCACGGCCCGCATCGGCGCCGTCATGGTCAACATCAATCCCGCCTACCGTGTGCACGAATTGGCGTATGTGCTCAAGCAGGCCGGGATGAGCGTGCTGGTCTCCGCCGTCGCCCACAAGAGCAGCGACTACCGGCGGATGATCGAGCAGGTACGGGCCGAGAGCCTGGCCCTGCGCGACGTGGTCTACATCGACGACCCGACCTGGGACGGCCTGCTGGCGGCCGGCGCCGCGGTGCCGCAGGCGAAGCTCGCCGCCTGCGCCAAGGAACTGTCGCCGCACGACCCGGTCAACATCCAGTACACCTCCGGCACCACCGGCTTCCCCAAGGGCGCCACCCTCTCCCACCACAACATCCTCAACAACGGCTTCTGGGTGGGCGAGACCGTCGGCTACACCGAGCACGACCGGATCTGCCTCCCGGTGCCCTTCTACCACTGCTTCGGCATGGTCATGGGCAACCTCGGCGCCACCTCGCACGGCGCCTGCATCGTCATCCCGGCCCCCGCCTTCGACGCGGCGGCCACCCTGCGGGCCGTCCAGGAGGAGCGCTGCACCTCCCTGTACGGCGTACCGACGATGTTCATCGCCGAACTGGACCACCCGGACTTCGCCACCTACGACCTGTCGTCGCTGCGCACCGGGATCATGGCGGGCTCGCCGTGCCCGGAGGAGGTGATGCGGCGGGTCGTCTCCGAGATGCACATGGCCGAGGTCTCCATCTGCTACGGCATGACCGAGACGTCGCCGGTCTCCACCCAGACGCGGCGCGACGACGACCTGGCGCACCGCACCGGCACGGTCGGGCGGGTGCTGCCGCACATCGAGGTCAAGGTGGTGGACCCGGCGACCGGCCGGACCGTACGGCGCGGTGAGCCGGGTGAACTGTGCACCCGCGGCTACAGCGTGATGCTGGGCTACTGGGAGGAGCCGGAGCGCACCGACGAGGCGATCGACGCGGAGCGCTGGATGCACACCGGCGACCTCGCGGTGATGAACGACGACGGTTATCTGCGGATCGTCGGCCGCATCAAAGACATGATCATCCGGGGTGGTGAGAACGTCTACCCGCGCGAGATCGAGGAGTTCCTCTACACCCACCCCAAGATCGCGGACGTGCAGGTGGTCGGCGTCCCGGACGCCAAGTACGGCGAGGAGATCGCCGCCTGCGTCATCCTGCGCGACGCCGCGGACGGACTCACCCGCGACGAGCTGGCCCGGTTCTGCCGCTCGCGCCTGGCGCACTACAAGGTGCCGCGGTACGTCCACGTCCTCGACGCCTTCCCGATGACCGTCAGCGGCAAGGTCAGGAAGATCGAGCTGCGGGAGCGGCTGGCGGCCCGGCTGGCGGCGGAGGCCGAGCCGGTACGGCCGACGGACGCGGGCGCCGCCGGGCCCGTCGAGGCGGCTCAGGCGTAGCGCACGGGAGCGGTACGGCCGGGCCGCGCGCCGTCGGATCAGGCGTGGCCCGGCCAGTCCAGCGCGAGCTGCTGCGCACGCGGCAGCCGCGCCACGATCAGGTCGTACGAATCCTCGATCATGTCCAGGACCAGCCGGTCGTCCAGCGTCCCCGCCAGCGAGACGGTGTTCCAGTGCCGCTTGTTGAGGTGGTACCCCGGCACGATCCCAGGGTGCGCGGCACGCAGCCGCTCCGCCAGATCGGGGTCGCACTTCAGGCTGACGGTCAGCGGTTCGGCGTCCAGGCTGCTCAATGCGAAGATCTTCCCGCCGACCTTGAACGTGCACACCTCCCGGTGCCCGGGGAACGGGAACTCCTCGGTCGCCCCGTTGAAGTCCAGGCAGACGGCCCGCAGCCGCTTCACGTCGAACATACGGGCATTATCGCGCGCGACGGGTACGGCGACCCGTGTCCGTACCCCGTACCGGTACGGCACCGGTGCAGGCGTCATGGCGCGGGCGGCAGCGGTACGGCGGTCAGAACGGCGGAAACCAGTACCACCGCCGCCAGCGCCACCACCTCCGCACGGGCCGGCCCGGTCGCCGCCCCCGGCCGCGCCGCCTCCCGCCGCAGCCGCCGGCGCGCGGCCAGCGCCAGCCCGCTCACCAGCAGGACCAGTACGAGCTTGGCCAGCAGCACACGGCCGTACCCGGTGCCGAACATCTCCGCGAACGGCAGCCGGCGCAGCGTGCTGCACACACCGGTCACCGTGATCGCGGCGAACAGCAGCGCCGCCGGCCGCGCGTACCGCGTCAGCAACTCCCGGCCCGCCGCCGCGTCGTGCCGCCAGCGCCACCGCGTCCGCAGCACGTGCAGCAGACCACCCGCCCACAGCGCGGTCGACCCCAGATGGACGAGGGTGAGCGAGACACCGATCTCCGGCGTGCCGCTCTCGGGATGGGCCCGCAGCGCCTCGCCGAAGACGACGGCGGCCAGCGGGACGGCGGCCCACCCCGGACGCCGGGAAGCGGCACACAGCGCGGCGAGCAGAAACGCATTGGCCTCCAGAAGAGCCAGCAGACCGGGCCGGGTGGCGTACGCCTCGACGAGCGCCCGCCCCGACAGCCCGGCCACCGGCGACCCGCTCCCCGCCACCAGCAGCAACTGCCCCACGGCCGCCGCCACCCCCGCCCACGCGGCCCGCGCCGACCACCCCCGGGGCAGCCCCGCCGAGGCCCCTCCCACACCCCGCGCGAGCCGCGCCCCGGCCAGCTCGCCGATCTGCACACACAGCGCGGCCAGCAACACCGCCCGCAGCAGGGCGGTCGCCCCGTCCCCGGGTAATCGGATCTCGTACGACTCGTCGACCACCAGCCCCGTACCGAGCAGCGGTACGAGAACGACGACGCAGGCAGCCGCGGCGACGGCACAGGCGCGGCGGGCAAAGGAGGCGCGACGGGTGGGGGAGGGGCGCGCGAATGCCGCCTCCGCGCCGGACGCAGCACCGCCACCGGCGTCCGTCACGAGGGGGCCGGAGGCGGGCTGGGAAGCCGGTTGGGGTGGATTCATCCAGCGATCGTCCCCGTCGGCCGAAGCACCGGGCAAGCGGGACGCGTCCGCGGGTCACCCAACCAGGCCACCGCCCGCCCGCTCAGCCGTCCCGCCGCATACACACCCGCTCCCACCGGTCCAGCCCCAGCTCCGCCTCCCGGCGACGAATTTCGCGCAGGCCCGGACCGATCCCGGCATCATCCAGAACGCGAAAGCCGAGCCGGGCGTAGTACGGGGCGTTCCACGGCACGCCCGCGAAGGTGGTGAGGGTGACCGACGGAAGCCCGCTGTCCCGCCAGGCCCGCTCGATGAGCATCCGGCCGATCCCGCGACGCGCGCCGTCCGGGTGGACGGAGACCTGCTCGATGTGCGCGCAGCCGTCGACCGGTTCCCAGAGCAGGTACCCGACCGGCGCGTCGTCCGGCGCCGCCCCCGCACAGGCCACCAGCGCCCGGCCCGCCTCCTGATACCCCGCCAGCTCCGCCGGCGAAGGCGGTTCATCATCCGCGATCCGGTCCATCCCCAGCGCCCGGAACGCCTCCCCGGCCGCACGTTCGATGTCCCGCAGCAGGGGCAGATCGCGGGGCACGGCCGTACGTACGACGGGGTCGAGGGGGTGGGCTTCAGCTGCGTTCATGCCAGCACCGTCGCAGGTTGGCGGACGTACGGCAGCTGGTTTTCGGGGGGCGGTCCAAGAGGCCGCTCAGTGCCGGGGTGGAGGTGCCGTCGTCGACGTCATGTCCAGCCCGGATCGCCCTGCCGATCGTGAAGCGGCGCGTTCAATGTGGCGCTAGCCAACGGTGAGGTGGCCGCTTCGCAGCATGCCGCGAATGTACACCGGCCAGTCCGCCTCCAGCTTGGTGGTGAACGCCTCGCGCACCGCGTTCCGCTCGTCGTCCGTCAGCACCTCGCTGGGCTGCCCGTCGGTGTGATGCAGCTTGAAGCGCCTGGCCGTGTTGGCCATGTGCAGGTGAGCTCTGTAACTGATTGTCATGAACATTCCCAGCAGGGGCTGAGCGGACAGCTCCGTGAGCGCGTTCTCCCAGCCCACGCCGAGATCGCTCCAGCTGCGGCCTTTCTCCCACTCCAGCCAGCGCGTGACGTCGGAGAGCCAGACCACACGCCGGCCCGGATGCCCGCGCGCGTACACCTCGGTGAAGCCGAGCAGGTCGACCGCGTCCGGGAGCAGCCTGTCGCGCTGCCGATCCGGCACCGTCGTCGGCGCGATCGCATAGGCGGCCTCCGCCATGTCGACGTCCTGATCTGCTGTCGGCCAGGGCAGCGCGTACATGAGCCAGTAGCGCGGGTGGGTCAGGAGGTGTTCTACGTCGGTGCCCAATTTCTGTTCCCCCTCCGGTGGTTGGCCAGGAAGGTATCCGACCAGCCAAGGGTGCGGAAGGCGCGTGTTCGCTGTCGCGCGCCCCCGTGTCGGGCTTCGTGAGCAGCCCCGCCACATCCGCTCAGTGGGTGACGAGGCGGTCCGCCGAGCGGGTCACGAAGTACAGCAGACCGGCCGTGAGCAGCGCCGCCATGGCGGCCACGTAGGTCGTGGTCCGCGCGTCGGGGCCGTGGGCGAGTGCCGCGTTCAGTACGAGGGTGAGGCCGGTGACGGAGACCAGCGGCCCGGCGGCGTACCACGCGGCGAACAGGAACGGTCCCGGGCCGCCCATCGGGGTCGCGCCACCGGCGAACAGCAAGTCCGTGCGCGCCGGGCCGCGGCACGCGCCGAAGACCGCGGCCGCCGCGAACGGCACCGCGCACAGCGGCATCAGCAGGAGCGTCCACACCGCGCCGGCCAGCGCGTACGGTACGGCCGCGAGCAGGCCCAGCAGCGCGCCGAGCACCGCGGGCACGATCGCGTGGTGCAGCATCAGCGTCCGCAGCCGGAACGGTGACCAGGCCGCCCGCCGCGCGTCGTCGGTCTCCAGGCGGGCCGGCTCGGCGAGGGCGCCGACCGCCGCGTACCCGCACAGCAACCCCACGACGAGGCCGAGTACGCGCTTCTCGCCCGCCGTCGCCGCGCCGAGTCCCGCCGCCGCGGCGGCAGCGGCCGTCCAGGCGACGGCGCGGCCCAGCCGGCCGGGCGCGCGCAGCAGGGCCAGCAGGTCGCGCCAGACGACGACCAGGTGGCGGTTGGGCGGTGGCGGCAGGTGGACCCAGCGCCTCGGTTCCTCGCCGCCGGCCTCCAGGACCGCCAGTTTCGCGGCCCGCAGTTCCAGGGCGAACACCCCGGACGTGACGGCCGTGGCCGTCGCCGCCCGGCTGCGCAGCTGGGCGTTGGGGACGTGCGCGGCGTCCCGGTCGGCGTACAGGGCGGCCGCCGCGGTGACGGCCAGGAGGAGCACGGTCGCGGCGGGCCAGCCGTGCGCCGATCCGCCCGTCACGGAAACGACGGGCTGGGCTGCCCAGCCCCAGGGGCCGGACCACAGTTCGGCCAGTTCCAGGGGCTCCCAGCGGTGTCCGGCGCCGGCCAGTACGGCTTGGCCCGCGCTCAGTGCCAGCAGCAGGGCGGCGGGCGCGGTCGAGCGCCGTACGTACCGTGCCAGCTGCGGCCTGCGCTCCACCACCATGCCGAGCGAGACGGCCAGCAGCGGCAGGCAGACCGCTGCCGGGAGCAGGGCCAGGAGCCCGCCGCCGAACGAGGCCAGGCCGGTGACCTGAAGGACCACGGCCGCGGCCACCGTCACCAGCAGCCCCGCGGCCATGGCCAGCCCGGCGGACCGCCGGAAGCCCGGCCGCAGCACCGCTCCGCGCCGTACCGGCTGGGCGAGGAGCCAGCCGACGGCCGGCCCGGACATCACCACCGGCCCGCGCCACAGGGCGTCGCGCGCGGCGAGTACGGCCAGCCCCAGGGTGATGGTGACGAAGGCGGCCGGCAGGGAGCGCTGGAGGTCGGCGCCGAGGCTGCCGTGGTCCGCGCCGAGCTTGAGCTCGCGCAGGAAGCGGTGGGCGTAGCCGCTGCCGTACCCCAGGGCCGCGAGGACCACGCAGTAGACGAGGACGGCCCGGTCGCGGCGGCGCTGCCGGTGGTGGGCGCGGCGCTTGGCGCGCAGCCAGCGCAGGGTCTCGTCGGTGCGGTCGTCGTCCGCCTCGTTCCAGACGGCCTGGTCGTCATGCTCCTCGGCAGCGGAGACGCCGTCGTCCGCCGTGCCCGTGTCGTGAGCGGTCATGAGCGGACACCCAGTTTCTCCAGCACCTCCGCAGGGCTGCCCTGCTCGACGACCTGCCCGTCCTCCAGCGCGATCATGCGGTCGGCGACCTCCAGCGCCAGTTCCGCCTGGTGCGTGGCGAGCAGTACGGCCACCCCGTCCGCCTTCTCGGCGACCAGGAGGGCGGCCAGCCGCGCGCGGGCGTCGGGGTCGAGCCGCTGCTCGGGTTCGTCGAGGACGAGCAGGTCACGCGGCCGTACCAGCGCGGCGGCCAGCAGCAGCGACTGCAACTGGCCGGAGGAGAGCGAGGCGGGCAGCGCCCGGGCGTGACCGGCCAGCCGCCGGTCGGCGAGCACCTGGTCGATCCAGGCCTGGGCGTCGTCCACGGCATGGGCGACGGTGACGAGTTCCAGGTGCTCGCGGACGGTGAGGTCGGGGTAGCAGGAGACACTGTCGCCGACCACCGCGACCCGCGCCCGTACCTCCGGATCGTCCTCGGCGACCTTGCGGCCGGCGAACCGGGCCGTACCGGAGGTCGGCGCGTCCCGTCCGCACGCGATGCGCAGCAGGGTGGACTTGCCGGACCCGTTGTGGCCGAACAGGGCCGTGCAGCTGCCGGCGGTCAGGTCGAGGTCGATCGGGTGCAGCGCCTGCCGGTCGCCGTAGCGACGGCTGACGCCGCGCAGTTGCAGCAGCGCGTTGGCGCTGGTCCTGGCCTTCATCGGGGCTCTCCGTACGCTGGATGGGTCGCGCACCGACCCTAACCAGCGCCCGCCCGGCCCTCACCTGTGCCCCGCCCTGCGGCGCTACCGGCCCGCGCCGTCCCGGATCAGCTCGTCGGCCGGGTCGTTGACCGGCTGCGGGGTGCCCGTCAGGTCCATGACGAACAGCGGGAGATGCAGTGCGTCGGCGCGGGAGCGGGCGTCCCGGGAGTAACCCGCCAGGGAGAAGCAGATCGCGACCGCGGAGTCGTTGAGCCCGTTGAGCCACAGGCATTCGATCTCCCGCAGCTTGGTCGCCCGGGTCGTCGGGTCGACCTGCGCCACCACACCGGTGCCGCGCAGATCCACACCGGACGCGGTGCGCTCCTGCGCCCGCGCGATGTCGGTGAACCCCAGCCACTTCAGGTACTGGGCGGCGGCGGTGACACAGTCGTGGGCCGTACGGATGGTGACCGGGCGGAAGGCCGGCCGCAGCACCGGCGGCCGGCGGGGCGGTATGACGGGCGCGGCCGACGCGGGGCTGCCGGGAGCCGGCGGTTTGGGCGGCGGCGGGGTCGGCACCGGTACGACGGGGACGCGCACCACCGTCCCGCACACACAGCCGGACTCCGGCGCCGGCCACTCGTCGAGCCGCCCGCAGGTGTCGCAGCGGACCTCCACCCAGGAACCCTGCCAGGTACGGTGCACGATCTCCACGGGTATGCCGCCGCGCAGCACCGGCAGGGTCAGCGGGGCGCCGCACGCGCACGGGAAGGTGGGCGGGGTGAAGGCGTTCTCACGGCGGCACGTCGGGCAGCGCACCGGCACGCTGTCAGCCATGGTCGGCTCCTGGCAGGTCGGTCGGCAGACAGGCACTGCTGCCGTCCATGGTCCCCCGGCGGCTGGCCGTCGTGGGGAGGAGGGTCACGGTGAGAAACCGACATTACCGCAGGGATATGCGCGCGGACCCGGCTTTCGTGGAATCCACGGCTCCTCCGAGGCCTGAGAGCCGGCCGGGCCGCCGTCCCGCGGAATGACGTGAGGACGCCGCCGGCGCCGTTCGGGTCAGCAGGGCACGGCACCACACGCCCGGAGGACCATGAGCGAGTCCTCCGAGGCCGCCACCATGGCAAAGGGGAACCGGTCGAGTTCAAGGCAGAGTGTGACGTCATCGGGGTGGGCGCCTTGGCGCACGCCCTCCGTCAACTCGGCGGCGGCGCGCGACTCGGCGGCGCGACGCAGGAACCCGGCCGCGTCCGTCGCGGCCCCGGTGGCCCTCCGGGCGATGTACTGCGCGCATGCCAGGTCTTCCTCGGCGCGCCCGTCGTCGCCGGTGATCACGAAGGTGACCTCGCCGCACCCGCGTGTCCGCAAGAGCCGCGCCGTCGCCTCCGCCACCACGAAGCCGGCGCACAGCACCAGCGACGCCTCCCTGACCGCGAGGGCGCCGACCGTCCCTGCCGTGGTCTTCTGTACGACGGTCCGTCCGCCGAGGCCGGCGGACCGCAGCAGGCCCGGCGAGTTGACGGCGTCGAACCCGGTCGCCGGCGGTCCGTCCTTGAGGGCCACCCAGTCCGGGTGGCGGGCCTTGAGCGCCAGGGCTTCTTCCAGCGACTCGGCAAGAACGATGGGTGGTTGCCGCCCGGCGGTGCGGGAGTTGGGCGCGACAGGACAACCGCACCACCGGGCGGGGCTTTGGGGGGAGGGGTTGGTGGAAGCAGGACGCGGGCTCCGTGGCGGTTACGGGGAGACGGCCCGTCCTTCCGTTCGGACGGGCACGACCACCGCACTGGCGTCTCCTGGAAGCCGGGCCGTGCGGGCCGTCGGCTCCCGTGACCGTGCGCCGCGGAGCCCCGCGCCGCCTTTCCGTGCCGGCCGGCCACCCCTCAGCGGACCGGCCGGCACGGACACGCCAGGGGCCAGGCCTCCCGTCGGCCCCCGCGCTGACCTGGGGTCAGTCCTCGCGCAGCTCGTGCAGCCGGGCCTCGACGCGCTTGCCGTACTCCGGGTCGGCCGCGTGGAAGTGGGCGAGATTCTTCTCGATCACGTCGTCGCGGGAGACCTGCGCGAGGCCCCCGGCGATGTTCGCCACCAGACGGTTCTTCTCGTCCTCCGACATCAGCCGGTACAGCTCGCCGGCCTGGAAGAAGTCATCGTCCTTGGGGTGCGCCGGGGCCGCGTGGGTGCCGGTGTGGCCGGTGAGCGAGAGCGGCGCGGACAGCGGCTGGTCCGACTGTGCCGGGCCGTCGTAGGAGTTGGGCTCGTAGTTCTTGGCGTGCCGGCCGTGGGCGTTGGACGCCATCAGGCCGTCCCGGCCGTAGTTGCTCGCCACGGTCGCCTTCGGCGCGTTGACCGGCAGCTGGGTGTGGTTGACGCCCAGGCGGTAGCGGTGCGCGTCGGCGTAGGCGAAGAGCCGGCCCTGGAGCATCTTGTCCGGGGACGGGCCGATACCGGGCACGAAGTTGTTCGGCGAGAACGCGGACTGCTCGACCTCGGCGAAGACGTTGTCCGGGTTGCGGTCCAGGACGAGGCGGCCGACGCGCTGGAGCGGGTGGTCGGAGTGCGGCCACACCTTGGTGAGGTCGAACGGGTTGAAGCGGTAGTCCGCCGCCTCGGCCGCCGGCATGACCTGCACATACAGCGTCCAGGACGGGTACACACCGCGCTCGATGGACTGCAGCAGGTCGGTCTGGTGGCTGTTCGGGTCCTTGCCGGACAGCTCGGCGCCCTGCTCGGCGTCCAGGCAGCGGATGCCCTGATTGGTCTTGAAGTGGTACTTGACGAAGAAGGCCTCGCCGGCCGCGTTCGTCCACTGGTAGGTGTGCGAGCCGTAGCCGTTCATGTGGCGGTACGAGGCCGGGATGCCGCGGTCGCCCATCAGCCAGGTGATCTGGTGGGTGGCCTCGGGGGAGTGGGCCCAGAAGTCCCAGACGTTGTCGGGCTCCTGCTTGCCGGTGAACGGGTCGCGCTTCTGCGAGTGGATGAAGTCCGGGAACTTCAGCGGGTCCTTGATGAAGAAGACCGGGGTGTTGTTGCCGACGAGGTCGTAATTGCCTTCCTCGGTGTAGAACTTGACCGCGAAGCCGCGCGGGTCGCGGGCGGCGTCCGGGCCGCCGAGGTTGTCGGCGACGGTCGAGAAGCGGATGAACAGGTCGGTGCGCCTGCCGACCGCGCTCAGGAAGTCGGCGCGGGTGAACCCGGTGACGTCGTCGGTCACCTCGAAATACCCGTACGCGCCGGAGCCACGGGCATGCACGACACGCTCCGGGATGCGCTCGCGGTTGAAGCGGGCCAGCTTCTCCAGGAGGTGCTGGTCCTGGAGGAGCAGTGGGCCACCGACGCCGGCGGTGGCGGAGTTCTGGTTGTCGGCGATCGGGGCGCCGGCCTCCGTGGTGAGACGGCGCGTCGTCGTGGGCTTCGGCATGGTGACCTTCCGTACGAGAGCGCGGAAGTCGGCTTCCGCATGTTGGAGCGTATGGAGCGCCCCCACCACCGTCAACACTTTGTTGAAAACTTGCCGGGTGGTGCACGGGCGGTGCCCACGAGCGGCGTTGAGGCGCGCTCATGGTGTTCCCGGCGGCGGCGCCTGGGCGCGACAGGACAGGTGTCGGCGCCGCCGCCGGGAAGTCTTGGGGAGGCCGTCAGGCCTCGGGTGGAACGCGTGGGTGCGGGATGCTTGCGGCGATCAGCAGCAGGACCGGCCGTGCGGTCGTCACTGACTCCTTACGGGCCCAGGCGACCGCGGAGCGCAGGTCGCCGGCGTCATTCACCCGGTGCCCCGAGCAGCCGTACGCCCGCATCAGCTCCAGGGCTTGCCTGCCGCCCCGGCCGCCGGGACCGACCGCGGCCAGCACGAACGGCACCTCGTGACGCACCGCGACGGTCAGCACCTCGGCGGCGTACGGAAGGTGGTCCGCGCGGGTGCGTGCGACGACTGTGGTGTCCCGGTGCCCCGACGCTTCCAAGGCGACCCGTACACCGATCGCGGTCGCCACCTGCCGGCCGGGCGGACCGTCCCGGCCGCACACCACGTACCGGCGTGTGCGGTGCGACGTCCCGCCGTGCTCCTCGTCCTCTGCTGCGAACGGGACGTCACGGGCGGCCGTCGCGTATGGCAGATCTATCAGTACGGGCCCGGGGCGGCCCTCGCGCGCGGTCCGGAAGGCCGCCCGAAGAGCCTGCGGCACCCCGGCCGGATCCTCGACCCGCACGGCGGCCTTGGTCGCCGTGCGGGCCGACCGGAGCAGCGCGGCGGCCGCTACCGCTGCCCCGTCCCGGCCGGGCGGTGCGGTCCGGCCGGTCACGCAGACCAGCGGGGCCGCGTCCGCGCGGGCCGTGCGCAGCCCGGCGAGCAGGCCGTCGAGACCCGCTCCGGGGGCCGCGGCGACGACACCGGCCCTCCCGTTCGTACGGGCCCAGCCGACCGCCATGTGGAACGCGTCCAGGTCATGGCGTGCCATCAGGAGCCGTACCGCATCGCCCTGTTCGCACGCTTCGTACCACGGCAAGGACGTGGCGCCGAGGGAACTGAAGACCTGCACGGCCACGCTGTCAGCCGGTGGTGTGGCCGGAGAGGCGTTCGACGCCGCGCAGGAGGGCGGAGTGGTCGAGGCCGCCGTCGCCCTGGGCGCGCAGGGCGGCGACCAGGGTGG
>NZ_JBVIQN010000070.1:0-17379 GCF_055577005.1 Streptomyces sp. NPDC033221 | reverse complement strand
CCTCAGCTGCCCAGCCTGACAGGCCGTCCGTCCGCACCCCAAGCGCCTACGGCCGCGCAGCGGACAAGACCGCCACATGAGACGGCGTCTAAGGGCGGTCTGTCAACATGGTCCTTCCAACACCACGCGATGCGGCTAGAGTTCGACGAGCCATCCGGCCGTCAGTAGCGCGACGAGCTCTCCGTAGGGGCCGTCGGAGCGGTCCAGTTCCAGGATGACGGGTGGCCCCAGGGGGTAGCGGGCTCCGCGAACGTGACGACCCCGCCCACCACCACCTCTTGAACACCGGGGGGCGTCCGGGCGCCGCGGACAGGGCACCAGAATGTACCGATCGGCGTCAGGAAGCCTTCCGGAAGTCGATGCCCAGCGCCGAGTCCGCGGACACCGGTACGTGGATACCGTCCCGCGCCCCTCGGCCGTCGACCACCAGCTCGATGGTCACGCGCTGCCCCGGCCCGGTACCGACCTCGACCTGGATCTCCTGATCCCCGAGGAAGTCCACCGGATTCCGCAGTGTCCACGTGCCCTCACCGCTGAAGGCGTGGACCGGGTGGTAGCCGCTGTAGCCGCTGGGCACCTTCGTCGCGGTCGCGGACCCGTCCTCGCGCAATGTCACCTGCGCGCCGCGCGGCCCGGTCCAGGTACCGACAACGTCGCCCCGCTCCGCCCTCCCCGGCCCCCACCCGACAAACAGGGAGATGTAGGCCACGCCGGCCAGCATCAGCACAACGATCGCCGCCGAAACCCCGATGGCCACCCGAGCCCCGAACTTCATCAGGCCGACGCCTCCCGTAAGAAATCCCACGTCCCGCCCTATTCGGCACATCGTACTCATACGGGAAATCGACCCATGGCCGCCCCACCACGCGAAGTGATGGCGGCTGAGGGCGGACGCTGAACGCGAGGTGATCAGGCTGGTGGAGGCCGCTGACGTTACGTGCGACAGCCCGCTGGCCGTGACCGGACCAGTGGTCAGACCCTCCAGGAACGGATGCGGTCGGCCGCGTCGTAGCCGTCGGTGTGGCCGGCCTCGATGTCCCGGGCGAGGTCGATCAGCGCGCCGTACGGCGGATCGATGCCCTCACCCGCGGCGTCCATGTAGGCCACGGCGACCGCGGCGCCGTACAGGGCGTTGCGGGCCGGCAGCGGGCGCAGCCGGATGACGGCGTGCATGAGCGCGGCCGCGCGCCAGGCACTGTCGACCGCAACATTGACCTGCGGGGTGTTGACACGGTGGCGGGCAATAGCGGCCACGAGACCGGAGAAGTCATGGACCGAGGGGTGCTTGGGCAGCACCTCCGCCTGCCGTTCCAGCAGCCAGCGGATGTCGATGTGCAGTTCCACTCAGGCCGCCCGCCTTGCAGTACCGGCAGCGTCCAGGCGGGCGGGGGCGTCGTCGGGGAAGGCCGCGTCGAAGGCGTCGGTGTTCTGGGCGACGAACTGCCGGAAGACCTCCGCGGCGCCTTCCAGGCGCGGGTCGCGGACCGCGTTGCGCGCGGCCTCGGTGATCAGGGCGGTCACCGTGGTGCCCTCGGCCTCGGCCCGCTCCTGCAGCCGAGCATGCAGTTCCTCGGGGACCCGGATGGTCACGGGCTTCGACATACCCCGACCGTACAGCACGGCGTACAGCAAGGCGCGGCTTCGGAATAACCCGGGTTCTTCTGCTGAGGTGGCAGGCCACCGACACTCCCCTGGCTTCAATGCGACAGGCTTGCGGAAACAGAGCAAGGAGAGACGCGAGCTCAGCCGGTGGCGAGCACGTCGCGGCGCCCGCAGTGGCCGGTGATGCGGGCATCCAGGCCGGCGTCCTCGGCGGCGCGGGCCATCGCGCGGCCGCAGCCGACCGGGGACAGCCGCCGGCTGCCGAGGTGCCCCACTGGTCGACGGGCGGATACGTGGGCCGCCCGGGGTGGCGCCCGCGGCGAGCTTGGCCGTTCGCCAGGCGAGCCAGCAGTGCACCGGGCAGGTGTCGGCGTACTGGCCGTAGGCGACGACGACCGCGACGGACTACGCCATCATGAGGGCCTGGCCCGCGCCCTGGACGCGGGCGGGGCACCGGACCGCCGGATCTGGAACGGGCACGCCTGGCAGGAGACCGGCCTGGTCACCTTCGACCTGCACCCCGGCGGACCGGCCGCGCTGCGCGCCGAGTGCCAGTGCACCTGGCACGGCCCCGCCCACCCGCTCGGCGCAGACTCGTCGTCTACGTCGCCGACGGCACCGTGGTCCGCGTCCGCGAGGTCAAGGACGGGCGCTGGGAATGGGACGAGAGCGGCGAGAAGGCGGCCCTGCCGCTCAGCGCCCCGCTCACCGTCGAGGAACTGCGCGAGCGGTTCCCCACCCTGCCCTTCGCCCTGGGGGACGCACGCCCCATGGTCCGCGGGAAGCTCCGCGAGTACCTCTCCCTGTAGCCCGGGCGGCACCCGGTCCGCTGCGCCGAGCCTGCGGTCGGCGGCCTTGCGGGCCCGGTACGCCGCCGGGCGCCGCGGCGATGCGTTCCCTCGGCAGCCGTGCCCCGCACCAGGCACAGCCGCCTGGCAGGATCACGCGCCCTGCTGCTGCTCGTCCTGGTCGGCGTCGGTCTCCGGCTCGTCGTCCGGGTGGGGCCGGCAGCCGAACGGCCCGACCGGGTGCTCGGGGGTAGCGCCGAATACGCCGGGCCCCTTCGTACGGTGCGGCGGCATCGGGATCATGCGTCCTCCCCTTCATGCCGGGCCTGCGCCAGCAGCGCCGCCACGACGTCGTTCGTCTCCTGGCTCTGTTCAACGAGCGTGTCCGTCACCTCGTCGCCTGCGGCGTCCAGCAGATGGTCATTTATGGGAACCACCGTCCGCGACGACCGTCACGCACGGCTACATCTCACTTCGCCGCAGCTGTGGGAGTACCGGCCGGTGCGGCGAGCCCCCGCCCCGGCCGGGCGGGGGTGTGGCTGTTCGGCTTCCGTCAGGTGAGGTCCAAGGTGACGCGCAGGGCGGCGGAGATCCGGTCCATTGTCTCGGCGTTCACGGTGCCGAGGAACTCCCCGGCGCTCAGGCGCTTGTCGGTCAGCGCGGTGAGGTCGATGGCGACGGCGGCGCCGCGCACCGGGTGGGCCATGGGGATGGTGACCACGGTGTCCGGGGCGCCCCGGGTCTCGTCGATCATCATGCACACGGCGGTGCCGGGCAGCGCCTCCAGGGCGGCGTCCGACTCAACGATGACCACCGCCCGGAACTTGGTGGCCAGCTGCACACGCCAGACCTGGCCGCGGGCGAGGGCCGTCACGCGACGTCCTCGCCGAAGAGGTCGGCCAGCTCCTCGGTGTCGCTTCCGGCCTGCTCGCGCCAGGCGCGTACGGCGGGGGCCGCATCCCGAAGCTGCTGGGCCCGCAGCGCGTGCTCTATGTAGGCCGACAGATTGCCGCCGGAGGCGGCGCGGGCATGAGCGAGGAGATCGGCCGGCAGGCTGACCGTGGTGCGCGTACGGGTCGTCATACGATTGAGCATACTCGTGTATGACGCCGTGGCGCACAGCCGCGCACCGAGCGGATTTGTGGGCTTGGTACTGGTGAGCCGTTAACGCCAAGCAATTGATCATGACTTTCCAGCAGCTCACCGTGCTGGGCCAGGAGAGAGCGGCAGGGCTCAGCGGTCGATGCTGGCCCGTACGGTGCGTACGAGGTCGGCGTCGGCACGCATGACGGCAGGAACCGCGGCGTCGGCGCGGGCCTGACCGTCGACCGCACCGAATCCCCTGCCGTACGTCGACGAGGTGAACCTCACTCGGCCGGTATCTTCGCTGCCGAGCGCCTCGCCGAGGACGACTCCGCCGGCGTACGGCAGGTCTTCAGCGCCGTCGGCCGCCTCGCCGCCGAGCCGAGGCTCGAGGGCGCGTTCGGCAGCACCGACGTCCTGCGCATCCGCGTGGGGGCACCGGGTGCTGTACGAGATCAATGACCGGCAGGTCCGCGTCAGCGTGATCCATCTCGGACGCTTGCGCTGACGGGGACCCGCCCCCGATACGGACAGCCGCGGCGAGCTCTGGGGGCGGATCAGGAGAGGGCCGGCATCGGCACCGTTACGGCAACGGCCATGGAGTGTCCAGAATGTGCGGCAGACCGAGCCGGTAGCGGGTCGCGTCCAGCAGTTTGGCCGCCTCGAATTCCGGCGGCCGGTACCCGGCGAACAGCCGGACGCGGCCGGCGTCCGAGCCTGCGGCGTCCAGCAGCCCGTTCGCGGCGCGCCGGCCGGCCTCGTTCGCGGTCTCCATCGACGTGAAGTCGACATTGCTGTACGTCCGCACGTAGTCGGCGGCCAGGAACAGATTCGGGATCGCGGTCGCCGCGTCGGGGCGGTGCTCCCAGGACCCCGCGTCGTTGAGCAGGTACGGCTCGTCGTTGGCCGGTTCGGGTCCGCCGGTCCCGGAGACGGCCGGGTCGAGGAACCACGAGTGCAGGACGTCGTCCGGCAGGTAGGTGCGCCCGGTGTCCTCCAGGGCCGCCTTCATCTGCGCCCACACCTCGGCCGCGATCTCCTTACGGGTGCACCGCTTGGCGGGCTTGCCGTACAGGGCGCCCGGGGCGTCCCAGTCGGAGACCACGACGGAGAACAAGTCCCGCGCCTGCCCGTCGCCCCAGGTGCGCGGGAAGTCGCTCCGCCAGAACTGTGACTGGCTGATCGACACCAGCGACCAGGGCGAGTCGATGTACGCCACGTGCCCCTGCACCACCGGGACGGGACGGCGCAGGAAGTACTGGATGCCGTGCGACCACGTGGTACGCAGGCGGTCCATGCCGGCGAGCCGCCGGTCCGCCGCGCGGATCGGCGCGCTCCACAGCGCCCGCGCGCGTTCGGCCGGTACGGCCGCCACGAACCAGTCCGCCTCGATACGGACCGGACCGGCGGGTGTGGCGGCGCGGGCCGCAGTGATGCGGCCCCCGCTCAGTTCGAGGGCGTCCACGGTGTGGTCCATCGTGAAGCGCACCCCGAGGCTGCGCAGGTGCCGCGCCCACGGGTCGATCCACGCCTCGCTGGTCGGACCGTTGAAGATCCTGTTGGAGGGGCCGTCCGTACCGCGCTGGAGCAGGGAGAAGAGGATCGCCTCCACACCCTGCCCGCAGGTGCGGCTGCTGGCGTCCTCGGGTTTGAGCGCCTGGATGACCTGGGCGCCGCCGCCGAACAGCTTCGCGTACTCGGCGGACTTGCCTTCGACGGCGAGGAAATCCAGCCACTTGATGTGTTCCCACTGCCCGAACGCGCGCTCCCTGCTGCTGGTCATCAGGATGGCCAGCTGGCGGGCGAAGAAGGCGGCCTCGTGCATCGGCAGATGGAAGAGCTGCTGCACGGCACCGACCAGCATGCGCCGCAGGGCGTCCACGTCGAGCGTCCGCCCCTCGAACGGGGTGGTGGGGATCGGCAGGTCGGCCCGTCCGTCGTCGCGGGCGAAGGCGATCCAGGGAACGGAGGTGAGGTTGTCATGGACGCCGTGGGCGTTGCCCGGGTACGGGATGCGCCGCAGGGTGTCCGGGAGGTTGTGGTAGAAGCCGAACACCCCGCGGTGCCCGTGTTCCCCCGGCAAATCCCGCCGCCCGCCGGTGCCGGTGCCGGGTACGGGGATGCTGCGCGCCTTGCCGCCCAGCGCCTTGCGCTCGTACACCGTCACCTGGAAGCCGCGCTCGGCCAGCTCGTGTGCGGCGGTCAGCCCGCCGACGCCGCCGCCCAGTACGGCCACCGACCGGCCCTGGCGGCCCCTGGCTGCGACCGCCGGCACGGCGTCGGGGAGCACCGCGGCGCTCAGGGCACCCGCCGTGACCACTCCGTACCGCAACACCTGCCTGCGGCCAGGGCCCTGGGCCGCTCTCCCGGCCGGGTCCCGGTGTCCGTGCTGTCCGTCCGTCATGGGTCACTCCTGCCATTCCGGTAGCTCCCGATAGGGCAGGCGACAGTAGTCACGGGCGCGGAAGAACAGAACAGCCGGCACCGGGGCACCGACCGCAACGCGCCATGGTCGCCGCCCTCTTGTGGTGCGGCGAGGTCGCCGGCAAGTGCGGCGCGTCAGGCCCCGGGGTGGCGATGCCGCAGGTGAGGTGTGGAGACCGCCAGCGGCATTGGGCGTCACACGTGGCGCGGATTCTCGCGGAACGTGGCATGCGATGCCTTCGAACCTGCGACCCAAAGAGCATGTTGACGTTTAGCGGTATTCGCGAGAACTGCTTGCAGTATCTTCCGGTTGCGTCCACGCTCCTTCATTGCGTGGCAGTTCGGGCAAAGAGCAATCATTTGGCTTGGATGGTCGCGCCCTCCTTCAGTGATTCGCTGCACGTGATCGACTTCGAGAATCGGTTGACCTTCATCTGTGACATCAAGCGGCTGTCCGCCGCATTTCGGATTCTCGCAACGCCCCAGGCACCGAAGCAGCACCGCCTGCCGAGCCGCTGAGATTCTGACCGGATCTCGACTCGTCGCTTCTCGTCGCTGCCCGTGAACGCCCCATTCTCGCGCTTCGACCTTGGCGACCAGCCGCCGATACGCGGCCATGGGTGCTGGGGCTGTTCCTGCCTGCTCACCCCTGACCTCCGGCGCGTTTGCCCTGGTCTCGCACTGCTGGTGACGGGAACGCCCTGGCGTCAGGAGCGGTAGAGCGCAAACAGGGCACTGCAAGTACGGAGCATTCCCGGCTCCAGAGGTGACGGCGAACGGTTCCGTCTGGCCAGTCCGCGGCGTCGGGACCGTAATGGAGGCCGTGGCTGTCACCTGTTTCATCACGTCAGACGCCTTAGGCTGCACCAGGGGACTCCCGTGACGCTCATTAACTACTTCTTCGAGTAGCGCTTCTACGGATCTACCCGCCGAAAGGTCGGAGCCCCCGAGAATAGCCGCAATCGATACGCCTAGGGTTCGATACGCATTCATTACCCACAAGCGGCCGTCTTCGCGACTGACACTTGGATCGCCACTCTGTAATGGTCGCAAAGAAAGTGGGCAGGTTACCCGGATTCCTAGCGGTGCACTCTGGGGAACCACTCGGACCGCCTGTGCCGCTTCGGCGATCTCATGCCGAATTGCGTAAATTTCATTGAGCGCCTTCAGTCGCCTCTCAGGGGATACTTTTTGGATCAATAAAGTGAGCTGCGGGTGAAAATACCGAGTGAGCTCAACTTTGGCCGCGTATAACCCAGGGCGCTCGACGAGAAAGAGCACTTTCTTGGTTCGGCGCATAGTGTCATCGCCCACAAATTCGAAAAATGATTTGCGCATGCGGCTAACACTAACGCCCTTCTTGGGCATCAGCCAGACGTTGATCGGCTAAAACGCATTGGAGGTCAAGGGAGGCTGCGAGTCGCTTCTGCTGCGGCGAGGGCAAAGTTGTGCACGTCGTGCCCTCCGCTCGTCATCTCACCGGAGCGACGGTTCGGCTGGCCCGCGTGCCCGCCGTACGGGCGGACGGAGCCGGACGCGGGGGTTGAGGAACATCCATGCCGGATCGTGCGCTAAGGGCGGACCGGTCGTTGGAGGCCGTTGACCTGGGCTGATCGTGGGCCTGAACCTTCGCGGGTCGATGTTGTCGATCTTCGGAGGGCTGTTGTGGAGGTCGAGTTTCTGACGGATGAGCAGGCGTCCCGGTACGGGGCGTTCTACGGCGCCCCGGCGCGGGCGGAGCTGGAGCGGTTCTTCTTCCTGGACGACGCGGACCGGGAGAAGGTGCAGGCGAAGCGGCGGGCGCACAACCGGCTGGGCTTCGCGGTGCAGCTGACGACGGTGCGTTTCCTGGGGAGGTTCATGCCGGACCCGCGGCAGGTGCCGGCGGAGGTGGCGGAGTACCTGGCCGAGCAGCTGGGCATCGCGGACGCTGCGGTGCTGGCGGAGTACGGCCAGCGGGACGGCACGGCCCGCTCGCACGCGGGGGAGATCCAGCAGGACGGCGGCTGGCGGGACTTCGCCGAGGTCCGGGACGAGCTGGTGGTGTGGCTGGACGCGCGGGCCTGGACGACCGGGGAGGGGCCGAAGGCGCTGTTCGACGCGGCGGTGGGGTGGCTGCGCGAGCGGCGGGTGCTGCTGCCCGGGGTGAGGCCGGTTCGCCCGACTGGTGGCGTCGGTGCGTGAGGGGCGAACCAGCGGCTGTGGGAGACGCTGCACGGCCTGCTGACACCTGGGCAACGGGCGGCGCTGGACGATCTGCTGACGGTGCCGGATGGGGCGCGGGTCTCGGAGCTGGACCGGCTGCGGCGCGGGCCGGTGCGCGGGGCCGCAGATGAAGGCCGCGCTGGAGCGGGCCCAGGAGATCGCCAGGCTGGGGATGGGCGAGGTGGCCGTGGCCGGGGTGCCGCCGCGCCGGCTGGTGGAACTGTCCCGGTACGGGGTGGACGGGAAGGCGTCGCTGCTGCGCCGGCACGGCGACGCGCGTCGCCTGGCCACCTTGCTGGCCACCGCGGTGCACCTGACCACCCGGGCGGTGGACGACGCGCTGGACCTGCTGGACGTGCTGGTGGCCACCAGGCTGCTGGCGCGGGCGGAGCGGGAGACGGCGAAGGAGAAGTTGAAGACCCTGCCGAAGGTGGAGCGGGCCGGCGCGAAGCTCGCCGCCGCGCTGCAGGTGGTGCTGGAGGAGACCGCCGAACAGGTGGACACCTCCACCGGGGAGATCACCGCGCCGAAGGTCGCGACGCTGGCGGCGATGTGGGAGGCGATCGAGGCGGTGGTGCCGCGCAAGGAGCTCGCCGCGGCGGTGGCGGCGATGGTCGAGCTGGCTCCGCCCCTGGACTCGGACGCGGACGAGGCGTGGCGGCGGATGCTGGTGTCCCGGTTCTCCACGGTGCGGCCGTTCCTGAAGCTGCTGGTGGAGGTGGTGGACTTCGAGGCGACCGCGGAGGGGGCGCGGGCGCTGCGGGCCTTCCTGTCGCTGCCGGAGCTGATGGGCCGCAAGAAGGTGGTGGAGGCCGAGATCGACACCGCCCTGCTGGCCGGGTCGTGGAAGCGGCTGGTGCTTTCGGCGCCGCACCTGGAGCCGGGCGAGGTGGACTGGAAGGCGTACAGCATCTGCGTGCTGGAGCAGGTGCACCGGCTGCTGCGGCGCAAGGAGGTCTTCGCCGTGAACTCCTCGAAGTGGAGCGACCCGCGGGCGAAGCTGCTGGCCGGCGAGGCGTGGGAGCAGGCCCGGCCCACCGTGCTGGCCTCTCTCGGCCTGCCGGGCAACGCCGCCGAGCACCTGGCGGCGCGGGCCGTGCTGCTGGACGGCACCTACCGGGATGTCGCCGCCCGGCTCCCGGCGAAGCTCAGGGCGGGGCCGACGGGCCCAGGCGCGACTATGGGAAGCTCGTTCAGTTCGATTCCGCGTGTTGCTGATGGGAGCCAGTCCTGAAGACCTTTGAGGAACTGTCCGCGACGCTTGCCTCGTCGGGGGTCACTCTGCTCGCCATCGAGCAAACGGTGACCTCCTGCCCGCCCGAGGCGGCTCATGCAACGTCATGTGGCCTGCAGGACGGGCGCGTCGACATCGTTGTCGAATACGACAGTCCCGATCCTCTCCAGGAGGTCGACGACGCCTGGTTTGAGCTGGCATCGCGATTCGGGTTGTTCGGAGATAGGGGGGAGTTCCTCCTCCTGGTCAATCTGCACGACGATCCATACGACAGTGACCTCTACTGGGCACGCGTTCGACTTCAGGAGAATTGGACCGTCGCCGGGTCCAACGGCGCCACCATCAACGGGCCCGCGAGAAATGGACTCGCCACGATGTCACCGTCTGGGGGCGTCATCATCGTCGGGACGACCTACGAGAGGTACATGTCGGTCTTGGCGGTGCCGCGTCCTCACCGGGCTTCAGCGATCCGGAAGTTTGCCCAGTTCATGCTCAGGGACGGCGAGCTTACGAGGGATGAGGCCGAGAACGTCAAGGGATGGCTTGCACGGGACTGACCTCCGCGAAGGCTCAGCTCGCAGGAGCTTCCGGTACCTGGTCCTGTTGGCTGCTTCGGGGAACTATGTGCTCTCAAGCCGCTCGTGGCTTCCCGGGCGCGCAGGCACTGGCCCAGCCGGACAGGGATGCGTTGCAACGGTTCAGCGTCGGCTGTCCCCGGGCGCGAGGAGACTGGTTACCTCGGCGATGGCCTCCGCGGACGGCTTGAAGTACCGGCGGACGTTCTCCACTTTCTTGTGCCGGGACTTGGCCATCAGCATCAGCTCGGATGCGCCCCGCTCGCCGAGGTGGGTCAAGGAGGAGTGCCGGTACTCATGCAGGTCCCAGCCGGTGCCCGGGCCGGCCAACGCGGTGTGCTGGTCGAGCAGCGCGCGGGCCTGGCCGTAGGAGAGCCGGGCCAGGCCGGTGTCCGGGCAGACGTCCCGGGCCGAGACGACCTTGCCGGGGCCGGGGCGGCGGTGGGTGACGAACACCGGCCCGCGGGTGCGGCCCTTGAGCAGCCGGGGCAGCAGCCGGGCGGTGCCCGCGTCCCAGAACACCGTCTCCAGCACGTAGTCGGAGCGGGCGGCGCCTCGGCGGCGGACCTTCGGCTGGGCGCCCTTGGACTTCACCGGGCAGCGGCGGCCGGCCAGGTCCAGGTCCTCGATGTTGACGTCCAGGACCTCCTCGGAGCGGGCGCACGTCTCGTACCTGTTGACTGAACTACTTGTGATGTTCTTGCAGGTCAGTGACTGTTTGGCAGGGTCATCGTTGGTCTGGCCGTGGAGTCATCGAGAGACCTGGCGGCCCTGTCCGTGCCCTTGGCCGGAGAGCTGGTGGCCACGAACGATCTGTGGGAGCCCTACCGGCTCGTCGGCCCGGCCGGTGAGCCGGTCGAAGGTGCAGCCGGGTTCCTGCGGGATCTGCAGGCGATCGGGCGACCGGCAACGACCCAGCGCTCGTATGGAATGGACCTGCTGCGCTGGTTCCGTTTCCTGTGGGCCGTCGAGGTACCGTGGGACCGAGCCAGCCGGATCGAGGCGAGGGACTTCTCCCGCTGGCTGCAGCTCGCGGGCCAGCCTCGGCGTCCGCACTGGCGCCGTCAGGCTGATCATGTCGGGCAGTGGAAGCCGGGTGGGAAGCCATACGCGCCGTCGGTCCGTACGCACAGTGAGACGGTCCTGCGGACCTTCTACGACTTCCACCGCGACGTGGGCACCGGCCCGGTGCTCAACCCGCATAGCCGCAGCTCAATCCACCCAGGCGGGGGGAAACGGCTTCGCTGACACAATCACTGGATGACCAGTAATGACATCCGGTTCGACTGCCAGCATCGTGGCGACGGCGGCCCGCTCGTGATCGTCCCCCGCATCGACGGAGCACCACTTACCGAGCTGATCGACGGGTTCGAGATCGCCGCCGGGATGCAGCCCGCAGGCGACGCCTACGGCGGTCTGATTCCGGAGTTCTTCCGGTTCGGCCCGATGCAGGATCACTTCCTCGGACGGTCCACCAACGCGATGGGGCCGAAGACACCCGTTCTCGGTTGTGAATGCGGCGAGTGGGGATGCTGGCCCCTCATGGCCCGCATCACCGCGACGACCGACTTCGTGACCTGGGACGCCTTTGAGCAACCGCACCGCAAGACCCGCGACTATGTGGCATTCGGTCCGTTCCAGTTCGACCGTCACCAATACGATGGCGCCTTGCGGGCCCTGAGTGCGGTGATCGGCTCCGACGTCGACGACACGCGTGCATGAGCGCCACCAGCCGCGGTCTGCTGGGCTAAGGGATGGGAAGCGGTTCATGGAAAGGTTCGAGACGCACAGTCTGGCGCTCATGCCTGGCCAGAAGGTGCAGGTCAGGGTCCTCAGCCATCACCCATGGGGTGTTCTCGTTGAGATCGTTGGTTACGAGAACACCGGTCTGTCGGCCTCTATCGACATGATCCAGCAGTTCTCCCAGACCACGCGCAGCCACGACGAACTACTCGCGCTCTTTCCACCCGTCGGTTCACAGATCGATGCAGTGATCGAGCAAATCCACCGCTGGCATCCGCCGGTATCAGTGCGGCTCACCATCCGACCTGCCGACCTGGAGTCGCTTGTCTGGAGCTGCGACTTCTGTGGTGAACCGATCACGTTGGGCCCAGGTGGAGACGCCCTCGTCCTGGACTCCCGCAGCAGCGACGGTCCAGGAAGCCACACCATCATCTCCCACCGGCACTGCCTGGCCGAGCGCATCCACCCGGAGAACAGTGGAGAGCGGGCGCGAGCATTGAAGATCGGGAAGATGTGCTGAAGTCGTGAGGTTCGCGCCTACCGATATGGATGAGCTCGACAGCTCATTCGGCGGGAACCAAGCGATAGTTCAGAGAAGCTTGTGTGAGATGTCCGATGCTGTGGCCCGACCCCGACCAGCGGATGCGGCTCGTCGAGATCCGCGACAACCTTCACGCCCGCATCGCGGAGGCTGAACGCGAAGGATGGCTTGGCGAAGTCGAGGGACTGAAGATCAGCCTTGCCGGTGCCGAGGAGAAACTCGCACAGCTCGACCGGCGTCCGGCCAACCACAGCGTTGTTGACCTCGGCATCCCTACCGTGACTCACGCCGGGAGCACAAGGAGTCCGAGCGAGAGGCCCGCGCCCGGCGACGCCTGAAGCATCCCAACATCGCCTGCCCTACGCCGCGATGGCAAAGTTCAGAGAATAGAGCATCCGCCACAGGGTCTTCTCCCGCAGGTGGACGTCGCGGCGGGCGATCAGCCGGTCGATCGCCATCTTCGAGCGCACCGGGGTGTCGGAGTCCGGCGGCGGCATCCGCTTCGCCCAGGCCGGGACCGCCGGCCCGTCGTAGCCGCGCTCGGCGCACCAGCTCGTCCAGGAGAGCACCGCGCCGCGGCGGGCGTTCCAGGTGTTGACCGCCGAGCTGCCCCACAGCAGCTCCAGCGTCTCGCCGATCTCGTCGTCCGCCACCGTGGCGAGCGGGCGGCCCTCGCCGATCCGCTCGGCGGTCTTCCCGACCGCGATGCCGTAGTTCCGGACGGTGTCCGGGTTGGCGAGCGAGTCGAGGAAGGTGTCGGCCGCCGTCCGGACGGTCAGCGCCTTCCCGGTCGGCAGCAGCAGGACCGCGGGCACCGTCTCTCCCTTGCCGCAGATAACAGGGCCGCTTCACGCAGCGTGCGGAAGACGTCCCCGCAGGTCGCGCTCAATGATACCGCAGATAATGGGGCGTTACCTGTGGAACGATTTCACGGCCACCGCCGCGCCGACGTCCCGTCAGGTGCCCACCAGCGGCGATCCGGGCTTAGCGCACGATCTGGCATGGATGTTCCTCAACCCCCGTGAACAGCATCGGCGGATCTGCGGTGAAGGAAGCCTCCAAGGATGCTCTCAAGGCCGGCTCGGCCAAGAAGCTCCTGGCCTTCTTGAACAGCGGCCAGTACCTGTCGCGCACCGCCGATGAGCGGGTCCGCGCGGGCAACTGGTCAGCGTCGGCGGCCCGGAGCTGCAGGCGGCCGCGAAGATAGCCCTGTCCGGTATGCCGGAGCAGCTGCACAGCTTTATCCAGGTCGGCCAGTACATGGCGGTCCGCAAGGACCAGCTCGCCCAGACCCACATCACCCAGATGAAGGGCCTGCTCGCCGAGGCGTCCAAGCTCGCGGCCCGGGCCCGGGAGAACTCCTGGCACGCCGCCCAGGCGGCAGCCGTGGCCCACAATGCCCAGGCCGACGCCGACACCAGGCGGCTGCCGAGGCGAAGAAGTCCGCCCAGCGGGCCGACGGCTACCGGCAGGACGCCGCCGCATCAGCCACGGCCGCCGAGAAATCCGCCGCCGAGGCGAAGAGGTCGGCAGCCACCGCCCGCAACGCCGCCGAGGCCGCCCAGCGCGATGCCCGGGCTGCCGAAGCCTCTGCCGCCCGCGCCGAATTCTCGGCGAACTACGCGCGCAACTCCGCTGAGATGGCGCACGACGCAGCAGCCGCCGCCCGCCGGTCCGCCGATCAGGCCGGCAAGGACGCTGAGGAAGCCTCCAAGATCGCCTCGGCGGCCTGGGTCGATGTCGAGGAAATGCGGCGCAAGGAAGTCGCCGAAGCCAAGCGACGCGCCGAAGAGGCGAGGAAGGAGGCCGAAAAGGCGAAGGAGAAGGAGGGCACGCCGTGCGTCGCTCCGGCTGCGGGCTACGGCAAGGGCGGCATGATGGGCTGCCTCCTCACCCAGGACGACGCCTATGTGGACACCGATGCCATCGAGGACCTCGGCAAGAAACACCTGGAAGCTCTGAAGGAGCTGTCCTCCCTCACCGACCTCGAAGAGTGCATCAAGGACCCCACCGTCACACGGTGCGCCGCCTTCGCCGTGGCCCTTACACCCACCGGCAAGGCTGCCGGCCTTGCCGGCCTTGCCGGCAACCTTGCCGGTAAGGGCCTCAAGGATGCCAAGGAACTGGCAGAAGCCTCCCGCCTCGGCAAGATCGCCAAGGCCCGCAATGCCGTCCTGAAGGACGGCAAGCCCTACGGCAAGCCAGACAAGCCAGGGAAGCCGGTCCACATGGTCACCCCTGATGAGCTGTCAGAGGTCGCCGACAACATTCGCAAGGAGCTCGGCGCTCCAGACAAGATCATCCCAACGAAAAAGGGCCCAGTCGAGGTCTCGGAGCTCGAAGGCGGGAATATCAATTACCGCAATTTCAGCACGTCAGGCGGTAAGATGGACCCGACCTCCGACTTCAGCGACGATCTCCAGAAGGAACTCGGACTGAAGCGTTACCACATAAAACACTAAGAGGGCCGGAATGTCGACAGAAGATGTATACGAAGAAGAACTCGAATACCTCGTCGAATATGCGGAAATGACCCCCGTGTACTTCATCCCAGTCCGAGACGCAGCCAAAAACATCGCCGGGAAAGACCGCACCGAAGCACAGTTGCAAAACGTCACCCTGCAGCTGATCGGCGACATGCTGGACCGTGGAGTGCAAATTGGCGACCTCGGCTCCCAGGAGGATGAGGACTTCGTACCCTGGAACCTCCCCCGGGACCAGGCCCTGCAAAGAGTATCCAGAGAAATGAAGCAGTACAATGATCCGCTGGACTTCGTGAACATCTGCTGGTTCAGCGCTGCTTGACCCCCGGTTCCCCTTCCGAGCTCTCGGAAGGGGAACCGCCTTGCCTCGCGACACCGTTGGGATAAGTCCTGGCCCCAGCTTGACGTCGGTCTTGAGCACTCGATTTGAGTGGTCGGGACCGGCGTTTCGCGTTGAGCTTGACCCTGTCGGGGATCTTGGCGGTCTGCTCAGTCTCTGAAGAACGCGGCCGAGGCCGCCGTCATTGCGGCGAATGCCAATAAGTGGGCGACTGAGGCCAAAAAGGCGGCAGACAACGCCGACGCCTCGCAGAAAAAGGCCCAGGAATACGCCACGGAAGCCGACAACTACGCCAAGGCGGCTGAGGAATCGGCAGCCGCAGCAAACAAGTCGGCACGCCTGGCCGACGCCGCGGCCACCCAGGCCGAACATGAGGCCACTAAAGCCGAGTACGAAGCGTCCCGGGCATCCGCGTCCGCGCTGCGGGCCAACGCCGACGCCGACTCCGCCTATACCGCAGCACGCCAGGCCCGTGCCTCGGCCGAAGCCGCCGGGAAGGACGCCGCTGCGGCCGAGAAGGCATACGGAAATACTCTTGCGACGTACTACATCAAGGTCCGCGATGAGGAGGAGCGCCGACGACAGCAAGAGGAGGTGACCCGGCAGGCGGAGTCGGGCATGTCAGACGTCACGCGTCTGCAGCTACAGGCATGGCGGGAGCTGCTGACCATCGGCGCGGACAACAAGGGAGGATCTAACGCTCCGAGCGCGATCCAGCTCGGCATCCAGTGGGTGGCCGGAACGGGCAACAAGGTGGACTTCTTCTTCGCCGGAGACGAGTTCACGGAGCAGCTCCGCAATGACCACTCGATGGACACTGTTCGCGATGAGATCCGCCAAAAGGTCCTCAAGGGAGACCCTAAAATGTACAACGGCGGATACAGTGTGGTGCGGCATGAAGGCTGGAGCCGGCTGGTCGACGATGCGACCGACCTGCTGACGTACGGGTTCACCGGGTTCGAGAAGGTGGCGCGCACCGGGGGAAAGTACGGCACTTCGTCCGCCACCTTCGCCGGCTCATACGAATATTATTTCGACGTCCTCTCGCGAGACGCAAAAACGGGTAAGACCAGATTGCGGATTCGAATTGAGAATAAAACCACCATCAACTCCCTCCTGCATCCGCCCGGGAAATACAGGCCGTTCGTCGAGAAGTGGGTCGGCATGCCGTGGACCGGCATAGCGGACAAGATCGACGGGCCATTCCGGACAAAGGTCCAGGAAGCTATTTGGGAAGAGGAAATGATCGTCCGATGAAAAAGAAAGTGTCGCTGGCCATCGCGGCGTCCGTACTGGTGCTTGCCGCCGGGGGGTTCCTGGTCTTCGCCGCCATCGACGCGATGAAGCCGGGCACGGCGGAGCGCAGTGACGTCATCGGCTCCTGGGCCGGCTCCCACGGAGCCCAGCTGACCCTGCATGAGGACGGAACGGCAACCGGAGAGAAGATACCCGCACGCTTCGCACCGGACGGAACCCCGAACGCCACCGTCGGCGGGAGCGGAACGTGGTCCATGAAGAAGAAGACGTCTTCCGCTGCGGACCAAGAGATAGAGGTTGTGCTCAACACAGGCCCCGGCATTCAGGCGGGCGTTGATTTCAGCGTCAACGGCCAGGGGGCCGAGGACGGCCTCTACCTTCCGGTGTCCGCGGAAACCGCACAGCAGTTCCGCTTCGAGAGAGTTTCCTGACGAAACTCCAAAACCCGAATGCAGCAACACCTTTCCGTCAACTGGACACCGGCGGCGAAAACACTGGCCTGACCACCACACCGGTCCTGGTCACTTTTGACGAGTGGCCGGGACCGCAGGCGGCGCCAGCCTGTTCCCCCCTGGACTTTGGTGGGGGCGAGACGGTAGGACTCGACACGAGCCGAAGAACCAGACAAGGGTGGTCCGGCAACGACGCCTGGTCGCGTTGTCAGCGACGAGCAAGCCGGCCAGCGGCGGATACGGGGATACGACGGTGCCCCTCCCAGAAGAGCCCGGAGGGGCACCGTACGCGCGTCGGGCTGTTCGGCTAGGTGTGTTGTTTGAGGAGGTTGGTGACGCGGCTGGCTGGGGTGTGGCCGCCGATGCCGGTGTGGGGTCGGTGGTAGTTGTACCAGTCGAGCCAGTCGGGGAAGGCGGCCTGACGTTCGGTGTCTGAGGTGTAGGGCTGGTGGTAGGCCCATTCGTCGAGCAGGGTGCGGTGGAAGCGTTCGACCTTGCCGTTGGTCTGCGGGCGCCAAGGTTTGGTCCAGCGCGGCTGGATGCCCAGGTCGCGACAAGTGCGGCGCCAGGTGTTCTTGGAATAGGCCCAGGCGTTGTCGGTCAGGACACGTTCGATGGTGATGCCTCGGGCGGCGAACCAGGCCGTGGCCCG
>NZ_JBVIQN010000069.1:0-17382 GCF_055577005.1 Streptomyces sp. NPDC033221 | reverse complement strand
TGGCGGCGGCCGCGGTGTGGGGTCTGGTGCGCTCGGCGCAGTCGGAGAACCCCGGGAGCATCGCACTGCTGGACCTCGAAGCCGGACCGGACGAAGCCGGAGACCTGACCGGGGTACTCGCGGACCTGCCGAACCTGCTGGCCACCGGCGACGCCCAGTTCGTGGTCCGCGGTGGCACCGTCCGGATGGCGCGGCTGGCCCCTCTCGGCAGCGGTACCGGACTGCTGCCGCCCGCCGAGGTGCCGTGGCGGCTGGACAGCGCGGCCAAGGGCAGCCTCGACAAGCTGGTTCTCGCTCCCTGCCCGGAGATTCTGGAACCCCTCGCCGAGGGGCAGGTTCGTATCCGGGTCGAGGCCGCGGGGGTCAACTTCCGCGACGTACTCGACGCACTGGGCATGTACCCGGGCGAAGCCGGGGCCCTGGGTGCCGAGGCTGCCGGTGTGGTGACCGAGACCGGGCCCGGTGTGGCCGGACTGCGCCCGGGGGACCGCGTGACCGGCCTGGTCCTCGGCGGCTTCGGCCCGGAGACCGTCGCCGACGCGCGGCTGCTGACCCGTATCCCGGAGGGCTGGTCGGCCGCCGAGGCCGCTTCCGTGCCGCTGGTCTTCCTGACCGCGTACTACGCTCTGAAGGATCTTGCCGATCTGCGGCCGGGCCAGTCGGTTCTGGTGCATGCCGGGGCCGGTGGTGTCGGTATGGCGGCGATCCAGCTGGCGCGGCACATGGGTGCCGAGGTGTTCGCCACGGCCAGTGAGGCCAAGTGGGGCACGCTGCGGGAGCTGGGTGTCGCCGACGATCACATGGCCTCCTCGCGTACGACGGAGTTCGAGGAGCGGTTCCGGGAGGTCACCGGTGGCCGCGGCGTGGACGTCGTTCTCAACGCCCTCACGGGCGAAATCGTCGACGCCTCCTTGCGGCTGACCGCCCCCGGCGGTCACTTCCTGGAGATGGGCCAGACGGACATCCGCGACCCCGAGTCCGCCGACGGAGTGCGCTACCGCGCCTTCGACCTCGCGGAAGCGGGCCCGGAGCGTACCCGGGACATGCTCGGCGCACTGCTGGAGCTGTTCGCTGCGGGTGTGTTGCGGCCGTTGCCGGTGGCGACGTGGGATGTGCGGCGGGCGCCGGAGGCGTTCCGGTTCATGAGCCGGGCGCAGCACATCGGGAAGATCGTGCTGACCCTGCCGCGGGTCTGGGACCCGGAGGGTACGGTGCTGATCACCGGCGGTACCGGTGGTCTGGCTGGTGAGCTGGCCCGGCATCTGGTGGCCGAGCGTGGCGTGCGGCATCTGCTGCTCGTCAGCCGCAGCGGCCCGGACGCCTCCGGCGCGGACGGGCTGCGGGCGGAGCTGGCCGGGCACGGCGCCGGGGTCACTGTCCTGGCGTGTGATGTGGCCGACCGGGAGCAGGTGGCAGCGGCGCTGGGATCGGTGCCCGCGGAGCATCCGCTGACCGCCGTGATCCACACGGCCGGCATCCTTGACGGTGATGAACTGACGTCGTTGACGCCCGAGCGGCTGTCGGCCGAACTGCGTCCCAAGGTGGACGGGGCCTGGCATCTGCACGAGGCCACCAAGAATCTCGACCTCGCCGCGTTCGTCCTGTACTCGTCCGTCTCCGGCGTCATGGGGAGCGCCGGTCACGGCGGGTACGCCGCGGGCAATGCCTTCCTCGACGCGCTGGCCCGCCACCGTACGGCGCAGGGCCTGCCCGCCCAGTCCCTCGCCTGGGGCGCCTGGGCTACGCAGGACGGGAGCACGCGGGCGTCGTCCGCCGCGGAACCGGAGCGGATCGCGTCCCTGGACGTGCCGCGGCTGTCGGCCGAGCGGGGACTGGCCCTGTTCGACGCCGCCACCGCGGCCGACGCGGCGCACCTCGTCCCGCTCGGACCCCTGGCCTCAGGTGCCCGGGGCCGCGGCGCCGTACCGCCGGTGCTGCGGGGCCTGGTCAAGGGCGCCCGCCGTACGGCGGCGGTCTCCGCCGACGGCACCGAAGCGGCCCTGCGGCTGACCCGGCGGCTGACCGAACTGAGTGCGGACGAGCGCAGCGCCTTCACGGTCGATCTGGTACGCGCCGAGGCCGCCGCCGTGCTCGGACACACCTCGGGCAAGGCTATCGACACCCGCCGGGACTTCCACGACCTGGGCTTCGACTCGCTGACCGCCGTCGAACTCCGCAACCGGATCGCCACCGCCACCGGCCTCCGACTGCCCGCCACCCTCGTCTTCGACTACCCCAACCCCACCACCCTCGCCGGCCACCTCATCGCCGAACTCCTCGACGAGCACGGCACGGACCGGGCCCCCGCCACGGTCGGCACGGCGTCCGCCGACGACCCGGTCGTCATCGTCGGCATGGCCTGCCGGCTGCCCGGCGGCGTGCGGTCCCCGGAGGACCTGTGGCGGCTCGTCACCGACGAGCGCGACGGCATCTCCGCCTTCCCGACCGACCGGGGCTGGGACCTGGAGACCCTGCTGGGCGGGGCGGAGGGCGACCAGGGCCGCAGCTCCGCCTCCCGGGGCGGCTTCCTGGACGGGCTCGGCGACTTCGACGCCCCGTTCTTCGGCATCTCCCCGCGCGAAGCCATGGCGATGGACCCGCAGCAGCGGCTGATGCTGGAGACCTCCTGGGAGGCCGTCGAGCGGGCCGGCATCGACCCGGTGACCCTGCGGGGCACCGCCACCGGCGTCTTCGTCGGCACCAGCGGCTCCGACTACGGCAGCATCCTGATGAACTCCGGAGAGGACGTCGAGGCCCACGCCAGCACCGGACTCGCGGGCAGTGTCCTGTCCGGGCGGCTGTCCTACACCTTCGGCCTGGAGGGCCCCGCCGTCACCGTCGACACCGCGTGCTCCTCCTCGCTCGTCTCACTCCACCTGGCGACCCACGCGCTGCGCAACGGCGAATGCTCGCTGGCGCTGGCCGGCGGTGTGACGCTGCTGTCCACGCCGATGAGCATCGCCGGCTTCAGCAGGCAGGGCGCGCTGGCGTCGGACGGCCGCTGCAAGGCGTTCTCCGACGACGCCGACGGCACCAGCTGGGCCGAAGGCGTCGGCGTACTCGTACTGGAGCGGCTGTCCGACGCCCGCCGCAACGGACACGACATCCTCGCCGTCGTCCGCGGCTCGGCCGTCAACCAGGACGGCGCCTCCAACGGCCTGACGGCACCCAACGGCCCGTCCCAGCAGCGCGTCATCGGCCAGGCCCTGGCGAACGCCGGACTGTCGACGGCCGACGTGGACGCGGTCGAGGCACACGGCACCGGCACCTCGCTCGGCGACCCGATCGAGGCCCAGGCGCTGCTCGCCACCTACGGCCGGGACCGGGCCGAGGGGCGCCCGCTGATGCTGGGCTCCCTCAAGTCGAACATCGGCCACACCATGGCGGCGGCCGGTGTCTCCGGTGTCATCAAGATGGTCCTGGCGCTGCGGCACGGCGTACTGCCGCGCTCCCTGCACATCGACACGCCCTCCTCCCACGTCGACTGGACGGCGGGTGACGTCCAACTCCTCACCGAGCGGACCGACTGGCCGGACACCGGCCGCCCGCGCCGCGGCGCGGTCTCCTCCTTCGGCATGAGCGGCACCAACGCCCACGCCATCCTCGAACAGGCACCGGAGACCGCCGGGCAGCCGGACCGGGACACCCGGCCCGTCGAGCCGCGCGCCGTGCCGTGGCTCGTCTCGGGCAAGACGTCCCAGGCACTGGCCGACGGCATCGAACAGCTCCGGGACTGGACCGGCGACCGGCCGGAACTCGCCCCGGCCGACGTGGGCTTCTCGCTGGCCACGGGCCGGCCGGTGTTCGCGCACCGCGCGGTGCTGCTGGCCGGGGAGGAGGTCGCGCGCGGCACGGCCGAGGACCGCTCGCTGGCCATGCTCTTCCCGGGCCAGGGCGGCCAGCGGGTCGGGATGGGCCGCGAACTGTACGACCGGTTCCCGGTGTTCGCCGAGGCCCTGGACGCGGCACTGGCCCACTTCGACGCCGAACTGCGGGAGGTGATGCTCACCGACGCCGAACGGCTGGACCAGACCAAATTCACCCAGCCGGCCATGTTCGCCATGCAGGTGGCACTGTTCCGGCTCGTCGAATCCTGGGGTGTACGCCCCGACTTCGTCGGCGGGCACTCGTTCGGCGAGATCGCCGCCGCGCATGTCGCCGGAGTCCTCTCGCTGGCGGACGCCTGCACCCTGGCGGCGGCCCGCGGGCGGCTGATGAACACCCTGGAAGGCCGGGGCGCCATCATGGTGGCGATCCAGGCGAGCGAGGCGGAGGCCGCCGCGCGGCTGGTCGACGGCGTGTCGATCGCGGCGGTCAACGGACCGGACTCGGTCGTCATCGCCGGCGACGGACCCGCCACACAGCGCATCACCGAGGCGTTCATCGCCGAGGGACGCAAGACGCGGCAGGTGGCGGTGCAGGTCGCCGGCCACTGCCCGCTGATGGACCCGATCCTGGAGGACTTCCGCCAGGTCGCCGAGGGCCTCACCTTCCACGAGCCGCGCCTGCCCCTCGTCTCGACCGTGACCGGCGAACGGGCCCCCGAGGAGCTGATGCGCTCCGCCGATTACTGGGTCCGCAACGTCCGCGAGCCCGTCCGCTTCGCCGACGCGGTACGCGCCCTGGCCGCCGAGGACGTCACGGCCTTCCTGGAGCTGGGCACCGACGGCGTCCTGTCGGGCATGGTCCCGCACAACGTGGACGGCACCGTCGTCGCCGTCAGCACCCTGCGCAAGGACCGTCCTGAGGAGACGGCCGTGCTCACCACCCTGGCGCAGCTGCACGTCGCCGGGGTCGAGGCGGACTGGGCCCGGGTCTTCGACGGCACCGGCGCCCGCCGTGTCGACCTGCCCACCTACCCGTTCCAGCACCGGCGCTACTGGCCGAAGCGGACGGCGCTGGCGGGCGACGTGACCTCCGCCGGCCTGCTGCCCACCGAGCACCCCCTGCTGGGCGCCGCGGTGGCGCTGGCGGACGGCGGCGGCATGCTGTTCACCAGCCGGCTGTCGACGGAGACCCACCCCTGGCTCAAGGACAACGTGGCAGGCGGCGCGGTCGTCTTCCCGGCCGCCGGCTTCGTCGAGCTGGCCGTACGCGCCGGAGACCAGGTCGACTGCGACCGGGTCGCCGGACTCGACCTCGACGACGCTCCGCTGGTGCTCACCGAGGGCGCGGCCCTGGTGTTCCAGGTGTGGCTCGGCGCCCCGGACGACGACGGCACCCGGCAGATCCGCTTCTTCTCCCGCCCCCAGGCCACGCCGGACGAGCCCTGGACCCGGCACGCCACCGGCACCCTCACCACCGGCCGGCACACCGAGAAGCCCCTCGACGTGACCACCTGGCCGCCCGGCGACGCGTCCGACGTCGACCTGGACGGGTACTACGAAGGGACCGGGTACGGCCCCGCCTTCCACGGACTGCGAGCGGCCTGGGTCCGCGGCGACGACACCTTCGTCGAAGCCGAACTCCCGGACGGCCTCGCCTCCGACGCCCCGTCCTTCGGCCTGCACCCCGCACTGCTCGAAGCGGTCCTGCACGGCACCGCCTTCAGCGACGTGGGCGACGAGGAGCACCTTTCCTACGCGGCCACCTGGCACGACGTGTCGCTGCACGCCTCCGGCGCTTCGGCGGTACGTGCACGGATCACGAAGACCGGCGCGGACACCGTCAGCGTCAGCGCGGTCGACGCCGACGGGGAACCCGTACTCTCGGCGCGCGCCGTCACGCTGCGCACCCTGGCGGAAGCCCCCGAGCGCGCCGTCCGCGGTCAGCGCCAGAAGCTGCTGCGCCTGGAGTGGATCCCCGCACCGCGCACGGAGGACGCGCCGAGCGCCCGGAGCACCGTCCTGGAGCCCCTGGGAACCGCGTCGCTCGCCGACATCGCGGGCACCCCGGACCTGGTCGTGGTCCCCGTTCCCCGTGCGGTGGACGGCTACCCGAAGGCCGTGCACGAACTGACCACCCAGGCTCTGCTCCTGGTACAGGACTGGCTCGCCGACGAACGCCACGCCACGGCCCAGCTGGTGTTCCTGACGCACGGCGCCGTCGGCGGCGGCGACCCGGCCGGTGCCGCCGTCTGGGGCCTGCTGCGCTCCACGATCGCGGAACACCCCGGCCGCTTCGTCCTGGCCGACATCGAGGAACCGGGCGACGACGGCGACGACCTCGCGACGCTCCTCGACGCCCTGCCGGGGCTGCTGCCCTCCGGCGAGACCCAGTTCGTCGTACGCGACAAGTCGGTGCTCATGGGACGGCTGGCCTGGCTGCCCGCCGACGCCGAGACCCGGTCGCCGCAGTGGGACCCCGAAGGGACCGTACTGATCACCGGTGGCACCGGCGGCCTGGGCATCGAGCTGGCCCGCTACCTCGCCACGACCGGCACCCGGCACCTGCTGCTGGTCAGCCGCAGGGGCCCGGCGGCCAGCGGAGCGGACGAACTGGCCGAGGAACTGCGGGCGCTGGGGGCCCAGCCCACCATCGCGGCCTGCGACACGGCGGACCCGGACGCGCTCGCCGGACTCCTGGCCGCCATCCCGGCCGGACACCCGCTGACCGCGGTCGTCCACCTCGCCGGTGTCCTCGACGACGGCGTGGTCACCGCGCTGACCCCGGAGCGCCTGACGCCGGTACTGCGGCCGAAGGTGGACGCCGCCTGGAACCTGCACGAGGCCACCAAGGATCTCGGCCTCGCCGCGTTCATCATGTTCTCCTCCGTCTCCGGTGTGCTGGGCGCCCCCGGCGTGGCCAACTACGCGTCCGCGAACGCCTTCCTCGACGGCCTGATCCGGCACCGGGCCGCCCTCGGCCTGCCGGGCCAGTCGCTCGTGTGGGGCCACTGGGACGGCGGTGGCATGGCCGATTCGATGAACCAGGCCACCGTGGCGCGCATGCGGCTCAACGGCATGGCGCCCGTCTCCATCGAGGAGGGCATGGCCCTGTTCGACAGTGCGCGCGGCTACGCCGAGCCCGTCGTGATGGCGGTGGGCCTGATCCCCGGCGCCCGCGTGCCGGAAGGACAGATCCCGCCGCTCTTCCGCGGGCTGGTGCGCCACAGCAGGCGGACCGCCGCCAACGCCACGAGCACCTCCGGCACCCCGGCCACCTTCGTCCAGGCCCTGCTCGAACTGCCGGAAGAGGACCGCGTACGACACCTCGTCGACCTGGTCCGCACCGAGGCCGCCGCCATCCTCGGCCACGCCGCCGAGGACATCGAGGACACCCAGGACTTCCTCGCGCTGGGTCTCGACTCGCTGACCTCGATCGAGCTGCGCAACCGGCTCGCCACGGTCACCGGGCTCCAACTGCCCGCGACACTGGTCTTCGACAACAAGACGCCCGCCAACCTCGGCGCCCGGCTGCGCGGCGAGTTCGGCGCCCAGCCCGGCCTGGCCGGCTCCCCGGACGGCGCTGCCCCCGCCCCGGCCGGCCCGGACCCCGACTCGCTGGAGCGGATGTTCCTCGACGCCATGGAAGGGGGCAGGTTCGCCGAGATCCGGCTCATGCTGTCGGCCCTGACGGGGCTGCGCCCGTCCTTCGAGGACACCGCCGCACCGGAGGAACTGCCGCTGCCGACCACGCTCGCCGAGGGACCCGCCGAGCCGCAGCTGATCTGCGTCAGCACACCCACCGCCAACGGCGGCGTCCACGAATACGCCCGGTTCGCCGCGTCCTTCCGGGGTGAGCGGCACATCAGCGGACTGCCCCTGCTCGGCTTCGCCCCGGGAGAACGGCTGCCGGCCACCCCCGCCGGCGCGGTCCGGGCCCTCGCGGAGAGCGCCCTGCGCGCAAGCGACGGCCGCCCGTTCATCCTGGCCGGGCACTCCTCCGGCGGGTCGTACGCGTACGTGGCCGCCGGGCTGCTGGAGACCTGGGGCATCAAGCCCGCGGCCGTCGTGCTGCTGGACACCGTCAGCATCCGGCACGACGACCGGGAGGAGATCGACTACGACAGTCTGATGCACCGCAACTTCCTGGCCGACGCGGAATCGCCGGTGCGGGTGACCAACGCCCGGCTGTCCGGAATGGGCCGCTACATGGGGCTGCTGGGCCACCTCGACGTGCAGCACACCACCGCGCCCGTGCTGATCATCCGCGCCACCAGGGAAACCTTCGCCATGGAGGGCACCGCGGCCGTCTCGGGCGACGACACGAAGAGCGACATGATCCCCTCGGCCGACGTCCGTCTCGTGGACGCGGACCACTTCTCCATGGTCCGCGACGACGCCCCGCAGACCGCGCGGATCGTCAAGGACTGGCTGGGCTCCCTCGGCGGGGAGTGACCCGGCCGCGGCAGACAGCGCCCCGGCGGGCGGCCATCCGGCCGTCCGCCGGGGCGTATCCGCGCACGGTCTAGGGAAACCCGCAGTCCACCTTGTGGAGGATGGCGGGGAAACGGTCGGACGTGCGTGTCCGCGCGCTGTGCCCAGGTACCGAATTCCACCGAAAGATTGGCGTCCTGATGTCCAACGAGGAGAAGCTGCGCGATTACCTCAAGCGCGCGATCGCGGACCTCCACGAGACCCGTCAGCAATTGGACGAGACGGAGGCGAAGCAGCGCGAGCCCATCGCGATCGTCTCGATGGCCTGCCGCTTCCCCGGCGGCGTCCGCTCGCCCGAGGAACTGTGGGACCTGCTGCGCGACGGCGTCGACGCGATCTCCTCCTTCCCCCGCAACCGCGGCTGGGACCTGGACACGCTGTACCACCCCGACCCGGCCCACCAGGGCACCTCCTACGCCCGCGAGGGCGGGTTCCTGCACGACGCCGGGGAGTTCGACCCCGGCTTCTTCGGGATCTCCCCGCGCGAGGCGCTCGCCATGGACCCCCAGCAGCGGCTGCTGCTGGAGACCGCGTGGGAGGCCGTCGAACGCGCCGGCCTCGACCCGGAATCCCTCGCGGGCAGCCGCACCGGCGTGTTCATCGGCACCGGCCACGGGGAGTACGACGCCGCGGGGAGCCGCCGCGCCGACGAGGTCGGCGGGCACCTGCTGACCGGCAACCACATCAGCATCGCCTCCGGCCGGATCTCCTATCTCCTGGGCCTGGAAGGCCCCGCGCTGACCGTGGACACGGCCTGCTCCTCGTCCCTGGTCGCCCTCCACCTGGCCGCGCACGCGCTGCGGCGCGGCGAGTGCGGCATGGCGCTGGTGGGCGGCGCCACCGTGATGTCCACGCCGAAGATGTTCGTGGAGTTCTCCCGCCAGCGCGGCCTGGCCGCCGACGGCCGCTGCAAGCCGTTCGCGGCCGCCGCCGACGGCACCGGCTGGAGCGAGGGCGTCGGACTGCTGCTCGTCGAGCGGCTCAGCGACGCCGTACGCAACGGCCACCCCGTACTCGCCGTGCTGAAGGGCTCGGCCGTCAACCAGGACGGCGCGTCCAACGGGCTGACCGCCCCCAACGGCCCCTCGCAGCAACGCGTCATCCGCCAGGCACTGAACGGCACCGGCCTGGCCCCCTCGGACATCGACGCCGTGGAGGCGCACGGCACCGGCACCACCCTCGGCGACCCCGTCGAGGCACACGCCCTGCTGGCCACCTACGGGCAGCAGCGCCCCGCGGACCGGCCCGTGCTCATCGGCGCCATGAAGTCCAACATCGGGCACACCCAGGCCGCCGCCGGCATCGCGGGCGTGATGAAGATGGTCCTGGCGATGCGGCACGGGCAGCTGCCCAAGACCCTGCACCTGGACGAACCCTCCGGGCACGTCGACTGGAGCGAGGGCAACGCCCGGCTCCTCGCGGAGCCCGAGCCCTGGCCGGACACCGACCGGCCGCGCCGCGCCGCCGTCTCCTCCTTCGGCATCAGCGGCACCAACGCCCACGTCGTCCTGGAACAGGCACCCGCCGTCGAGGACGGACCGGCCGCCGAACCGGCCGCCCGGACCGGCGGCACGCTGCCCTGGATTCTGTCCGCCCGCACCGAAGAAGCCCTGCGCGCGCAGGCCGAACGCCTCGGCCGCCACGTACGCGACCGCGCCGGCCTCGCGCCGGCCGCGGTCGCCCACGCCCTCGCGGGCGACCGTACGCTCATGGAACACCGCGCCGTACTCGTCGCGGCCGACCGCGAGGCGTTCCTGAGCGGCCTGGACGCCCTGGCAGCGGGCTGTACCGCCACCGGCCTGGTCAGCGGTGTCGCCGCCAAGGCCACCACCGCGTTCCTCTTCACCGGGCAGGGCTCCCAGCGCCTCGGCATGGGACGCGAGCTGTACGCCGAGCACCCCGGGTTCGCCGCGGCCTTCGACGCCGTGTGCGCCGAACTCGACCCGCACCTGGACCGGCCGCTGCGCGATGTCGTCTTCGCCGCGGAAGGCAGCGCCGAGGCCGCCCTGCTCGACCGGACCGCCTACACCCAGGCCGCCCTCTTCGCCCTGGAGACCGCGCTGTTCCGGCTCGTCGAGTCGTGGGGCACGGTGCCGCAGTTCGTCGCCGGACACTCCATCGGCGAGCTGACGGCCGCCCACGTCAGCGGCGTGCTCACCCTCCCCGACGCCGCACGGCTGGTCGCCGCGCGCGGCACCCTCATGCAGGCGCAGCCCGAAGGCGGCGCCATGGTCGCGATCCAGGCCACCGAGGAGGAGATCCGCGACCACCTCACGGGTCACGAGGAACACGTCGCGCCGGCGGCCGCCAACGGGCCCGAATCCGTCGTCATCTCGGGCGACGAACAGGCCGTCACCGAGATCGCGGCCCACTGGGCCGGGCAGGGCCGCCGCACCAAGCGGCTGCGGGTCAGCCACGCCTTCCACTCCCCGCACATGGACGGTATGCTGGAGGACTTCCGGCGCGTCGCCCAGGACCTGACCTTCCACGCGCCCCGCATCCCCGTGGTGTCCACGGTGACCGGCGCGCTCGCCTCCGAAGCGGAACTGCGCTCGCCGGACTACTGGGTGCGGCAGGTCCGCGAGGCGGTCCGTTTCTGCGCCGCCGTACGCACCCTCGAAGCCGAGGGCGTCACCACCTTCGTGGAGCTCGGCCCCGCCGGCGTCCTCACCCCCATGGTGCAGGACAGCCTGACCACCCTCGAAGATGCCGCCGTGGTGTCCCTCCTGCGCACCGGCCGCACCGAAGCGTCCGCGCTCATCGAGGGCATCGCCACCGCCTTCACCCACGGCGTACGCGTCGACTGGACCGCCTGCCTGGGCTCGCCCGGCACCTCCCGCGCCGAACTGCCCACCTATGCCTTCCAGCGCCAGTGGTACTGGCTCGGCCCGGCGGACGACGCGCCCGAGGCAGCCGCCGCCGAAGCGGGCGAGGCCGGATTCTGGGCGGCCGTCGAACGCGAGGACCTCCAGGAACTGTCGGCGGTCCTGGCCATTGACGGCAGTGAAGCGGACTCCCTCGGCAGCCTCCTGCCCACCCTCTCCTCCTGGCGCAGGCAGCGCAGGACCCAGGCCGCGGCGGACCGTTTCAGCTACCGCACCCACTGGACCCCGCGCACCGCCCCCAACGGCCCCGCCGCCACCGGGCACTGGCTCGTCGTCCTGCCCGACGGCCACGCCGAAGACCCGTGGACCGCCCGCCTCCTGGCCGCCCTGAACGACCAGGGCCTGCACACCGACGTACGCGAACTGCCCGGCACCCACGAAAGCGGCGACGCCCTCGCCCGGCCGGAAACCCCCGTCGACGGCGTCCTCTCCCTGCTGGCCCTCGACGAGCGCCCGCACCCGGACCTGCCCTCCGTACCCCGCGGCCTGGCCGCCACCACCACGCTGCTGCACGCCCTGGAAAGCGCGGGCATCCAGGCACCGCTGTGGTCCGTGACCCGCGGCGCCGTCGCCGTCGACCGGCACGAGACGCTCGACAGCCCCGTACAGGCACAGACCTGGGGCCTGGGCCGGGTCGCGGCGCTGGAGTCACCGCAGAGCTGGGGCGGTCTCGTCGACCTCCCCGAAAGCCTGGACGGGCGGGCCGTCTCCGCGCTGCTGACCACCCTCGCCTCGGCGGAGGACCAGGTCGCGATCCGCCCGGCCGGGACCTTCGCCCGCCGCCTGGAACGGATCACCCCCGGCGGCGACACCGGCGACCGGTGGAGCACCCACGGAACCGTCCTGGTCACCGGCGGCACCGGCGCCCTCGGCGCACACGTCGCCCACTGGCTGGCCGACGCCGGAGCCGAACACCTCGTGCTCACCGGCCGCCGCGGCCCGCAGGCCCCCGGCGCACCGGAACTGGCGGCCGCCCTCACCGACCGGGGCGTCAAGGTCACCCTCGTCGCCTGCGACGCCGCCGACCGCGACGCGCTGGCGGCCGTCCTCGCGGACATCCCGCCGCACCTGCCGCTGACCGGCGTCGTGCACGCCGCGGGCGTCCTCGACGACGGCGTGCTGGCCGCGCTCACCCCCGAGCGCTTCGAGACCGTACTGCGCCCCAAGGCAACGGCCGCACAGCACCTGCACGAACTCACCCAGGACCTGGACCTGGACCTCTTCGTGCTGTTCTCCTCCATCGTCGGTGTCGTGGGCAACGCCGGACAGGCCGCCTACGCCGCCGCCAACGCCTACCTGGACGCCCTCGCCGAACACCGCCACCGGCACGGCCTCCCGGCCACTTCCGTGTCCTGGGGCCCCTGGGCGGGCGAGGGCATGGCGACCGACAGCGACGCCGCCGACCGCTTCAGCCGCGACGGGCTGCCGCCCATGGCCGCGGCCCCCGCACTCGCCGCCCTGCGCCAGGCCCTCGCCCAGGGCATGACGCACGTGACCGTGGCCGACATCGACTGGAACGCCTACGCCCCCGCCCTGACCGCCATCCGCCCCAGCCCCCTCATCGGCGACCTGCCCGAGGCCCGCCGCGCGCTCGGCCCCGACGCCGGACCGCGCCGGGAACGCTCGCCCCTGCGCGACCGGATCGGCGCCCTGCCGCCCGCCGAGCAGGAACAGGCCCTGCTGACCATGGTCAGGGAAGAGGCCGCGAAGACCCTCGGCCACCCCTCACCGGACACCGTCGACGCCCGGCGCGCCTTCCGCGAGCAGGGCTTCGACTCGCTGATGTCGGTCGACCTGCGCAACCGGCTCGCCGCCGCGACGGGCCTGCGGCTGCCCGCCACCCTGCTGTTCGACCACCCCTCCGCCGACGCGGTCGCCACCTATCTGCGCTCCGAGGTCCTGGGCGCCACCGGGCCTGCCACGGTCGTCCAGGCCTCCGCCGCCGCCCTCGACGAACCGGTGGCGATCGTCGGCATGGCCTGCCGCTTCCCCGGCGGCGTGGACTCACCCGAAGCCCTGTGGCGCCTGCTGGCCGAGGGCGGCGACGCCATCACCCCGATGCCCGCCGACCGCGGCTGGGACCTGGACCGGCTCTACCACCCCGACCCCGACCACCAGGGCACCAGTTACGCCCGCGGCGGCGGCTTCCTGGACGGCGTGGCCGGCTTCGACGCGGACTTCTTCGGCATCTCGCCGCGCGAGGCCCTCGGCATGGACCCGCAGCAGCGGCTGCTCCTGGAAACCACCTGGGAGGTGCTCGAACAGGCGGGCATCGACCCGGAGTCCCTGCGGGGCAGCAGCACCGGTGTCTTCGCGGGCACCAACACCCAGGACTACGGCACCGTCCTGGACACCGCACAGGAAGAAGCCGGGGGACACCGGCTCACCGGCAACGCGCTGAGCGTCGTGTCCGGCCGCGTCTCCTACACCTTCGGCTTCGAAGGACCGGCCGTCACCGTGGACACGGCGTGCTCGTCGTCGCTGGTGGCCCTGCACATGGCGGCGCAGGCACTGCGCCAGGGCGAGTGCTCCCTGGCGGTCGCGGGCGGTGTGACGGTGATGTCCACCCCCTCCTCCTTCGTGGAGTTCGCCCGGCAGCGCGGCCTGGCCCCCGACGGCCGCTGCAAGCCGTTCGCGGCCGCCGCCGACGGCACCGGCTGGAGCGAGGGCGTCGGCCTGCTGCTGGTGGAACGGCTCAGCGACGCCCGCCGCAACGGCCACCAGGTACTCGCCGTCGTACGCGGCTCGGCCGTCAACCAGGACGGCGCGTCCAACGGCCTGAGCGCACCCAGCGGCCCGTCCCAGCAGCGGGTGATCCGGCAGGCCCTGGCCAACGCCCGGCTGACCGCCGCCGAGGTCGACGCCGTGGAGGCACACGGCACGGGCACGACACTGGGCGACCCGATCGAGGCCCAGGCCCTGCTGGCCACCTACGGGCAGGAACGGCCGCCGGAGCTGCCGTTGCTGCTGGGCGCGGTGAAGTCCAACCTCGGGCACACCCAGGCCGCCGCCGGCGTGGCGGGCGTGATGAAGATGGTCCTGGCGATGCGGCACGGCGCGCTGCCCCGCACCCTGCACGTCGACGAACCCACCGGACACGTCGACTGGACCGCGGGCGCGGTCGAGCTGATCACCGAGCACACCGCCTGGCCCGAGACCGGCCACCCCAGGCGAGCCGCCGTCTCCGGATTCGGCATCAGCGGCACCAACGCGCACGTGGTCCTGGAACTGCCCTCGGCCACCGAACCCGAAGCGCCGGTCACCACACCCGACGAGAACGACGGCACGCCGCCGCTGCTGCTCTCCGCCAAGACCGAAAGCGCCCTGCGCGCCCAGGCGGAGCGCCTGCGCTCCCACCTCGGCCGCGAGCCCGCGCCCCGGCTCACGGACGCCGCCTGCACCCTGATGACACGCCGTACGGCCTTCCCCCACCGCGCGGCCGTACGCGCCGACGACCACGGCACCGCACTGCGCGCCCTGGCCGCCCTGGCAGCGGGCGAGGCCGACCCCGCCGTGGACACCGGCACCGCCCACACCGGCCCGGACGCCGTCCTCTTCGCCGGCCAGGGTGCCCAGCGCCTCGGCATGGGACGCGAGCTGCACGCCCGTTACCCCGCCTTCGCGGAAGCGTTCGACGCGGTCTGCGCCGCCCTGGACGAGCACCTGGACCGCCCCCTGCGCGACGTCGTGTGGGGCGAGGACGCGGACCTGCTGAACCAGACGGCCTACACCCAGGCCGGACTCTTCGCCATCGAGGTGGCCCTGTTCCGGCTCGTCGCGTCCTGGGGCGTCAAGCCGCAGTACGTGGCCGGGCACTCCGTCGGCGAGATCGCCGCCGCGCACGTGGCCGGGGTGTTCTCGCTGGCCGACGCCTGCGCGCTGGTCGCGGCACGCGGACGGCTCATGCAGGCGCTGCCCGCCGGCGGCGCGATGGCGGCGATCCGCGCCACCGAGGAAGAGGTGCTCCCGCACCTGACCGACGACGTCGCGCTCGCCGCCGTCAACGGCCCCACGGCCGTGGTGGTGTCCGGCGCCGAGGACGCGGTGCTCACCATCGCGCGGCACTTCGAGGCCGCCGACCGCAAGACCACCCGCCTGCGGGTCTCGCACGCCTTCCACTCGCCGCTGATGGACCCGATGCTGGCCGGCTTCCGCGCCGTCGCCGAGAACCTGACCTACGGCGAGCCGGCGCTGACCGTCGTGTCCAACGTCACCGGCGACCTCGCCACCCCCGCCCAACTGCGCACCCCCGAGTACTGGGTCACCCACGTCCGCGCGGCGGTACGGTTCGCCGACGGGATCAGCGCCCTGCGCGCCCAGGGCGTGACGCGCTTCCTGGAACTGGGCCCCGACGGCACGCTCACGGCCATGGCACGCGAATCGCTGCCCGACGACGGCGCCACCGACCGGAGCGCTCCCGAGACCCTGCTCGTCCCCGCCCTGCGCAAGGACCGCCCCGAGGAAACGACCCTGCTCGCGGCCCTGACACAACTGCACGTACACGGTGCGGAGATCGACTGGGCCGCGTTCCTCACCGGCCGGGACGCGCGCGCCGTCGACCTGCCGACGTACGCCTTCCAGCACCAGCGGTACTGGCCGACCCCCGACCACACCCGTACCGGAGACATCGGCGCCGTCGGCCTGGCGGCGACCGGCCACCCCCTGCTGAGCGCCGCCCTGGAACTGCCTGACGGCGACGGCCTGCTGTTCACCACACGCCTGTCCCTCGCCACCCACCCCTGGCTGGCCGGGCACGTCATCATGGGCTCGGTCCTGCTTCCGGGCACGGCCTTCGCCGAACTCGCGATCCGCGCCGCCGACGAGGTGGGCTGCGACCGCGTCGACGACCTCACCCTGGCCGCCCCGCTCGTCCTGCCCGAACACGGCGGCGTACACCTCCAGCTGCACGTCGGCCCCGCCGACGAGACGGGCCGCCGCACCTTCGGCGCGCGCTCCAGGACGGACGGCGACGGCGACCACCCATGGGTGCAGCACGCCACCGGCGTCCTCGCCACCGGCCCGCAGCCGGCCGCGACCGACGTCGACTTCACCACCGCCTGGCCGCCCGCCGACGCCGAACCCGTCGACCTGACCGGCTTCTACCCGAACCTCGCCGACCGCGGCTTCGACTACGGCCCGCACTTCCAGGGCCTGCGCGCCGCATGGCGCCGGGGCGACGAGGTCTTCGCCGAGGTCGCCCTGCCCGTCGCGGCGGAAGGCGACGCGCCCGCCTACGGCCTGCACCCGGCCCTGCTCGACGCGGCCCTGCACGTCGTCACCTTCAACGGAATCGACCAGCAGGTCGTGCCGTTCTCCTGGGAAGCCGTCTCGCTGCACGCCTCCGGCGCCGCGGCGGTACGGGTCCGGGTGACCCGGCGCAGCGGCGACACGGTGTCCGTGGACGTCGCCGACACCACGGGCGAACCCGTCGCCACCATCGGCGCGCTCGTCCTGCGGACGGTCTCCGCCGACCAGTGGGACAGCGGCACGAACCCGGCCGTCCGCGACGCGCTGTTCCGCCTCCGGTGGAACCCCGTAGCCCTGCCCCCGGCCGGGACCGCGGAGACCGTCGCGGCCATCGGCTTCTCCGAAAGCGCGTCGTCCGAGTGGCGCGTGGACGCGGTCGGGCACTTCGCGGATCCGGACGCGCTGGCCGCATCCGGCCCGGCCCCCGGCGCGGTGCTGGCGGCGCCGCCCACCGGCACGTCGGGGACGGTGGAGTCCGTCCACGCCGCGACCGCCTGGGCGTTGGAGACGGTGCAGTCGTGGCTGGCCGACGAGCGGTTCGCCGCCTCGCGTCTGGTGTTCGTGACGCGTGGCGCGGTGTCCGGTACGGATCTCGCGGGCGCGGCGGTGTGGGGTCTGGTGCGCTCGGCGCAGTCGGAGCATCCGGGCCGGTTCGTGCTGGTGGACCTGGAGGGCGACGCCGATACGACGGTGCTGCCGCAGGCGCTGGCGTCGGACGAGCCGCAGCTGGTGGTGCGCGGTGGGGAGGTGCTGGCGGCGCGGCTGACCCGCGCCCAGACGCAGCAGGCTTTCGCCTGGGACTCGGCCGGTACGGTGTTGATCACCGGTGGTACGGGGGGCCTGGGCCGTACGGTGGCCCGGCATCTGGTGGCGGAGCATGGGGTACGGAGTCTGCTGCTGGTCAGCAGGCGCGGTCTGGCCGCGGAGGGTGC
>NZ_JBVIQN010000068.1:0-18519 GCF_055577005.1 Streptomyces sp. NPDC033221 | reverse complement strand
AGGAACAGAAGGAGCGGCGATAGGACGACAACCCCCCCCCCCCCCCCACCCACCACCCCCCCCCCCCCCCCCCCCCCCCCCCCCCCCCCCCCCCCCCCGGCCTGCTGTGCCGTGCCATCGTTCCGGTGGGCGCCCACGCGTGGGGCGGGCCCGTCACTTCCGGTTGTAGAAGCGCAGCGACAGCGTGCCGAATACGGCGGTGAGGGCTGCTGCCGCGATGAGCACCCAGGTGATCGCGCCGCCGTCCGGGGTGCCGTGCATCAGGCCGCGCGTCGCCGTGACCAGGTGGGTGATCGGGTTGAATCCGGTGACCGCCTGCAGCCACCCCGGCATGGTGTCCGCCTCGACGAAGACGTTGGACAGGAATGTCAGCGGGAAGAGCACATTGATGCTGATGCTCATCACCGACTTCTCGGACCGCATCAGCAGTCCGACCATCGTCCACAACCACGAGAAGGCGAACGCGAATCCGACCAGCAGCGCGACCGCCAGCACCACGCCGGTCACACCGCCCTGCGGACGGAAGCCGAGGGCCATACCGAGGGTCAGGATCACCGACGCCGCCGTGAAGTACCGCAGCACATCGCCGAACAGGGCTCCGAGAAGCGGCGCCGGACGCCAGATCGCCAGCGTGCGGAACCGGTCGAACACCCCCTTGTGCGTATCGGTATTGATGCCCGCGCCGGTGTACATCGTGATCATGATGACGCTGGTGACCATGATGCCGGGCAGCAGGTACTGCAGATAGTCGGTCACCGACCCGGCCAGCGCCCCGCCGAACAGGTAGGTGAACATCAGGACCATGATGATCGGGAAGACCGTGACGTCGAACAGCTGCTCCGGCAAGTGCTTGATCTTGAGCATCGCGCGCCAGCCGAAGGTGACCGACGCCGACCACGCGGACGGCCTCGGCGGCTTCTGCCCGGTGTCGAGCACGGCATGAAGCCGTGCCACCGCGGACGCCTCGGAGGCACCACCGGCCGGCCGGCCCTTGCTGTCGGCCACGGTGCTGCCGCACAGCCGGCAGTTGCCGGCCACCACATCACCGGCGCACCCCGGTTCTAGGCAGCCCCGGGCGGCGGGTTCGGTGCCGACGGCGGTCATGCCGCTGCCTCCTCAGTCGTGGCCGGGTGATCGGTAAGGGCGAGGAAGACCTCGTCGAGCGTTGGCTGCCCGAGCGCGAAACTGTCGACGGTCACACCCGCCGAGGCCAGCTCGGCCAGGGCCCGGGAGGCCCGCTCGGCCGCCTTTCGCTCGTCGTTCTCCTCGGCCAACTGGACAGTGAGGGCCGCGGGGTCGGGATCGAGCTGCACCTGGGCGCCGACGGCAGCGGCGAGCACCTGCCGCGCTGCCTCACGTTGCCGGGCGTCACGCAACCGGAGGCGGACCCTGCCGCCGCCGACGGATGCCTTGAGTTCGCCGGGCGTGCCGTCGGCAATGACCTTCCCCCGGTCGATCACCGCGATACGGGAGGCCAACTGGTCGGCCTCGTCCAGGTACTGGGTCGTCAGCAGGACGGTCGTACCGCGCGCGACGATGGCCCGGACGATGTCCCACACCTGGCTGCGGCTGCGCGGGTCGAGCCCGGTGGTCGGCTCGTCGAGGAACAGCACCTCCGGCGTATTGAGGAGCGAAGCGGCGATGTCCAGGCGCCGCCGCATGCCGCCCGAGTAGGTCTTGGCCGACCGGCCCGCGGCCTCGGTGAGGCCGAAGGCTTCCAGGAACTGCGCGGCGCGCTCGCGCGCCTGCTGCTTGCGGTATCCCAGCAGGCGGCCGAGCAGCACCAGGTTCTCGGTGCCGGTCAGGTCCTCGTCGACCGAGGCGTACTGCCCGGTGAGACTGATCTTCGAGCGCACCGCCTCGGCCTCGCGGACGACATCGTGCCCGAAGATCCGTGCCTCTCCCTCGTCCGGTCTGAGCAGGGTGGTGAGCATCCTCACCGTCGTGGTCTTGCCGGCGCCGTTGGGGCCGAGCACCCCGTACACCATGCCGGCCGGAACGGACAGATCGACTCCGTCCACCGCCCGGTGGCCGCCGAATGTCCGGACGATCCCGGTGGCCTCGATTGCCAACGTGGTCATAGCTGACTCACTTCCGTCTCCCGTTCGCATCCCGGTGCGCCAGTCGGGCCGGGTCGGCCGGCGCAGACGCGTGGCGGTCGGTTCATGACGGATGCGCTCCGGGTGACCACGGCTACGGGCCCGGCGACCGTTGACGCCGTGGGCAACAAAACCCTAGTGAACCCGCGCGAGGGCAGGTGCCCGGTTGGCCAGAACCTGCCAGCCACACCGTGGGACGTGCCCCGAACCTGCCACGCGGACAGGGCGACGGATTCCTGCGTGATAGGGCTACAGGCCAGAGCAAGCCGGCGACAGAGCGCCGGGGCAGACCTTCCGGTCTCCGGAATCCGACGGAACCTGCCAGACGCAGATTTTCGACCTGTCAATCGGAGAAAACGATGCGCTCCTCCATTGGTTCGCCCGAGTTCGCGGACACGTTCATGATTGAGTCACTGAACGAGTTCGGCCTTGCGGTGCGCTACGTGCGCGCCGCGGGCAACACGCTGTACCACACCGCCGAGGACGGCACCGAGATCGCGGTCTTCGACGCTGCCAGCGGGTTCGGCTCGTTGATGTTCGGACACAACAACCCGGAGCTCGTCGCACACGCCAAAGAGCTGCTGGACCAGCAAATTCCCGTACACACCCAGCTCGCCGGCTACACCTACGGCATCAATCTCGCCGCCGAACTGAACACCGTGGTCCGGCGTGAGCTGGAGACCGGGGACAAATTCTTCGCCCATTTCGGCAACAGCGGTGCGGAGGCGGTCGAGATCGCCGTCAAGCACGCCGAACTCGAACGCGGTATCCGCGTCTCCGAGCTGAGGGCCGAGATCGACACCCACCTCGGGGAGGCGCGCCAGGCCGTGGCCGAGGGGGCCACGCTCTCCGAGGCCGCCGCGGCGATCGCCGGCGGCGCAGATTTCGAGCACCTCGTCTCCGAGGTGGCCCGGCGCAACGCCGAAGTGGGCGACCGGCCGCCGCTGTTGCTGGCGCTGGAGGGCGGTTTCCACGGCAAGCTCATCGGCAGCCTCCAGCTCACGTACAACGAGGTGTTCCGCGCCCCGTTCAAGGCCCTGGCCGCGCAGACCCGGTTCATCCCGCGTGACCGCCCCGAAATGATCGCGAAGGTCGTCGACGAGGAACGCGTTCCGCTGCTGGACCTCGTGGTGCGGGACGGCGTCGTCGAGGTGACGGAGCGCGACTTCCCGCTGTTCACGGCGCTCGTGGTCGAGCCGATCATGGGCGAGCGCGGTATCGTCCCGCTGACGGCGGAGACGGCCCGCGGGCTGCGGGAGGCCTGTGACACGATCGGCGTGCCGCTGATCGCCGACGAGATCCAGTCCGGAATGGGCCGTACGGGCACCTTCCTCGCGGGCACGCAGATCGGCCTCAAGCCCGACTACATCGTCCTCGCCAAGGCCCTCGGCGGCGGTATCGCCAAGCTCGGCGCCGTGCTGATCAACGAGAACCGGTACCAGAAGGAATTCGAGCTGCTGCACACCTCCACCTTCGGCCGGGACGGCTTCTCCAGCCTTCTCGCCGTGAAGGTCGTGCAGATGCTGGAGGCCGACGACGGCAAGGCGTACCGGATGGCTGCCGAGCGCGGCGCGCAGGCCAGGGCGATGATGGAAGCGATCCAGGCCGATTACCCGGACGTCGTGAAGGACGTCCGGGGCAAGGGCTTGATGCTCGGATTCGAGATCCACGAGCAGACGGGGTCGGCGTCGCCCGAAATCAGCGAGGCGGCCGAACACGAGGCACTGTCGTACATCATCGGCGGGCACCTGCTGCGCAAGCACCGGGTCCGTATCTTCTCCACCGCGAGCAGCGACGAGACCATGCGGTTCGAGCCGTCGATCCACCTCTCGGACGAGGAAATCGCCCAGGTGGACGTGGCGTTCCGCGATGTCTGCCAGATCCTCAGGGACCAGGACGCGAGCCGTTTCGTCTAGCGAGTCCGTACAGCGGGGAAATCTGCGCGCGCAAACGGGCTGTTCCCGCATCACTTCGTCACCGATGACACAACACAGGGGGATTTGCTGTGACCAGCACTGAGATGTTGTTCGACCCGTCCTTGCCCGGCCTGTCCAACGACCCTTACCCGCATTACGCGAGGCTGCGTAAGGCCGACCCGGTGCACGAGCACCCCGCCGGGTACTGGATGGTTTCACGGCATGACGATGCCACGGCGATTCTGCGCGCCCCGCGGATGTCCGTGAATGAGAAGAACCTGGCCGGCGCTTCGGCCGAGGACGGCGCCCCGATGCAAGAGCTGCCGCCGGCGATGCTGGAGGCGGCGAACGTCATGAGCCTGTCCCTGCTCGACGTGGACCCGCCGGACCACACACGGCTGAGGTCGCTGGTGACCAAGGCGTTCACGCCGAAGTCCATCGTCGCGCTGGAGCCGACGGTGACCAAGCTGGTGGACGAGGCACTGGACCGGATTGCCGACGGCGGCCGGGTGAACCTCATGGACGAGCTGGCGTTCCCGGTGCCGTTCGCGGTGATCTCCCACATGCTCGGCACGCCGGCGGCCGACAGCGACCGGATCCGCGAACTGACCGGCAAGATCCACCGCTCGCCCGAGCTGCTGGACGAGGCCGAGATGATCGAGGGCATGGCCGCGATCCAGGAACTGGTCGCGATCACCCGCCAGATGATCGACTGGAAGCGCAGCAACCCGGCGGACGACCTGCTGACCGCGCTGATTGCCGCCGAGCACGAGGGCGACAAGCTCACCGCCGACGAACTGGTCGCCCAGGTGCTGCTGATCTACGCCGCCGGGCACGAGACGACGGTGAGCCTGATCGGCGGTGGCGTGGCCGCGCTGCTGCACAACCCCGACCAGCTGGAGCTGCTGCGGAGCCGGCCGGACCTGGCCGAGAACGCGGTCGAGGAGTTCCTGCGCTACGACCCGCCGATCCAGCAGACCCGGCGCATCACCACGGCGCCGTACCCGTTGCGCGGCAAGGAGATCCCCGCGGGCTCGCTGGTGATGGTCGCCATCGCGGCCGCCAACCGCGACGAGGACCACTTCGGCGCGGACGCCGACCGCCTGCGCATCGACCGCCCCAACGCACGCCAGCATGTGTCGTTCGGCGCCGGTGTGCACCACTGCTTCGGCTCGGCACTGGCCAAGATGGAGGGCCGGATCGCGATCGGCCGGCTGGTCGAGCGGTTCGGCTCCCTGGCCCCGGCCGGCGAGGTGACGTACAGCGACCGTGTCGAGCTGCGCAGCGCCAAGGACGTACCGATCACCGTCTGACGCCACGGCCGGGGCCGCACCGCTGCCGCCCCGGCCGGACACGCCGCACACGGCCGCGGCCGGCGATGTGCCGACACCCGGACCGTCAAGGAGCCCTCGTGACCTATGTGATCGCCCAGCCCTGTGTCGACGTCAAGGACAAGTCCTGCGTCGAGGAATGCCCCGTCGACTGCATCTACGAAGGACGGCGGATGCTCTACATCCACCCCGACGAATGCGTCGACTGCGGCGCCTGCGAACCCGTCTGCCCCGTCGAAGCCATCTTCTACGAAGACGACCTCCCGCCCGACTGGACCGACTACAGCTCCGCCAACGCCGACATCTTCGCCACCCTCGGCTCACCCGGCGGCGCCGCCGGCACCGGGCCCCTCCCACACGACCACCCCGTGGTCGACCGGGTCGGCTCCGCAGTCCGCCAAGCCTGAAGCAGGCCCCTTTCGCGGCAGCTCCGCTGGCAGTTTCCTGAAACCCGCGTTGTCGCAGGTGCGGGCGGGTAGTTGGATGAAGCACAGGGAGAGCGCCCGGATCGGTCCGGGCAGCTTCCCGGTGGCATACGTCCCCCAAGGTGCCGCCGTGACTCGGGGCCCCGAGAACCGTAAAGGTTCCGGGGCCCCGAGTTTTTTGTGCCGACGCACGAGGAAGACCGAACCCTGCAGCGGCCCGGGGCGGGGAGCCGGGGCCGGATCTCTACTTGACAGCGCACAGTGAGTTGCTCCGGCGCGAAGGAGTGACAGTTTCATGCCTGGGGCCGAGGAACTCGCAACGGAGCGAACCGGACCCGCAACCTTCTGTAGGGGTACCGGCAGGGCATGACAGCTACCTGTCCCCTTGTGGCGATGGCCCAAGGCGTGCCCTAACGTCACACACGCCATTCACCAACACACGGAGCGGCTTGAGCGTTGCCGTTCGCCGCGCGTGTTCCGTCGAATGCCGACCGGACCCGAAGAGGATCCAGCACACACGGGGGAGATGCGGAAACATGCAGGGGGAGAAGTACTGGCATCCGTGCCGCACGGGAGAGCCGACCCACTCGGCACGCGCATCGCAATGCGCATAGTTTCTTCTTGAGTTCGACTGTCGAAGCCTGGCGTCCCAGAGCCCTTTCTTAATGGCCAGTGACGCGCGCGCCGCGCGCGTCCCAGCGGGCTTTCTTTGGGCTGCCAGTTGAGGAACTTCGGCGCCATCGGAGCGTCCGTATCCCTATGTCCTGGGATGGCGGACGGACCCGGCCGGCGGTCCGGTGTGGATGAGGCCGCGACTCATCGTCCCAACAGGGGAGTGCGCGGCATGAAAGCAGTCAAGAACCTGGTCGCATCGCCGCGCCCGGGTCGGGAGGGGTAGGCGTGGCCACCGACAAGAACGACGTCATCGAAGCTCTTCGGAGGTCGGTCAAGGAGGCCGAACATCTCCGGCGGCAGAACCGGGAACTCGTGGACCGGGCGAACGAGCCGATCGCGATTGTGGGGATGGGATGCCGCCTTCCGGGCGGTGTGAAGAGTCCGGAGGAGTTGTGGCAGTTGGTGGCGTCCGGGCGGGATGCGGTGTCGCCGTTTCCGGGGGACCGGGGCTGGGATGTGGAGGGGCTGTTCCACCCGGATCCGGATCACCCGGGGACCGCGTATACGCGGGAGGGTGGTTTCGTCGACAGGGCCGGTGAGTTCGACGCGGAGTTCTTCGGGATCAGTCCGCGTGAGGCCCTCGCGATGGATCCGCAGCAGCGGCTGTTGCTGGAGACGGCGTGGGAGGCGATGGAGGATGCGGGTATCGATCCGTCCTCGCTGCGCGGCAGCGACACCGGTGTCTTCACCGGCCTGATGTACGCGGATTACCAGCACCTGGCCGGAATGAGCGACCGGCGCGACGAGATCGAGGGCTACCTGTACATCTCCTCGGCGGCCAGCGTGGCATCTGGGCGTATCAGTTACACCTTTGGTTTTGAGGGTCCGTCGGTTGCGGTGGATACGGCGTGTTCGTCGTCGTTGGTGGCCATTGCGCAGGCGGTTGCCGCGTTGCGGTCGGGGGAGTCGTCGCTGGTTCTGGCCGGTGGCGTGACCGTGCTGTCCAGGCCGAACATTTTTGTCGAGTTCAGCCGCCAGCGCGCTCTGGCGCCGGATGGGCGGTGCAAGGCGTACTCGGCAGCGGCGGACGGTGTGGGGTGGAGTGAGGGCTGTGGCCTGCTGGTCCTGGAGCGGCTGTCGGACGCGCGACGCAACGGCCACCAGGTGCTGGCGGTGGTGCGGGGCAGTGCGGTCAACCAGGACGGTGCCAGTAACGGTCTGACGGCGCCGAATGGTCCGTCGCAGGAGCGGGTGATCAGGGCGGCGCTGGCCAGTGCCGGTCTGTCGGCCGCGGATGTCGACGCGGTGGAGGGGCATGGGACGGGGACGCCGCTGGGTGATCCGATCGAGGCGGAGGCGCTGCTGGCGACCTATGGCCGGGAGCGGGCGGAGGGCCCGTTGTGGCTGGGGTCGTTGAAGTCGAACATCGGGCATACGCAGGCCGCGGCGGGTGTGGCGGGTGTGATCAAGATGGTGATGGCGATGCGGCACGGTCAGCTGCCGCGCACGCTGCATGCCGAGGTGCCGTCGCCGCACGTCAACTGGCCGGCGGGGCAGGTCGAGCTGCTGGCCGAAGCGCGGGAGTGGCCCGCGTCGGACCGGCCGCGGCGGGCCGGGGTGTCCTCCTTCGGGATCAGCGGCACCAACGCCCACGTCATCATCGAAGAAGCCCCCGCGGAAGAAGTGGTGGAGCTTCCGGTGGAGCGGCCGGCGGGCCCGGTTCCCGTTCTGCTGTCGGCGCGTAACGATGCGGCGCTGCGCGCACAGGCCGAGCGGCTGCGGTCCCACCTGGTCGCACAGCCGGAGCTGTCCGTCGTGGACACGGCCTTCTCTTCGGTGAGTACGCGCACGTTGCTGGAGCGGCGCGCGTCGGTCACGGCGTCGGACCGAGCGGAACTGCTGGCGAAACTCACCTCGGTGGCCGAGGGGGAATCCGCGGTTACGGGGAAGACGGCGTTTCTGTTTTCGGGGCAGGGGTCGCAGCGGGTGGGGATGGGGCTGGAGCTGGCGGAGAGATTCCCCGTTTTCGATGCGGCGTTGGGTGAGGTGTGTGCGGCGGTTGATCCGTTGTTGGGTCGGTCGTTGCGGGGGTTGTTGGGTGAGGGGGGTGGTGTGCTGGATTCGACGGAGTTCACGCAGGTGGCGTTGTTCGCTGTTGAGGTGGCGTTGTTCCGGCTGGTGGAGTCGTTGGGGGTGGGTTGTGAGTTTGTGATGGGTCATTCGGTGGGGGAGGTGGCGGCTGCGCATGTGGCGGGGGTGTTGTCGCTGGGGGATGCGTGTGCGTTGGTGGTGGCGCGTGGGCGGTTGATGGGTGGGTTGCCTGCGGGTGGGGCGATGGTGGCGGTGCAGGCGGGTGAGGCGGAGGTTGTCGAGTCGTTGGTGGGGTTTGAGGGTCGTTTGGGTGTGGCGGCGGTTAATGGTGTGCGGGCGGTGGTGGTGTCGGGTGATGGGGATGCGGTGGAGGAGTGGCTGCCGCGTTGGGATGGTCGGAAGACGGCGCGGTTGCGGGTGTCGCATGCGTTTCATTCGGCGCGTATGGAGCCGATGCTGGATGAGTTCCGTGCGGTGGTGGAGAGTCTGACGTTTGGGCGGCCGCGGATTCCGGTGGTTTCGAATGTCACCGGTGAGGTGATGGCGCAGTTCGATGCCGCTTATTGGGTGCGGCATGCGCGGGAGGCGGTGCGGTTCGCCGACGGTGTGCGCACGTTGTGGGATGCGGGGGTGCGCCGGTATATCGAGCTGGGGCCGGATGCGGTGCTGACGGCGATGGCCCGGCAGAGTGTGGACGGCGAGTCGGGTGGTGTATTCGTGCCGGTGATGCGGGCCGGGCGTGCTGAGACGGAAACGTTCGCAGCGTTCCTGGGCCGGGCGTATCAGTCGGGCATGCGGGTGGACTGGGCCGCGTACTACGCCGGTACCGGCGCGCAGCGCGTACAACTGCCCACATACGCCTTCCAGAAGGAGTGGTACTGGCCGGCGCCCGGCAGCGGATTCGGCGACGTCACCGAAGCCGGACTGGGGCGCGTCGATCACCCGGTCCTCGCGGGCGTGGTCCGGCTCGGGGACCGCGACGAATGGGTGTTCACCGGCCGGGTCTCCACGAACACACAGCCCTGGCTCGTGGACCACCAGCTGTTCGGCACGACCGTCGTGCCCGGCACCGGCCTGGTCGAGCTGGTGCTCGCCGCCGGGCGGCAGACCGCCAGCCCGGTACTGGACGAGCTGGTGCTGGAGGCGCCGCTCCTCCTGGAGGAGGGCGCGGCCCGGCAACTTCAGGTCACCGTAGGCCCGGCCGACGAGGACGGCCGCCGCGAGGTGGCGGTCTACTCGCACCCGGAGTCCAGCGACGTACTGGTCTCGTCCCACCAGCAGCCTGGTGGTGAGGAGTTGGATGCCGTCTGCCATGCCCGAGGCGTGCTCAGCGGGCAGACGGCGGCGGCAGTCGCCGAGTGGCCTGCCATGTGGCCGCCGGAGAACGCGCAACCGCTCTCGGCGGACGACCTCTACACCCGTCTGTCCGACATCGGTTACACCTACGGCCCCGCCTTCCAGGGCGTGCAGGCCGTCTGGCTTGACGGTGACCACGGTTACGCCGAGGTGGTGCTTCCGGAGACCGCCGGCGGTGCCGGGCACGGCATCCATCCCGCCCTGTTCGACGCCATGCTGCAGAGCGCTGTCGTTCCGCTGTCGGACCCCGCGGAGCAACGGCTCCGCGCACCGTTCAGCTGGGACGACGTACGGCTCAGCGGTCTGGGCGCCACGCGGCTGCGTGTGCGTTCGACCGTCACCGGCGATGGCGCGGTACGACTGGACGCGGTCGACGAGTCGGGCGCGCCGGTCGTGTCCGTCGGCTCCGTCGCTGTCCGGCCGGTCGAGCAGGGGCACTTCGACGCTGCCCAGCGGTCGCTGTACACCCTCGACTGGGTGCCGGTCACCGAGACCGGTACGGCCGGTACGGCCGTACGGACGGTCGACCTGGCAGACCTCGACCAGGCGCTGACCGAGGGGGTGCCCGATGTCGTGGTCGCGCAGGTGGAAACCCCGGCGGATGGCTCGGCACAGACGGTCGCCCTCGGCGCACTGACACTCGTGCAGCGGTGGCTGGCGAGTGAGCGGCTGGCTGAGTCCCGGTTGGTGCTGGTGACGCGTGGGGCGGTTGCGGTGTCCGGTGAGGCGCCGGATGTGGTCCAGGCCGCGGTGTGGGGTTTGGTGCGCAGTGCGCAGTCCGAGCATCCCGGCCGGTTTGTGCTGGTCGATGTGGAGGGTGGCGGGGCCGACTGGGGTGCCGTGGTCGGTTGTGGTGAGCCGCAGGTGGCGGTGCGGGGTGGCAGGTTGCTGGCGCCGCGTCTGGGCCGTGCTTCGGTCGGTTCGCCGTGGTTGTGGTCGGCTGAGGACAGTGTGCTGATCACCGGTGGTACCGGTGGGCTGGGTGCGGTCGTGGCGCGGCATCTCGTGGGGCGGGGTGTGGGACGGCTGCAGTTGGTGAGCCGGCGTGGTCTCGCGGCGCCGGGCGCGGAGGAGCTGGTCGCCGAGCTGGTGGAGTCGGGCTGCGAGGTCCGGGTGGCCGCGTGTGATGTGGCGGACCGTGGCCAGGTGGCGGGTCTGCTGGCGTCGCTGGAACAGCCGTTGACGGCTGTGGTGCATGCGGCGGGTGTGCTGGATGACGGTGTGGTGGAGTCGCTGACTGCTGAGCAGCTGGAGCGGGTGATGCGGCCGAAGGTCGACGCGGCCCGGCACCTGCACGAGCTGACCGCGGGGATGGGCCTGACCGCCTTCGTCCTGTTCTCCTCGGTTGCCGCGCTGGTCGGTACCCCGGGCCAGGCGAACTACGCGGCGGCGAACGCGGCACTGGACGCCCTCGCGGCCGAGCGCCGGGCCGAAGGGCTGCCGGCCACCTCCCTCGCGTGGGGCCTGTGGGCCGACGCGAGCGGTATGGAGGGCGAGCTGGGCGAGGCCGATCTCGCCCGGCTGGCGCGGATGGGCATCGGCGCGCTGCCCCCGGCACAGGCCCTCGACCTGTTCGACCACGCGCTCGGGCAGGACCTGGCGCTGCTGGCGCCGGTGAGATTCGACTTGGCCGCACTGCGGGCGCAGGCCCGTACCGGGCTGCTGCCCGCTCCCCTGCACGGCCTGGCCCCGGTACGCCGCCGCGCCGAATCGGGCGGATCGCTCGCGCAGCGGCTCGCCGGCGTCACCGAGGCGGACCGCGAAAGAGTCGTACGGGACCTGGTGACCGGCCAGGTGGCGGCCGCGCTCGGCCACACGTCGGCCGGGGCCGTCGACCCCGAGCGGGCGTTCAAGGACCTCGGGTTCGACTCGCTCACCGCGGTCGAGCTGCGGAACAACCTCGCCCGCGCCACGGGCGTGCGGCTGCCCGCGACCCTGGTCTTCGACCACCCGACCCCGGCGGCCGTCGCGCGACTGTTGCTGAGTGAGGTCGGCGGGATCGTCGAGCCCCGACGGCCGGTGGCACGGCCTCGCCGAGTGGACGATGAGCCGATCGCGATTGTGGGGATGGGGTGCCGGTTCCCGGGCGGGGTGGAGAGTCCGGAGGAGTTGTGGCGGTTGGTGGCGTCCGGGCGGGATGCGGTGTCGCCGTTTCCGGTGGACCGGGGCTGGGATGTGGAGGGGCTGTTCCACCCGGATCCGGATCACCCGGGGACCGCGTATACGCGGGAGGGTGGTTTCGTCGACAGGGCTGGGGAGTTCGACGCGGAGTTCTTCGGGATCAGTCCGCGTGAGGCCCTCGCGATGGATCCGCAGCAGCGGCTGTTGCTGGAGACGGCGTGGGAGGCGATGGAGGATGCGGGTATCGATCCGTCCTCGCTGCGCGGCAGTGACACCGGTGTCTTCACCGGCCTGATGTATGCGGATTACCAGCACCTGGCCGCGATGAGCGACCGCCGCGACGAGATCGAGGGGTACCTCATGATCTCGTCCGCGGCGAGTGTCGCGTCCGGGCGTATCAGTTACACGTTCGGCTTCGAGGGTCCGTCGGTTGCGGTGGATACGGCGTGTTCGTCGTCGTTGGTGGCCATTGCGCAGGCGGTTGCCGCGTTGCGGTCGGGGGAGTCGTCGCTGGTTCTGGCCGGTGGCGTGACCGTGCTGTCCAGGCCGAACATCTTCGTGGAATTCAGCCGCCAGCGCGGACTGGCGCCGGATGGGCGGTGCAAGGCGTATGGGGCCGGCGCGGACGGTGTGGGGTGGAGTGAGGGCTGTGGCCTGCTGGTCTTGGAACGGTTGTCGGACGCGCGGCGTAATGGTCATCGGGTGCTGGCGGTGGTGCGGGGCAGTGCGGTCAATCAGGACGGTGCCAGTAATGGGCTGACGGCGCCGAATGGTCCGTCGCAGGAGCGGGTGATCAGGGCGGCGCTGGCCAGTGCCGGTCTGTCGGCCGCGGACGTGGACGCGGTGGAGGGGCATGGGACGGGGACGCCGCTGGGTGATCCGATCGAGGCGGAGGCGCTGCTGGCGACCTATGGCCGGGAGCGGGCGGGGGGTCCGTTGTGGCTGGGGTCGTTGAAGTCGAACATCGGGCATACGCAGGCCGCGGCGGGTGTGGCGGGTGTGATCAAGATGGTGATGGCGATGCGGCACGGTCAGCTGCCGCGCACGCTGCATGCCGAGGTGCCGTCGCCGCATGTCAACTGGCCGGCGGGGCAGGTCGAGCTGCTGGCCGAGGCGCGGGAGTGGCCCGCGTCCGACCGGCCGCGGCGGGCCGGGGTGTCCTCCTTCGGGATCAGCGGCACCAACGCCCACGTCATCATCGAAGAAGCCCCCGCCGAAGCACCGGCCGAGACGGCCGCGATCGACGCCGCGCCGGTGCCCGCGCCTGCGGTGCTGCCGGTACTGGTGTCCGCCAGGAGCGAGGCGGCGCTGCGGACGCAGGCCGACCGGCTGCGGGCCCAGCTGATCGCCCAGCCCGAGCTGTCCACCGTGGACATGGCGTACTCACTGGCGACGATGCGGGCGCAGCTGGAACACCGCGCCGTGGTGGTCGCGACCGATCGCGGCGCGCTGCTGACCGGCCTCGGTGACCTCTCGTCGAACGAGCCGTCGGCAGACGTGGTCGAGGGCCGCCCCGTGGGCGGCAAGGCCGTGTTCGTCTTCCCGGGCCAGGGCGCGCAGTGGGCAGGCATGGCGACGGAACTGGCGCACGCCTCGCCGGTGTTCGCGGCTCGGCTCGCGCAGTGCGGCGCCGCACTCGACGCCTTCGTGGACTGGCGCCTGGACGACGTCCTCCGAGGCGCCGAGGACGCGCCGTCACTGGAGCGCGTGGACGTCGTCCAGCCCGCGCTGTGGGCGGTGATGGTCTCGCTCGCCGAACTGTGGCGGTCCTACGGTGTCGAGCCGTCCGCGGTGGTCGGGCACTCCCAGGGCGAGATCGCCGCCGCCGTCGTGGCCGGCGCCCTCTCGATCGAGGACGGTGCCAGGGTGGTCGCCCTGCGCAGCCGCCTCGTACGGGACCGGCTCGCCGGCAAGGGCGGCATGGTGTCCGTCGCGCTGCCGGCGCAGCGGGCCGAGGAACTCCTCGCCCGCTACGAGGGCCGGGTGTCGCTCGCCGCGGTCAACGGCCCGGCCGCCGTCGTGGTGGCCGGCGAGCCCGCCGCGCTGGACGACCTGATCACCGCGTGCGAGCGGGACGGCATCCGGGCCCGCCGGGTGAACGTGGACTACGCCTCGCACTCGGCGCAGGTCGAGACAATCGAGGCCGAGCTGGCGGAGCTGCTGGCCCCGGTCGCGCCGCAGACCGGGCAGGTGCCGCTCTACTCGACGGCCACCGGGGACTTCATCGACACCGCGACCATGGACGCCGCCTACTGGTACGGCAATCTGCGCGGCCGGGTCGGATTCCAGCCCGCCGTACAGGCGCTCATCGACAACGGCGCGGGATGCTTCCTGGAGATGTCGCCGCACCCGGTGCTGGCCATGGCCGTCGAGGAGACCGCCGCCGCACACGGGGCGGCGGACCGCGTCGCCGTGACCGGCTCGCTGCGCCGCGGCGAGGGCGGCCTCGGACGGTTCGTGACGTCGCTGGCCGAGGCCCATGTCGCCGGGGTCGCGGTGGACTGGTCGTCCTTCCACGCCGGAGCGCGGCGGGCGGACCTGCCGACCTACGCGTTCCAGCGGGAGCGGTTCTGGCTGACTGCGGGGCCGCGTGCCGGAGATGTGACCGCGGCCGGCCAGACCCGGGTGACGCACCCGGTCCTGGCTGCGGCGGTACCGGTCGCGGACCGCGACGAATGGGTGTTCACCGGCCAGGTCTCCCAGGAGGCGCAGCCCTGGACGCGGGACCACATGGTGTTCGGCACCGTCCTGGTGCCGGGAACCGCGCTGGTCGAGATGGTGCTGGCCGCCGGCCGTCAGCTGGGCTGCGCAGCGGTGGACGAACTGGTGCTGGAGGCGCCGCTGCTGCTGGCGGAAGACGCCACCCGCCAGATACAGGTCACCGTCGGCTCCGCGGGGGAGGACGGCCGCCGCGAGGTGGCGATCTACTCGCGGCCCAAGGACGACGAGAACGAGTCGCCCGAGACCATCTGCCACGGACGCGGCTGGCTGGCCGTTGACGAGGCACCGCCGGAGCGGTTCCCGGCGCAGTGGCCGCCCGCCGGCGCGGAGCCCGCGGCCGCCGGACTGCTCTACGAGCGGCTGGCGGACATCGGCCTGGAGTACGGGCCGCTGTTCCAGGGGGTACGGGCGGCATGGCGCGCCGGTGACACTGTCTACGCCGAGGTCGCGCTGCCCGACGACACCGGGACCGGTGGGTTCGGCATCCACCCGGCGCTGTTCGACGCCGCCCTGCACGGTGCGCTGCTGTCCAAGGAAGCCGGATCGCCGGTGGACCTGCCGTTCTCCTGGTCCGGAGTACGGCTCGGGCGCACCGGGCTCACCCGGGTGCGGGTGCGCATCACGCCGGCGGCGGGCTCCGCGCTGCGCGTGGAGATCGCGGACGACTCCGGGGTGGTGGTCGCGGCGGTCGGCGCCCTCGGCCTGCGCCCGCTGGAGCCCGGGCAGCTCGATCGCGTACAGGGCTCGAAGAACACCCTGTTCCAGGTGGACTGGGCCGAGGTCACGGCCACACCGTCGGCCCCGGTACAGCTCGTACGGCTCGGTGCCGAGTACGCGGACCTGGACGCGCTGGAGCAGGCACTGGCCGACGGCGCGCAGGCGCCGGACCTGGTCGTCGCCGCGATCGAGACGCCGTCCGGCGAGCCGGCCGCGGCGGCGCGCGCGGCCGGCGCCGACACGCTGGCCCTGGTGCAGCGGTGGCTGGCCGGCGAATGGCTCGGCGAGTCCCGGCTGGCCGTGGTGACCCGCGGCGGCGCCGCGGTGGGCGACGAGTCGCCGGACGTGGCGCAGGCCGCGGTGTGGGGTCTGGTGCGCAGCGCCCAGTCCGAGCATCCGGGCCGGTTCCTGCTGGTGGACCTCGACGGCAGCGGCGAGCCCGCCTGGGACGCGCTGCTCGATCTGGACGAGCCGCAGCTGGCCCTGCGCGCCGACCGGCTGCTGGCACCGCGACTGGTACGCACCGACCAGCCGCTGCCGGTGGACGGCGCGTGGCGGCTGGCCGTCGGCCGCGCCGGCTCACTGGAGGACCTGGCGATCGCCCCGTCCCAGGGCACGCGGTCCCTGGGCGCCGGTGAGGTACGCGTCGCGGTCCGTGCCGCGGGCCTGAACTTCCGCGACGTGCTGATCGCGCTGGGCCTGTACCCGGGTGAGGCGCCGCTGGGCAGCGAGGCCGCCGGCGTCGTGCTGGAGGTCGGCGCGGACGTCACCGGCCTGGCCCCCGGTGACCGGGTGTTCGGCCTGATCACCGACGCGTTCGGGCCGGTGGCGGTGGCGGACCGGCGCACGGTCGTACCGATGCCGCCCGGGCTGTCGTTCGTGGAGGCGGCCGCGGTGCCCGTGGTCTACCTGACCGCCTATTACGGCCTGGTCGACCTGGCCGGCCTGCGCGCCGGCGAGCAGCTGCTGGTGCACGCCGCGGCCGGTGGTGTCGGCATGGCCGCCGTACAGCTGGCCCGTCATCTGGGGGCGGAGGTGTTCGCGACGGCGAGCCCGCACAAGTGGGACGCGGTACGGGCGCTGGGCATCCCGGCGGAGCGGATCGCCTCGTCGCGCGACCTGGACTTCCGTACGACGTTCCTGGACGCCACCGGCGGCGCCGGGGTGGACGTGGTGCTGGACGCGCTGGCCGGAGAGTTCGTCGACGCCTCACTTCACCTGCTGCCCAGGGGCGGCCGGTTCATCGAGATGGGCAAGACCGACATCCGTGACCCGGAGGTCGTCGCCCGGGAGAACCCGGGCGTCCGCTACCGCTCCTTCGACATGACCGAAGCCGGGCCGGAGCGGATCCAGCAGATGCTGACCGAGATCTCCGCGCTGTTCGGCCAGGGCGTACTCACCCCGTCGCCCATCCGCACGTGGGACGTGCGCCGGGGCCGGGAAGCCTTCCGGTTCCTGCGCGAGGGGCACAACGTCGGCAAGATCGTGTTCACCCTCCCGGCACCGATCGACCCCGAGGGCACCGTACTGATCACCGGTGGCACCAGCGGCCTGGGCGCCCGGTTCGCCAGGCACCTGGCCGAGCGGCACGGCGCCAGGAACCTGCTGCTGGTCAGCCGCCGCGGCCGGGCCACCGACGGGGTGGACCACCTGCTCGCCGAACTGGCGGAGCTGGGGGCCACGGCCCGGGTGGCGGCCTGCGACGCGGCCGACCGGGACCAACTGGCGGAGCTGCTCGGCTCGCTGGACCGGCCGCTCACCGCGGTCGTGCACTCCGCGGGAGTGCTCGACGACGGCGTGGTCGAAGCCCTCACCCCGGAGCAGATCGACCGGGTGATGCGGCCGAAGATCGACGCGGCATGGAATCTGCACGAGCAGACCATGGGGCATGAGCTGTCCGCGTTCGTGCTGTTCTCGTCGGCGGCGGGACAGCTGGGCAACCCGGGGCAGGCGAACTACGCCGCCGCGAACGCGGCCCTCGACGCGCTGGCACACCAGCGGCGCGCGGCCGGGCTGCCGGCGAACTCCCTGGCCTGGGGCCTGTGGGCGGACACCACCGGCATGACCGGGGAGATGGACGAGACGGACCTCGCCAGGATGGCGCGTACCGGCATCGGCGCGCTCTCCGCCGAACTCGGCCGGGACCTGTTCGACCAGAGCATCGGCTCGGACGCGGCCCTGCTGGTGCCGCTGCGGCTCGACCTGTCCGCACTGCGCACGCAGGCGCGGGACGGCACGCTGCCGGCCCTGCTGCGCGGGCTGGTCCGTGCTCCGGCACGGCGCGCCGAAGCGGTGGGCGGATCACTGGCCCAGCGGCTCACCGGAGTGGCCGAGGCGCAGCGCGAGCAGGTCGTGCTGGAGCTGGTGCAGGCGCAGGTCGCGGCCGTCCGCGGTGGTGCTTCCGGTGCCGGGGTCGAGCCGGACCGGGCGTTCAAGCAGCTCGGGTTCGACTCGCTGGCCGCGGTCGAACTGCGCAACCGGCTCGCCCGACAGACCGGTCTCCGGCTGCCGGCCACCCTCGTGTTCGACTACCCGACCCCCGCACACGTCGCGCGGCTGCTCCTTCAGGAGGCCGGCGCGGACGCGGCGCAGGAGGAGCGGTCACCGTTCGACGAGGAGCTTCGCAAGCTGGAAGAACTGCTGATCGCCGTGGCGGACGACGAGCAGGCCCTGCTCGGCATCGAGCCACGCCTGCGCTACCTGAGCAACCGGCTGCGGGCCGTGCTCGGCGGCACCGGCAAAGAACCGTCCGACGTGACCGCGGAGCCGGACGACGACCTGGACGTGGCGTCCGACGACGAGGTGTTCGACCTGATCGACAAGGAGCTCGGATCCGCATGAACGCGAACACGAACGAGCACAAGCTCCGCAGCTACCTGCGGAAGGTCACGGCGGAGCTGCGCACGGCCAACCGCCGCGTGCGCGAGCTGGAGGACCGCGACGCCGAGCCGCTGGCGATCGTCGGCATGAGCTGCCGCTACCCCGGCGGCGTCACCTCGCCGGACGAACTGTGGGACCTCGGGGGGGGGGGGGGGGGGGGGAGGAAAAACCCCACCCCCACCCCCCCCCCCCCCCCAAAACAACCCCCCAAAACCAACCACAACACACCCCCAACAACGAAAAAAAA
>NZ_JBVIQN010000067.1:0-19242 GCF_055577005.1 Streptomyces sp. NPDC033221 | reverse complement strand
ACCTTTTCTTCCCCCCCCCCCCCCCCCCCCCCCCCCCCCCCCCCCCCCCCCCCCCCCCCCCCCTCCCCCCCCCCCCCCGGGACCGGTATGCCCGTCAGGCGCGGATGCAGGCGTAGTTGACGTCGTTGTCCTTGACCCCGAGGGCCCGCAGGCCGGCCAGGCAGCGAATGTCGGGGTTTCCCGGCGGCTGCGGATCCGCCTTCCACTTGCAGGCTTCCTTCACCTTGGGGCCGATCTTGTAGTGGCGGGCCTTGAGGTAGGCCACGCACTGGCTCTGCGTGCGGGGCTCCACCGTGTGCCCGGCGGCCGACCGCACCGGCCGGTGGTCGTCCGCCACCGCGGTTCCGGCCGTGACCGCCGGTACGGCGAACGCGGCCATGGCGACCGCCACCCCCGTGATCGCCCGGCGGACCTTCGTCTGCTCCATGTTCTGCCGTTCCCCGTTGTTCCCGGGCCGCGCGTCGCCGCGCACGGCCGCACCCGAGGGTGACGGCGCACCCGCGAGTGATCGTGTGCATGGCGACGCCATCAAGGGACAAGTGCGCAATGGATCAAGAGACGTTGAGGTCGGGCGTGTCCCGGCATACCTCAACGGCCGGGTACACATGCCGGATCGGCGGGTGAAATACCGAAAGGGCCCGTACGCACCGGAACGCCGACGCGTACGGGCCCCGGGCGGGATTCCCGTCAGTCCAGCAGCTCGTACGCCGGCAGGGTCAGGAATGCCGCGTAGTCGGTGTCCAGGGCGACCTTGAGGAGCAGGTCGTGGGCCTGCTGCCAGGTGCCGGCGGTGAAGGCCGCGTCGCCGATCTCGGCGCGGATGGCGGCCAGTTCCTCGTCGGCGATCCTGCGGACCAGGTCCGCGGTGGCCTTCTCGCCGTTCTCGAACACGACGCCCGCGTCCACCCACTGCCAGATCTGCGACCGGGAGATCTCGGCGGTGGCCGCGTCCTCCATCAGGCCGAAGATGGCGACCGCGCCCAGGCCGCGCAGCCATGCCTCGATGTAGCGGGTGCCGACCCGCACCGCGTCCACCAGGCCCTGGTAGGTGGGCTTGGCGTCCAGGGAATCGACGGCGATGAGGTCGGCGGCCGAGACCTCGACGTCCTCGCGCAGCCGGTTCTTCTGGTGCGGCTCGTCGCCGAGCACCGCGTCGAAGGAGGCGCGGGCGACCGGGACCAGGTCGGGGTGGGCGACCCAGGAGCCGTCGAAGCCGTCGCCGGCCTCCCGGTCCTTGTCGGCGCGGACCTTGGCCAGCGCCGTCTCGTTGGCCTCGGGGTCACGGCGGTTGGGGATGAACGCCGCCATGCCGCCGATCGCGTGCGCGCCGCGCTTGTGGCAGGTGCGGACGAGGAGTTCGGTGTACGCGCGCATGAACGGCGCCGTCATGGTGATCGCGTTGCGGTCCGGCAGCACGAACTTCTCGCCGCCGTCGCGGAAGTTCTTCACGATGGAGAACAGGTAGTCCCAGCGGCCCGCGTTCAGGCCCGAGGCATGGTCGCGCAGCTCGTAGAGGATCTCCTCCATCTCGTACGCGGCGGTGATGGTCTCGATGAGGACCGTGGCGCGGATGGTGCCCTGCGCGATGCCGGCGTAGTCCTGCGCGAAGACGAAGATCTCGTTCCAGAGGCGGGCCTCCAGGTGCGACTCGGTCTTCGGGAGGTAGAAGTACGGGCCTTTGCCGAGGTCCAGCAGGCGCTGGGCGTTGTGGAAGAAGTACAGGCCGAAGTCGACCAGGGCGCCGGGGACCGGTGTGCCGTCGAGCCGGAGGTGCCGCTCGTCCAGGTGCCAGCCGCGCGGCCGGACGACGACGGTGGCCAGTTCCTCGGCGGGCTTGAGGGCGTACGACTTGCCGCTGTCCGGGTCGGTGAAGTCGATCCGGCGCTCGTACGCGTCGATCAGGTTCAGCTGGCCGCCGATGACGTTCGCCCAGGTGGGGGCGGAGGCGTCCTCGAAGTCGGCGAGCCAGACCTTCGCGCCGGAGTTGAGCGCGTTGATGGTCATCTTGCGGTCGGTGGGGCCGGTGATCTCCACCCGGCGGTCGTCGAGCGCGGCGGGTGCCGGGGCGACGCGCCAGCTGTCGTCGTCGCGGACCGGCGCGGTCTCCGGCAGGAAGTCCAGGGCGGAGGTCCGGGCGATCTCGGCGCGGCGCGCGTCGCGGCGGGCGAGCAGCTCGTCGCGGCGCGGGGTGAACCGGCGGTGGAGTTCGGCGACGAAGGCCAGCGCGGCCTCCGTGAGGATCTCGTCCTGGCGGGCGGGGGCCTTGCCGGGGTCGACGTCGACGATGGCCAGCGGGGACGGCGCTGGTGCGGACATGAGCTGTCACTCCATTCAGCGGCGGTGCCCGGGCGGCCGCCGGGGCGGGTGCGCGGCACGGGGTGCCGCGGGCCGCAGCCGGCGGTGGCGGGCGCCGTTTCGGTTCGGGACGCTTCTGACCAGTGGAGAGTAGTTTCCTTATCGCGGAACTTCAATGGTTTGTTGACGTCGAGATTCTCCCCGTCGACAGAAGCGGTGATCGCATGACGCGGAGTGCCACCGCGGTCACCGCCCTTCGCCTGCCCGGGGCGCGCCCGGTGCCGCCAGCCGGAACAGGTCCCGCGGTGTGTCGATGTCGTACGGTTCGGCCACGTCCCCGCACTCGACCAGAGTGAGGGCGGCCTCGTGCTCCTTCAGGTACGCACGCGCCCCGCGGTCACCGGTCGCGCCGGCCGCCACCGCCGGCCACCGCGCGGCCCCGAACAGCACCGGATGCCCGCGCTTCCCGCCGTACGCCGCCGCGACCGGATCGGCTCCGCCCTCGTACGCGGCGATCACGCGCGCCACCGCCGCTGCGCCGATGCCCGGCTGGTCCACCAGCGAGACCAGTGCGGCGCTCGCCCCGGAGTCCGCCAGCGCGGCCAGCCCGACGCGCAGTGAGGAGCCCATGCCCTGTGCCCAGTCCGGGTTGTCGGCCGTCCCGTACGCCGAGAGGTCGGCCCGTTCCCGTACGGTCCCGGCCGCCGCGCCCAGGACGATGTGCACCGGGTCGCAGCCGCCCTCCCGCAGCACCCGGGCCGCGTTCTCGACCAGCGGCCTGCCGCGGAAATCCAGCAGGGCCTTGGGGCGACCGCCCAGTCGCCGCCCGCCGCCCGCGGCGAGCAGCAGCCCGGCGACCGGCCGGCGTGCGGGGGTGGCGTCCGGGGCGGGGTGTGAGATGTGTGCCATGGGACCTGCTTACCCCATGGCCGGGCGCTTCAGGGCGGTGCGGGGCCGGGTGTGGCGGCGGGGGAAGGGGCCGGGCCGAGGACGGTACCGCATGGCGGCGGCCGGTGCGCAGAGGAATTCGGTGATCCTGAATTCGCTCTCCGTGTGGCGCGGACCGCACAGGGTGGCGTTAACTGGCCCGCGTCGTGGAGCGGGGCCAACGGCCGTGGAGGATGCCGTAGTTGTGGAGCAGAGGCAGAAGCACAGGCGAACAGCAGAAGCCGGGGACGATCCGCGGGCCGCCGCCCTGTGCGGGGCGGTGGCCCGGTTGCGCCGGGAACTGGCCGTCCTGCCGGCGGAGTTGCCCGACCGCGCGGCCGCCGACGATGAACTGGCCGCACTGCACGCCATGGTGAGCGCGGGCGGCCCGGAGGTGACCCGGCTGCGCCGTTCGCTGCTGCTGATCGCGGGCGCGGTGGGCTCGGTCAGCGCGCTGGCGCCCGCCTTGGCGGACCTGCGCGACCTGATCGGCATGTACGGGGACGTCCCGCGCCGGTACTGAGGCCGGGCCGGGGCGCGGGGGCCGTACGGACCCCCGGCACGCCCGCGGCCGGAGGGCTACGCCGGGTTCTGGTTGGCCAGCGCCACCGAGAGCTCGGCCGCGATCTCCTGGAGCACCGGGACGATCTTGTCGATGGACGCCTCGGTCACCCGTCCCGTCGGGCCGGAGATGGAGATGGCCGCCGCGGTGGGGGAGTCGGGCACCGGCACCGCGATGCAGCGGACGCCGATCTCCTGTTCGTTGTCGTCCATCGCGTACCCGAGCCTGCGGACCTCTTCGAGGGCGTCCAGGAAGCTGTCCGGATCGGTGATGGTCTTCTCGGTCGCGGCCGGCATCCCCGTACGGCCGAGCAGCGCGCGGGTCTCCTCCGGCGGGTGGCCCGCCAGCAGTGCCTTGCCCACGCCGGTGGAGTGCGGCAGCACCCGGCGGCCGACCTCGGTGAACATCCGGACCGCGTGCCGGGACGGCACCTGTGCCACGTACACGATCTCGTCGCCGTCGAGCAGTGCCATGTTGGCGGTCTCGCCGGTCTCCTCGACCGCGCGCGCCAGATACGGCCGGGCCCAGGTGCCCAGCAGGCGCGAGGCGCTCTCGCCGAGTCGGATCAGCCGGGGGCCGAGCGCGTACCGGCGGTTCGGCTGCTGGCGGACGTAGCCGCAGGCGACGAGGGTGCGCATGAGCCGGTGGATCGTCGGCAGCGGCAGTCCGCTGCTCGTCGACAGCTCGCTCAGGCCGACCTCGCCACCGGCGTCGGCCATCCGCTCCAGCAGGTCGAAGGCGCGCTCAAGGGACTGGACGCCACCGCCGGCGGCTGTGGGCCTGGCTGCGGCGGCGGAAGTGCTGGCGCTGGACGGCGGCACGACGCGTTCCTTTCGGGGCAGGTGGTGGCGGGCTCGGCGCAGGGCTGGGGTGTACGGGTGCCGGGACCGACCCGGAGCAGCCTACCGGTCACCTCCGTCGGACACACGGCCTGTCGCACACTCGTTCCCGCCGGTCAGGGCCCGCGCTCCGGCCGTACCCGGGCGCTACCGGCGATCATCGGGCCCGGCCAGTGGCCGGAGCAACATTCTGCTGAGTGAAACTCGGTATCCATTCCGTGGAATCCTCCAATCGCCCGGGCGGGGTGCGTGATCCCGCCACGAACCCGCCCCGGCGGATTCCGCGACCGGCGCGTTCCGTTCCACCGTGCCGCCCGGGATGGGGTCTTGACGGGCCACGGCCCCGGAGGAACACTCCTTCAACGGAAAGTTGAATTCCGTGGGGCGGAAGCCCACGGGAACCACACGAGGAGGGGACCGGGTGTCCGAGATCGATCTGGTGCTGCGCTCCACCCGCGTCGTCACCCCCCGGGGGACCCGCGCGGCGACCGTCACCGTCCGGGACGGGAAGATCGCGGAACTGCTCCCGCACGACGCCCCCGCACCCGCCGGGGCGCGGGTCGAGGACTTCGGCGACGACGTGCTGCTGCCCGGCCTCGTCGACACCCACGTCCACGTGAACGACCCCGGCCGTACCGAGTGGGAAGGCTTCTGGACCGCCACCCGCGCGGCCGCGGCCGGCGGCATCACCACCCTCGTCGACATGCCCCTCAACAGCCTGCCGCCCACCACCACCGAGGCGAACCTGCACACCAAGCGCGATGTCGCCCGCCCCAAGGCGCACATCGACGTCGGCTTCTGGGGCGGCGCGGTGCCCGGCAACGTCAAGGACCTGCGGCCACTGCACGACGCGGGTGTCTTCGGCTTCAAGTGCTTCCTGTCCCCGTCCGGCGTGGACGAGTTCCCGCAGCTGGACCAGGAGCAGCTGGCCGCCGCGCTCGGCGAGATCGCCGGCTTCGACGGCCTGCTCATCGTGCACGCCGAGGACCCGGACCATCTGGCGGCCGCGCCGCAGCCGCACGGCCCCGAGTACGCCGGCTTCCTCGCCTCCCGCCCCCGGGTGTCCGAGAACGACGCGATCGCCGGGCTGATCACGCTCGCCCGGCGGCTGGGCGCACGGGTGCACATCCTGCACCTGTCCTCCTCCGACGCGCTGCCGCTGATCGCCGACGCCCGCGCCGAGGGCGTACGGATCACCGTCGAGACCTGCCCGCACTTCCTCACCCTGACCGCCGAGGAGATACCGGACGGCGCCACCGAGTTCAAGTGCTGCCCGCCGATCCGCGAGGCCGCCAACCAGGACGCCATCTGGCAGGGCCTCGCCGATGGCACGATCGACTGCGTCGTCTCCGACCACTCGCCGTCCACCGCCGACCTGAAGACCCCCGACTTCGGCGACGCCTGGGGCGGCATCTCCTCCCTCCAGCTCGGCCTGCCCGCCGTCTGGACCGCCGCCCGCGAGCGCGGCCACACGCTGGAGGACGTCGCCCGCTGGATGGCCACCGCGCCGGCCGCACTCGTCGGCCTGCGCCACAAGGGCGCCATCGAGCCCGGACGGGACGCGGACTTCGCGGTGCTCGACCCGGACGCGACGTTCACCGTCGACCCGGCCGTACTCCAGCACCGCAACAAGATCACGGCATACGCGGGGCGCACGCTGCACGGCGTCGTACGGTCCACCTGGCTGCGCGGCCGGCGGATCAACGACGGCGGGACCCTGTCCGAGCCGGCGGGGGAACTGCTGGACCGCCCTTAGGAAGTGTCCGGCGCGCCCCTCACGGCCGCCACCCGGTCTCCGCGGCCCACGCCTCCGCGACCTCGGCCACCAGGTCCACGACTGGGTCCTTCACCTCCGCGTAACTGCCCTTGTCCGCGGTCCGGACGGCCAGTTCACGCTTGAAGCGCGCGTACGCCGGGACGGCCTCGGGGTGGGCGCGGAACCAGTCGCGGAACAGCAGCGCCAGCCGCTCGTTCGGCGAACCCACGCGCCGTACGTGCAGATTGACATCCGGCCCGGGACCGCCGCGCCGCGACCACAACCGCTTCGCCCAGCGGGCCGGATCGTCGTCCCGGCCCGCCGGCACATGGTCGCTCTGGTGCCGCGAGCGGACGAAGCCCCGGGCCGCCAGCGGCCCATCGAAGGCGTCCGCGACCTCCGCCAGAGCCGCGACGCTCACCTGGAGGTCGAAAACGGGCTTGGCGGCCATGCCGGGCACCGACGTGCTCCCGATGTGCTCCACCCGCCGGGCCACCGGGGCGAGCAGACACCGCAACTCCGCGGTGAGCGCGTTCCCTTCGGCCGCCCACCCCGGGTGGGCGTCGACCAGGAGAGCCCGCGCGTCATGGCCCTTCCCGGACTCCGCCACCAACTCCAGGAACGGGTCGTGCAGCGGACCGTTCGTGATCAGCACCGTGCCGTCCCCCGCCAGGACGGGCGCTCCGGTGAGGTCCGTGATCCGGCCACCGCCCTCCGCGGCGATCACCGGCAGCGGCGCGAGGTCCTCGTACCCCATCGCGGGTCCCGCGATCACCAGCGCGTCCGCCCGCCCGGCCAGGACGTCCAGCACGCCGCCGGTGGGTACCAGGAACACCCGCCGGTGCAGCGCCGTCAGCAGCGACTCCGGCCAGCCCGCGATGTTGTGCGCCTGGGTCCTGGCCCCGCTCAGCTCCGTACGGCCACGGACGCGCAGCCGTCCGCGCCCCGAGCGCAGCGCTTCCAGCGGGTCCGGGTCCTCGCCCAGCAGCAGCCAGCAGCCGAGACCCCGCCCGGCCGCCACCGTCTGCCGGCTCATCGGCAGGTGCACCACGCCGATCGCGGGCCCGTGCTCGTCCTCGTACGCCAGGTCACAGGAGAACGTCGGCACCCGCTCGGTGAACTGCCGGGTGCCGTTGACCGGGGCGATCACCCAGCGCCGCCCGGACGTCCCGGCCCGCGGCCCGGACTCCTCACCGAGCACCGCGTCCGTGGGGTACGCCGCCGCCAGTTCCTTGCGTACGAGATCCTCGACGGCGAGGTCCACCGAGGTCACCTCGGTGCCGTCCACCTTGCGTACGGACGACCAGCCGCCGAGGAACCCTTCGGCGCTCAGCCGCCCGGCGCGTGTGGCCAGACGGACGGCGAAGGCGAACAACTCCCGGGAGACGGGCGGGGCGCCGGTGAAGTGATCCATGGCCCGAGCTTGCCACCGGCCCTGGCGCGGCGGAGCGGCGGCGGGGGAAGGTATGCGCAGGATGTCCGTCCGGGAGCGGGCACCGGTCCCGCCCGGGGAGGAGTGCGGCATGGAACACGAAGAGCTGCGACGGCGGTTCGCGACGCTGACCACGGCCCATCTCGCGGACGCGTGCCTGCGCGCCCGGACACCGGTGCGCTGCGCGCCCCCGCCGCTGCGGTCCCTGGCACCGGGCACCCGGCTGGCCGGCCGGGCGCTGCCCACCCGGCACGCGGGCAGCGTCGACATCTTCCTCGAAGCGCTGGAAACCGCCGCGCCCGGCGACGTACTGGTGGCTGACAACGCCGGACGGACCGACGAGAGCTGCGTCGGCGACCTCGTGGCACTGGAGGCCCTGGCCGCCGGGCTGGCCGGCATCGTCATCTGGGGCCTGCACCGCGACACGGCCGACCTGCGGCAGATCGGCCTGCCCGTCTTCAGCCTCGGCGCGACACCGACCGGACCGCGGCGGCTGGACGCCCGCCCGGACGGCGCGCTGGACAGCGCCACGGTGGGGGAGTGGACCGTCGGCCGCGCGGACCTGGTGCTGGGCGACGACGACGGCGTGCTCTTCCTGCCCGCGGCGGACGCCGGTGAACTCTTCGCGCACGCGGAATCGATCCGTGACACCGAACGCTGCCAGGCCGACCACATCAGGGCAGGGATGTCACTGCGCCGGCAGGTGGACTTCGCCGGCTATCTCGCCGGCCGCCGGCAGAACCCCGCACTGACATTCCGCGACCATCTGCGGTCGGTGGGCGGAGCCGTCGAAGAATGACGGCCCTGCTCGCGCCCGCCCGCAACATCCGCCGCGCGAAAGGGCTGCCGCCGCTAATTCTTCGGGCACAGATGGGTGTGCACGGCCTGCAGAATCTTCTCCGCCTGCTCCGCGGTGAATTGCGTCGTCCCGGAGAAACGCTGCCGCGTCTGGTCCACCTGCTTGGCATGGTCCTTCGGGAAGGAGTGGATCGCGCCGCAGGTGCTTCTGCCGCGGCTCACCGCGCGCTCCGGCTTCTCACTCACGATGTCCCGGGAAACCGCGTTGAGGGCGGCTATGTAGCGTGCCTGCGTCGCGGCGTCCGGCTTCGGGGGAATGCCCAGCCGCGCCTCCGCGTCGGAGATCGCCTTGGAGGGCGCCTGGTCCGCCGACGAAGCACCGGCACCCGACGGCGAGGCGGCCGGCTTGCTCTCGCTCTTGGCGCTGCCGCCGCACGCGGTGAGTCCCGCGGCGGCGAGAAGAGCGGCGGACAAGGCGATGGTGGTGCGGTGGTTCACGTTTCTCCCCTGACCGGTGGACATGAGCGGTCATTCTGACAGGGAAAGCGCCTGTTGCTAAGAGGAATTGGGAAAAAATAGGGTTCCCCTGTTTTGGCGGGCGGCGCGGTGGATGGCGCGACGGGCGGCGCGGTGAGAGGTGTGGTGAGGTGTGCGCCACGCGGGGGCGGTCATTCCGCGAGGGCCGCCCAGAACATCAGCTCGTACTCCTGGAGCAGCCGGCCGTAACGGTGCGCGAGGCGGGGCGACACCCGGGACGTGTCGAGGCCGTGCCGGACGGCTTCACGGGCCAGTCCGGTGAGTTCCGCCGGGGGTTCGGCGAAGAAGTCGAAGAACGCGCACGCCGCGCCGGGAAAGGCGTAGCGGGTACGCAGCGCGTGCGAGACGGTGGCGCAATAACCGCCCCAGGCGGCGAAGTTGGCGGTCAGCGCGATCACCACATCCGTGGGTTCCGCGTCCAGCGCCAGCCGCGCCACGTACGACGGGTACGCCTGGCAGCCGGCCCGCGGCTCGTACTCCCGGACGGCGTCGCCACCGAGCCCGCAGGCGTCCGCGAGACCGCCCAGCGCGCCGAGCGCCATCGACTCGCCCTCGGCCAGCGCCTCGAAGAAGGCCGTCACCGGCGGGTCGCCGTCGGCGCGCCGCGCCAGGTGCCGGAAGCTGCGCCGGTCGGAGGCGATGATCAGGTGCTGTTCGAGGGCCAGCACGGTGAACACCTCGCGCGGGGCCTCGCCCGCGGCGATCCGGGCCACGAGCGGATTGTCCGCCCCGCCGGGCGCCAGGTCCCGCACCGCGGCTTCCAGGATGCCGTCGGCGGTGGGGGCTCCCGGCCGCCGTGGAGCGGGCGCTTCGTTGTCACGGGTCATGATCGTGCCTCCCCGCGTGCGGGCTGGTGGGGTGGACCTGCCGGGGCGCGTATGTACCGGAAAGTCTAGGATGCCACGCAGCTCGCGCGCGGGAGGCCGGCCGGTCAGCGGCGGGTCGCGCCGCCCTGCGTACGGTCCTGCCCGGCGCCGGTGCCGGGCCCGCGGCCGTCGACTTCGGCGATGGCGTCCGCGACGAAGGTGTCCACCACGCCGTTGGCGACGAGCACCGGCACGCGCTTGCCGTTCATGTCGACATAGACGTGCGACTTCGCGTCCGCGACCAGCGCCGTGAGCCGGGTGCGCAGCCGTTGTGCCGTCGCGTCGTCACCCGTACGCGACGCCTGGAGCATGCGCAGCGCCGTGCGGGCGGCGCGGCCCCACGCGGCGGTCGCGTCCAGCCAGGGCCCGCTGTCGGCGATGAAGCCGCGGTCGGGGAGGGAGGCGCGCAGGACTCCCGGCGCGCGCTGGAGTCCGCGCAGCGTGCGGTCCAGGTCTTCCGCGTTCCCGCCGTCCCTGAAGCGCCTTACTGCGGCGGCCAGTTCGGGGGACTGCTGGGGGTTGAGGGCCGAGGCGTAGTGGGCGTCGGCGAAGGCGCGGAGGGCCCGTTCGGTGCGCGGGGAGCCGCCGGACAGTTCCTTGAGCGCCGCGGCCCAGGAGGCGCGGGCGTCGTAGGCGCGGTCGTTCCACGCGTAATCGGCGACCGTGAACAGGGCGATCTTGGAGGCGGCGGGCTGGATCATGGGATTGGCGGTGATCCCCGCCAGCCGCCCGGGCAGCCCCTTCTCCCGGCCGTTGAACGGCCCGAGCAGCAGCCGGCCGGTCACATAGTCGTTGACCGGGTAGTTGTCCCAGGTCAGGATCGGGTGTCCGAAGACCTGCCGGGCCGCGTCCGCCTGGGCGACGGTCATCACCGGCGCGATCACGCCCACCCCGGTCCACTCCACCAGTACATCCGGGTCGAGCCGCGCCTTCAGCGCCGCCTTGTAGGGCGTCGCCCGTACGTCGTAGTACTCGGTCGGCACCATCTGGAGCGGCTGCGCCCCCTCGTCCCGGTGCGCGGCGATGAACTCCCGGTTCACCCGGTTCAGCAGATGCGCCTGAGCAGCCCCGGCGGCGCCTCCGCCGGTGCCGAACCGCTCCTTGTCCGCGGCGCAGTTCCAGTCCGTGTAGCTGATGTCGTCCAGCGGCACCGCGAAGGTCCGTACGCCGATGTCCCACAGTGCCTGGAACTTGCCGGTCAGCGCCTTCAGGTCGGCGTCCGAGCTGTAGCAGACGGACAGGCCGGGGGAGAGCGCGTAGCTGAACTCGACATGCCGGGCCCGCGCGCGGTCCACCAGCTCTTTGAGGCGTGCGAGCTGGTCCGCCGGGTAGGGCGAGCGCCACTTCTCGCGCAGGTACGGGTCGTCCTTGGGCGAGTAGACGTACGTGTTCATCTTGTGCGCGCCGTAGAAGTCGAGCTGGTCCAGGCGCGCGGTGTGCGACCAGGGCGTGCCGTAGAAACCCTCGATGACGCCGCGCAGCGAGGTGGCGGGCCAGTCGCGTACGGCGGTGCCGCGGACCCGGGCGCCGGGGCGGTCGCGGTGCGGGAGGAGCTGGCGGAGCGACTGGGCGGCGTAGTACGTGCCGGTGGCGTCCGCGCCGGCCAGCGCTATCCGGCCGCCGCCGACGGCGAGCGCATACCCCTCGGCGGGCAGCCCCGCCGTGCCGCGCGCGCCGAGGTCCGCCAGGGCCCGTGCGGCGCCCGCGCCGTCCACGTACACGGTCAGGCCGCGGCCTGCCTCGGCGGCTCGTACGACGTGGTCGGCGCCCGCCCGCTTCAGCGACTGCTCGACGACTTCCAGCGCCGGGCCGTCGGCCTCCGGCCCGGCCACGACCGTGACGGTCGGGGTGATGGTGATCCGGCTGCCGAGGGCGCGGACGGACTGCGGTGCGGGGGTGATGGCGGGGCCGGCGGCCGGTGGCCTGTCCCGTCCGCCGCTGGAGCCGGCCGCCCCGGCGGGCGGGCCGGTCAGCGGGATGACGGCCAGGGCCAGGGCGAGGGCGGCGGTGGCCGCGGTGCGCGTGCGGTGCATCCTTCGGTCCTCCTCGGTGCCACGAGGTTCGCGGAACAGCCGTGGTGCGTGCGCTACGAGCGACAGCAGGTTTCACCCGGCGCGGGCGGAGGACAATGGACTTTTGCGCCGGGTGGATGGACGTTCCGGCCGCTCGGGGGTGCCGGGCGGCGCCTCTCGGCGCTACCGGGCGGCGCCCGTCAGCGGTTCTTCGCGATGAGGAAGATGATGCTCATGAAGGCCAGCAGCACGTGGGTGGCCACGACGTAGATAAAGACGCGTACGTAGACACCGCGCGGCGGCTTGTTCTCCACGTACTGGCGCTCGGGGGCGGCGGGCCGGGCGGCCTCGGGGACGGCCTGGGTGGTCGGGTCTTCGGGCATGGCAGAGGTTCCTTCCTCGGTCACAGGCCGCGGCGGGGTGCGGTGTCGCCGAGGCACAGCTCGGCCGCGCCGCTCTGCAGCAGCGTGTGGACGAACAGCAGCTCCGTGCCGCCGCGGGTGGCGGCGGCGATGCGGTGCGGGGTCAGCGAGTCGAAATGCGCGGCGTCGCCGGGGTCGAGCACGTGAGCCGTCTCACCGAGGGTGAGCCGCAGCCGCCCCTTGAGGACGTACAGCCACTCCTCGCCCGGATGCACCCGCACCAGGTCCCCCTGGGCGCGCTGCGGTACGTGCACCCGCAGGGCCTGCATGGCCCGCCCGGCGCCGCCCAGGGTCCAGTACGTCCAGCCGCCCGCCTCGGACGGCTCGGCGCGCCCGGCCCGGATGACCGGGTCCCGTTCCGGCACCGCCTCACCCAGCAGATCGGATACCGTTGTCCCGTACATACGTGCCAGCGCGAGCAGCATCGGCAGCGACGGCTGGCGCTGGTTGGTCTCCAGCCGGGACAGGTGCGCGGGCGACAGCCCCACCCGCCGGGCGGCCGTCTCCAGCGTGAGGCCGGTACGGCGCCGCAGCTCGCGCAGCCGGGGCGCGACGGAGGGCAGTTCCTCGGGCAGCTCGCCCGGGGCGGGCTCGGCAGCGGTGTCGCTCATGTACCCGGTATAGCCAGGTTTCGCCTCTCGGGCAAAAGTTTTGCCTTAGAGGCAAGTTGTCATTTCATGACAATCCCACTGTTCAGCCGGACGTCGTCCCGTGAACTCGCGGGAAACATCCGCCCCTTGGCATTGACAGGTACCTGTCTACGCGCGTCATGCTGTGTCCATGAAGATCCCCCCACGCATCACCCGGTTCGGCGCCGTCGGCGCCCTTGCGTCGGCCCTGCTCGTCGGCGGGCCCGCCATCGCCGCCACACCCGCCACGACGGCCGCCGCCCCCGTGGCGCACACGGCCACCGTCCGCCCGGCCGCGCACGTCAACGCCGTCGGCGACATCTGCTACTCGAAGCTGCCCTCGCAGGCCCACGACACCCTGGACCTGATCGCCAAGGGCGGCCCCTTCCCGTACCCGAAGGACGGCACGGTCTTCAGCAACCGGGAGGGCATCCTCCCCAAGCAGCAGAGCGGCTACTACCACGAGTACACCGTGAAGACGCCGGGCTCCCCGGACCGCGGGGCCCGGCGCATCGTGACCGGTGACAAGAAGGACGAGGACTACTACACCGCCGATCACTACAAGTCGTTCGACCTGGTCGACCGGAGCTGCTGAAACGATCAGCCGGTCGGAGCGGCGGAGGCCGGGGGGGGCGGCGCCCCGGCCTCCGCCGCCGTGCTTCCCGCCTCCTCCGCCCCCCTCCTGCTTAATTCATGCTGTGAATTAAGCAGGAGGGGGGCGGAGGAGGTCTTTTTCGGGCCCCGGTAGATTCGGCGCGCGGCGGCCGGGGCGGGCCGCCGGGGAGCGGAGGAGGACCGCGCATGCGCGACACGGGCCGTCGGACGGTACACGACCTGCGGCGGGACAACCGGTCGGTGGTGCTCCGGCAGCTGTACTTCGACGGGCCGCTGAGCAGACAGGAACTGGTCCCGGCCACCGGGCTGAGCGCCGGCTCGATCAGCAACGTCGTGGGCGAACTGGCCGCCGAGGGCCTGGTGGAGGAGGCGGGCGTGGTCGGCTCGGACGGCGGCCGGCCGCGCACCCTGCTGCGGATCGCGGCGGGCAGCGCCTGCCTGGTCGGGGTGGACGTGGGGGAGACGCGGGTACGGGTCGAGCTGTTCGACCTCTCGATGCGGGAACTGGCGCGTACGGAGACGGTGCTGGCGCAACCCTCCGGCGCGGAGCGGAACGGAACACCTGGTTCCGGTGGCGGGGCGTACGACGCCGCGCACATCGTGCGGCTGATCGCCCGGGGAGTGTCCGACGTCCTGCGGACCGCGGGGGCCGACGCCGCCACCGTGCTCGGAGTGGGCATCGGCGTTCCCGGGATCGTGGACGGCTCGGGCGACGGCGCGGTCGTGCACGGCCAGACCGTCGGCTGGGACGCCGTACCGCTGGGGGCCATGCTGCGCGCCTGCGGCCCGCCCCTCGCCGGCCTGCCGCTGTTCATCGACAACGGCGCCAAGACGCTGGGCCGCGCCGAGATGTGGTTCGGCGCCGGGCGCGGCGCGGAGCACGCCGTGATCATGCTCATCGGCTCCGGCGTGGGCGCCTGCGTGGTGGCCGACGGCACGCCGTACCGGGGCGCCGCCAGCAGCGCCGGCGAGTGGGGGCACACCACGATGCGGGTCGGCGGGCGCCGGTGCCGCTGCGGGGCGCACGGCTGCCTGGAGGCGTACGTGGGCGCCGAGGCGCTGCTGGAACGCTGGCGCGAGACGGGGGCGGACGGCGCACCGGGAACCGGTCCGGGACCGGACGGGGCGGCGGGCGACCCGGAACCGGACGGTACGGCGGCGGACGGCCCGGGCCAGGAGGCCGCCCTCGGGCGGCTGCTGGCCGCCGCGGACGAACCCGCCACCGCCGCCCTCCTCGCCGAGACCGCCGAATACCTCGGCGCCGGCATCGCCGACCTGGTGAACCTGTTCAACCCGGAACGGATCGTCGTCGCGGGCTGGGCCGGACTGCTCCTGGCCCCCCGGCTGCTGCCGTCCGTACGGGACGCGGCGGCCGCGTACGCGCTGCGCCACCCCTACGAGCGCACCGTCATCGAACCGGGACGGCTCGGCCCGGAAGCCGTCACCGTCGGTGCCGCGGCCCTGCCGCTCGGTCGGTTCCTGGCGTTCGGCGGGCACCGGGACGCACCCCCGCGGGAGAATTGTCAGCGGTCCCCGGTAGCGTTTCGGTAGAAACAACGAATGGGCGGGCAACGGTGGCAAAGGGACCAGGAGGAGGTCACCTGCGGCGCGGCACGGCCCAGGAGGCGCCGTGTGCCCGGCCGTTCCGGGGGTGCACAGCGACGGGTTTGGCGATTGAGACAAGGAAGGCGGCGAACTGCCGTGTACCGCTGGGAGATCACCCGGGCCGCTCTGGCGCAGCGTGTTTTCGCCGTCGTCCGCAGCGAGACCTACGACGAGGCCAGCGCCACCGCTGACACCCTGCTGTCCGCCGGGATCACCAGCCTGGAGATATCGCTGACCACGCCGTTCGCGCTGGAAGCGGTCACCACCCTCAGCCGCGAACTGGGTGACGACGCCGTCATCGGCGCCGGCACGGTCCTGGACGCCGTCTCGGCCCGGATGGCCGTCGACGCCGGCGCCCGCTTCCTCGTCTCGCCCAGCCTGGACGCCGAGGTCATCCGCACCGGCCACCGCTACGGCGTACCGGTCTTCCCCGGCGTCGCCACCCCCACCGAAATGGTGCGCGCCCTGGAACTGGGCGCCGACGCGCTCAAGCTCTTCCCGGCCTCCGCCCACCGCCCGGACTGGCTCCGCGATGTCCGCGCGGCGCTGCCGCAGGCACCGGTGCTGCCCACCGGCGGGGTCACGGTCGAGACCGCGCCCGAGTGGATAGCCGCCGGCGCGGTGGCCGTGGGCATGGGCTCGGCGCTTTCGGAAGGCGACCGCGAGACGGTCGCCAAGCGCGCCACCGACCTGCTCGCCCGCCTCGCCGACGCTGCGCCGCAGCCGCTCACCGGCCCCGGGATGGCGGGGCTCTACGAAGTCTGAGCCCGCGCCGCCGCGGCTGTACCGCAGGTGAAGCACTCCCCACGGAGGACGTCCGGGTCCCCGGCTCCTCCGTGGGACCGATGCCGCCCCACCCCAGGCATACGTACGGTGACGAAAAAGCCTACGAGGGGCGGACAGGACCATGCCGGAAATCATCGACCTGAATGCGTACGGCCCGGATTTCATCGCCGACCCCCACCCGTACTACGCCAAACTGCGCGCCCAGGGGCCGGTCCACCGGGTCCGCCTGCCCGATGCCGAAGCCGAAGGCATGGAGGCGTGGCTCGTCGTCGGGTACGAAGAGGTACGGGCCGCCCTGGCCGACGCCCGCCTCGCCAAGGACTGGACCCGCTCCGGCGCCCCCGTCCTGGGCCCCGAGGAGGACGCCGAATGGCAGCTGATGAACATGCTCGACGCCGACCCGCCGCAGCACACCCGGCTGCGCAAGCTGGTGGCCCGGGAGTTCACCACCCGCCGCGTCGAGGCGCTGCGCCCGCGCGTCCAGCAGATCACCGATGAACTCCTGGACGCCATGCTGGCCGCCCCCGACGGCCGCGCCGACCTCGTGGAGGCGCTGGCCTTCCCGCTCCCGATGACCGTCATCTGCGAACTCCTCGGCGTACCCGACATCGAGCGGGAGCCCTTCCGCGCGTGGTCCAACGAACTGGTCTCACCGACCGGTCACGAGGCGACGCTGACGGCCGCCGGCGAGATGGCCGCGTATCTCGACGGCCTGATCGACGCCAAGCGCCGGTCGCCGGGCGAGGACCTGCTGAGCGCGCTGGTGCGCACGAGTGACGAGGACGGTGACCAGCTCTCCCGGCAGGAACTGCTGGGCATGGCTTTCCTGCTGCTCGTCGCCGGTCACGAAACCACCGTCAACCTCATAGCCAACGGGACGCGCGCCCTGCTCCGGCACCCCGCGCAACTATCCGCCCTGCGCGCCGACTTCTCCCTCCTGGACAACGCCGTGGAGGAAATGCTGCGCTACGACGGCCCCGTGGAGAACGCCACCTGGCGGTTCGCCGCCGAGCCCGTCGAGATCGGCGGCACGGTCGTCCCGGCCGGCGAGATCGTCCTCGTCGGGCTGGCCGCGGCGGGCCGGGACACCGAACGCTTCCCGGCCCCCGACACCTTCGACATCACCCGCGAGACACGCGGCCACGTCGCCTTCGGCCACGGCATCCACTTCTGCCTCGGCGCCCCGCTGGCCCGGATGGAGGGCCGTATCGCGATCCGCACCCTCCTGGAACGCTGCCCCGACCTGACCCTGGACACCAACGACGAAGCACTGACCTGGCGCCCCGGCATGACGATCCGCGGACCCCAACTCCTGCCGGTGCGCTGGAGGTAGCCGGGTACGACCGGAGATGGTCGGTTTCGCGGAGGTTCACTTGGACTCGATCCGCCCCAAGGGGGCGACGCTCTCCGACAAAGCCTTCCGCGCCACCGTCCAGCCGGAGCCCTCGATGCCGAGCGCGTGGCGCAGATAGGCCCAGGTGGCCCGTTGGACCAGGGCCACGCGCTCGGGGTTCTCGTCCGTCGTCTCCCGGACTTCGTAGCCGGTGATTCCACCGAGGGAGTGCTCCGCCCCGAACAGGGTGAGCAGGCTCTTGCGCCCCGGGCTCAGGTGGTACGGGTCGGCGAGCCACTCCGGCCCTCTGACGGACATCCGCAGGTCGTCCTCGTCCCCCGCGACCACGAGGGCCGGCGTGGTCATGTGCGCGAAGTCCGGCTCCTTCAGCCACGGAAGGTTCTCGGCCGCGAAGGGGGTCAGGTCGGCTCCGCCCCGGCCGGCCGTGGCAAGCAGCACGCCCGCCTTGATCCGCGGGTCGGACAGGTCCTCCGCTTTCTTGCTCACCGGATCGAGGACGCGCAGTCCCAGCAGAATGCCCGCCGTCTGGCCGCCGAAGGAGTGTCCGGCCGCGGCGATGCGGCTTCGGTCCAGGCGCCCGCCGAGACCGGGAACGGCGGCCTCCAGCAGATCAAGCCGGTCAAGGACGCGCTTCATGTCCTGGACGCGGGAACGCCATATCCGAGGTGTGCGGGGATCGTCCTGGGGGAGATGCACGGTTCTGGAGTCGAGATGGGTGGGCTGGATGACCACGAAACCGTGAGCGGCCCAGAAGTCGGCCAGCGGGCCGTAGCCGTTCAACGACGACCCGAATCCGTGTGAGAAGACGATGACGGGCAGTCCGCTCCCGGTTGCCGGCGCGGAAATTCTCACCTGCAGGTCCGCACCGCGGCCCGGTGCTTCCAGCATCACCGGCTGCACCGAGACGACGGGGGCGGGGAAGGGGACGGTGATGGCGTCGTTCGTGACCGCCGCGTCTGAAGCAGGCATGGGCAGATCTTCCTTCGCATTTCCGACGGGGATGCTGTCGAAATACCGAACTGGGGGGCACGGTCTCGTCCTTCGCCTTTACGGAGGGGTGAGCCGTCGCGGGCTACGCTAAAACCTGACGTCGACGTCAGAGGCAAGCAGTGTGGTCCGGCTCATATCGGTCCGGCTCATTTCGGAGAGACATGATGCGTATCGGCGAACTCGCCACCAGGACAGGCGTCAGCGTTCGGGCGCTGCGCTACTACGAGGAACAGCATCTGCTCGCCTCGCAACGCAGCCCTGGCGGCCAGCGGCAGTACCCGGACAGCGCGGTCGACCGCGTCCGGCTGATCCAGCAGTTGTACGCCGCCGGGCTGTCGAGCAAGTCGATCGTCGATCTGTTGCCGTGCGTCGTGAACGGTGAGGCCACGCCAGGACTGCTCGACCGGCTTTCGGCGGAACGGGACCGCATCGACAGCCGGATCGGCGAACTGGTGGACGCCCGGGACAGGCTGGGCACCGTCATCGACGCCGCCACCGCGAACTGGCGGACAGGCCAACGCTGCCGACCCGAATAATCAGCATGCCGGACGCTGCGGCCGAACGGTGTCCGCGACGGAACCGGGCTCCGTCCCGTGCGACCAGATGCATGCCCTGCCCGGCCAGCCGCTCGGTGATCGCGGCCCCGATGCCGGTGACCTCTACCGTGCGGGACTGCCCTCCCGGATCATCCGGGACATCCTTCCCTGCACCGCACCGACACCGCCCCCCGTTATGTTCTTCGCGGCTCTGCAATGGGGCTGCTGGCCTCCGGGCCCGGCATGGCTGTTGCCCCCTGTCGAAGGCATGACCTGGGGGG
>NZ_JBVIQN010000066.1:0-21583 GCF_055577005.1 Streptomyces sp. NPDC033221 | reverse complement strand
TAGATGATGCAATCCACACCGAGCCAGAAGGCCCTCACCTCGTTCAAGCACCACTCCAGGCGCGTCGCCTGTCACCAACGTCCCGGGACAGCACATCTAGGCCCCGTGGGTCAGCGGACGAGGCCGAGGACCTCGTCGCGCAGGGCCGTCAAGGACGCGGTGGCCGGTCCTTCGACATTGAGACGGGGCAGCGGTTCGGTGTTGGACGGGCGGAGGTTGAACCAGCGGCCGTCGGTGAAGGCGACGGTGAGGCCGTCGAGGCGGTCCGCGGTGGCGTCGCCGAGGGTGCCGGGGATGACGGTGTCTTCGGGGCCGCCCTCGACTTCATCGGCGCGAAGGACGCCGCCGAGTGCATCGCCGACCCTTCGCTCCTCGGTGCGCGGTTGCCATCGCCCAGCTCACGCCCAGCGGAAAATTCGTCAAGGGTGGAGCGAAACTGCTCAAGAGCTCAGGTGTCGTTGAAAAGCTCGGCATCAAGGTCCGAGGCCTCTTGGGAGGATGCAAATGCTTCCCGGCCGGCACCAAGGTGCTCATGGCCGACCACTCCACACGGAACATCGAAGACGTCAGAACAAACGACACGGTGCTGGCGACCGACCCCCTCACCGGGAAAACGACAGCTCGGAAGGTCGCTCGCCGCATCGTCACCGACGACGACAAGCACTTCAACGAACTGACGATCACCACACCGGCCGCGGCGCGCAGAAGCTGACCGCCACCTTCGAGCACCCCTTCTGGAGCCCGTCGGCGCATCGCTGGCTCAGAGCCGGCTAACTCAAGCCCGGCACCCGGTTGCTCAGCATCGACCGTACCGAGGTCCAGGTGCAGGCCAACCGTGCCTTCGACCAGCGGGCCCGCACCTATAACCTCACGATCGACGGCATACACACGGGACCACGCCGGTACTCGTTCATAACAGCAACTGCAACCTTGCCCGGCATGAATCTGCAGGTGGCCACGCGATCGAGCAGCATGTCGGCAAGACTGATGCTGAACTGGCAGCCCGTAATATCCGCCACTCCTCAACGCTCACCGACTTGGCAGCAGCGGAGAGGGCTACGGGTGGAAACCTTGCCGCCAATCGAGGGCAAATCTCTCAATGGCTTTCAGGAAATGAAGGGCGTAGGGTGATTAACGGACCGATGAATGCCGCGGATGGTAGGGTGTACGAGCGGGCCGCGCAGGGCATCCTCTCGCCTTCAAAGGTAACCACTGTCCTGCAGCGGAATCCTTCGATGCCGAACGGATACCACATCGTCACCCCCTACCCGAGTCCGTGATGAATATGGAAAAATTGCAATACCTCGCACAGGCGTATTTCCATCAAGATTATGACCTGGAAGCAGAGGAACCTATTCAGGTCGTGGCGGAGTTCCGAGACAGTGAACCTCCCGAGGTGATCGAGGAAGTCAGAGGCGCTATGGAAAGGATGCTGACTTCGGGTAAGATCGAGGAGGAGCTAGCTGCGCTCTGGCTCGATAAAGCTGGAGCCTGCTACGACCCGCGCCAGGACGGGATAGAGATGTCAGTCTGGTTCCGTCAGATGATCGACGCGCTTCTGTAACACAGGCAAAGTGAGAGGCCCCTTCGACGGTTCCGGACAGTGGCGGGTCGTCTACTCGGCCCACCTTCGAGACGTTGCCTGGAGGAATCGTCGTCCCACCCTCGGATGCCAACGACTGACGGCACACTTGCTACCGGGTAACCGTCGGCGAATCAACGCCTCCTTGCGCAAAACGCCAGGTCGGAGACTCGTCAGCCTGCGACACCACTGCCGCGAGCGCGTCGAGGAGATTGTGGTGGCCAAGCTGGAGGCCGAAGCCCCTGGGGGTTGGCTGTGGCAGGGGGGGAAGGCGCCACTGTCCCTGACGCATCATAGTGCCCATGCGTGACATCTCCCCCGAAGACAATCAGAGCTTGCTCCACTTCCTGATGGACTGGTACGGGGAACCGGTAAGAACCCGCCTGAAGTTGAATCCGAGTGGGCCGTACGACATTCCTCAAGAGCTCATTGAATGGCATGAAATTTCTGCACAATGGGACGGAAGTGCAACATCCCACAATTATGCCATCCCGTTGACCGAGCTAGAGGCGGAGGGCGGAAAAGTTCCGTTCTGGGTCGAGGCTCAAGGGGGATGGATTTGGGCTTTCGACCCAACCGACCCCAAGCGTCTGGTGCACGAGCGAGATCCCTCCGAAGAGATGGGCTCCTGGAGCCCCACCAGGGAAAGCGTTTCGGAATTCTTGGTTCATGCAACACTCGTGGAAGCGATTCTGGGGGCTCCGGAAATCAGGAGCGCGGAGGGGGTTGAAGTTGCCCCACTCATTTCTCAGGGGGGAGGTCGGGAAATCGCTTTCCCTGCCTGGAATTGGCCCGCCCCGGATTCGCGCATCGTGAAGGGCGATGACTGGCTGGCGCTGCTGCACCCGAGCGGCTCCGGCGAAAAGGGGTTCGATGTCACCCTGGCCGCGACCGCCCCGGAACCCCTCGAATGGGCAGGCGACTTCCCGGGGGGCGTATGGCATTCCTATTCCAGTTCGCACGACTTCACCACCGACGAACCTCTGCCGTGGTGACGTGAAATCTTGCGATCACGACCACCGGTTATTTGTTCAGTCTAGTCGGGGCGCCCCAAGAACTTCTGAGTTTTTCGTGGTGAAATCACCCAGAGCTGTGCACCTCCAGGAAGCATCCCAGGAAGTGTCCGCGTGCAAGTGCCGCAAGTCCCTGTTGGGTAGTCGATGTCGAGAACAGCCTTCCTGACGCCCGGGCTGACCATGCGCACCACCGGTGCCGGGCACATACCGGTCGCGGCAGCGGCCGCTGATCTGGACGCTCGACACACCTTTCCCGAAGCGCGCAGTTCAGCTTGGCCGACAACGGCGCCGGTAGTAGGCGTACGTCAGGGCAAGCACCAACGGACCCCACAGCGCGATCAGGCCGCTGACCGTGGAAGCCAGTATGTGCCACCACACGGTGGTGAAGGGGCCGTCCGAGAAGCCCGCGATATGGAATGTGCAGAGCGCCCAATCGACCAGCAGCGCGGTGAAGAGCAGCCCCCCGAGCGTCCCGGGCACGATCACCGCGAAAGGCGGTATGCGCCTGCCGCGGAGCCTCGGTACCCAGCCCGGTACGACCTCGCCCCACGGGCGGACCAGACCGCGGCACAGCAGCGCAAACGTCTCGGACAGCAGGCTGAGCGCGAAGACGTAGGACACATTGGCCCACCGCTCCCATGTCATGGGAGGAGCGTCGATGCCCATCATGACGTCGAATCCGATGGGCAACCGCCACAGACATACCGGCAGGCCGATGAGAGGTATCAGGCGGGCCATGCGCTCCGCCCAGAGCGGCACCGGCCGCTCGGTCCCCTCGGCCGCCCTCGCCGGACTCGTATCGCTGATTGTCATGGGACCACTGTTCTGGATCCCCGGCGCGCAGGGATCATGCTGGCTCCTGATCCGCTTCCCCCATGCGGCGGAGGCGCCGTCGTGAAGAGTCACCACGTGGCGGAATCCCCTGGGCAGGAGGGTGAGACCGCAGTCGGCCCTGTACAGCGTGAAGGCCGCCCGAACGCTCCGGGCGGCCTTCGTCGTGATCTGAAACCCTGGCTTGTGGGCGCAGGCCTGCAATGTAGTCGAGAAGCTGGGGTTCCAGGTCCTTGTGCATGCCGCCTGCCGGTTGGGCGGACAGCTGATGGCCTGCATCAGTGCAGCTGACGACCTAGCTTTGCCGACCGTCGGCTATGCCCCTTGGTGTCCCACCATTCTTCGAGCAGGCTGCGGACCAGGTCCACGAGTTGCGTCAGCCGATCAGGGTCGGGCTGGAGGCAGGTGAGCACGTCGGTGAAGGACTGGTCGTTCCACGGGAGAGCGACCTCCCAGTGTTCGTCCTGGTGCCCTTGGCGCACGACGGTGATCCGGTACATGAAGGTGACGCTGCGGTTGTCATGACGCTGGACCGACAGGCCGGTGATCTCGAACCTGACCTGCCCGTCGCCAGTGGTGTACGAGCGGGCCAGAGCCCGCTCTGCCGGCGTCTGTGCCACTGCGCGGCCACCTGCCCTTCGCCTCACCTCCGACCATTTTGCGTATGGGTGTCTGGTGGCGCAGGTGTGTGCCATGGCGAGGGCCGGGTCATTCGGGGCGCGGGCCGAGGACGGCTTCAGCTCCCGGGATCAGCCACAGGCCGCTGGGACGGTGCTTGTCGTCCTCGCTCGCTGCTCTGGCGGCCGGTGGCTGGTGCGTTGGTTGTGCCGGCATGTCGAGGCAGGCGGGGCCGGGAGAGCTGGAGCAAGGTGATCTGAAGGCCGTGCTGTGGGGCGGTGACGCCGGGGCGCCGCGGGGAGGTGTGCCCGGCTGCTGCTGGCCGATGCTCCGCCGATGGGCCCGGCGGCGCTCGTAACTCGCGCCGGGCCGGATGCGGTACCACCGGTTTCCGTCCAGCCGGAGCCACCCGGTATCGGCGAGGTCGCGGGCGGCCCGCCACATCTGCACTTCGTCCCAGGGAGTCTCGGGGTTTTCGAGGCACTGGGAGGCGATCAGGTCTCTGATGCGAGGGCCGTGGCCGTGCCGGGTCACGTACTCGTCGGTCCAACGGGCCACGGCGTATTCGCGACCGCTCAGGTTGATGGGGGCGGGCGTTGAGCCTCGCGAGGTTTGCGTGGCGCGTACCGCGCCGGGCACGAACTCCCGGGCGTGTTGGGAGACCAGGATGCTGACCGGGGCGCTGGGCCGGGCAGCTGGTTCACATCGGGTCAGCCAGCCTGCGCGGAGCAGCTGGCACATGACCGGGACGGCCAAGGCGTGGGAGGTGTAGCAGCACAAGGCCGCCATCTCCCGGGGGCGGATCAGCCCCCGCCCGGTCTCCTCGCAGTTCGCGGTGATGAAGAAGGCTCCCAGCCGCACGCCCGCCGTCTGCCCCGCGAGCAGCGGGTGGACGAACAGGCGCTGAGCCCATCCGTTGCAGCGGGGCCGGGCGCTGGTGGGAAGCCCCATTCGGCTGGTGCCCTGGTCCAGGTCGGGGATGCGGCACTGGACGGCTCCAGGAGCGGGTCCGGGGCGGGCTGCCGAGCGGATCTGGTCCAAGGAGGCGTCCAGCCAGCCGCTGTCGATGAGTTCGGTGAGTGCCGCGTCGGGAAGGTCCCACCGCTGCTCGGTCAGGTCCTCATAGGCCAGCATGAAGTGGCCTCCCGCCCGGGCCCGCAGGGCACACATCAGTGCGGCGGTGCGGGTTTCGGGGCTGGTGCCCACGCCCGTGTTGTCGAGGTATTCCAGGAGATCCATGGCGTACTCGCCGAAGACGGCCGGTGTGCCTCCCTGTTGCGGGGCGCCAGCGAAGTTGTCTCCGGTATCTTCCTCGGCACCGCCCTGGACAGCCTGTGCGGCGGCCGCGCACACCGGGCAGCTGCGGGCACGCTCGCCGTCCGACATCTTGGGCCGGGCGCTGGGGACGACGCGGGCTGGCTCTGCCGCGGCAGACGGAGGAACAGCGGGCGGCCGGGGGCGGCCACCGCACAGCACCTTGGCCAGGGGAATGGCCTCAGCGCATGCCGCGCAGGTCTCCGCGAGAACCCATACGCGGTCGAAGCGGTCAAAGATCAGTACGAGGGCCGTGGGACCGCTGCACCGGGGCAGGCGGCTGGACTCGTGCCAGGAGCACTGGTCCCAGCGGCAGCGGCACCTGGCTTCTGGCCGGGGCCCGCCGGCCTCGGCGATGTGCCGGCCCACGTGTTCGCGCGCCCTGATCCGGGCCAGTGTCAGATCACGGAAACGTGTCGGGTCCGGTGGGCAGGAGCCGTTGCCCTTGCAGCTGATGACGACCACGCCCGCCGCAGGGCGGCCGTAGGGATCAAGACGCACGATCCATCGCCGACCGGGCCCGCCCGTCGCTGTCGCCACTGCTTCGTCGCCTTTCGTGCGTATGCGCGGTGCACAGCATCGGGCCAGTGTCCTCCTGGTCTGGCGGACCACGCCGCCAGACCGGCAGAGACCGTCCTTTCGAGCGATACGCCATGCGTTCGAAACGGACACATGAAGCGTCAGCCGGATGAAACGGCAGTACCGCACGTCGGCAAGCGAAGGTGCTGCCGAAGGTTTGCGGCGCCTCTTATCTATGTGTCCGATTGCGTGCAGAGGTGGCCTGCAGGGCAGGCTTCACAGCCTCGCTGGTCCGCCCAGCCTGTCGCCTCGACCGCGGCGAACAGTTTCTGCGCGCGCTCGGTGCCGCCGACACCGTCCAGCGCCCCGTACTCCTCCGGGTCCGGGCGTTCCAGCTCCGCCTGCTTGGCTCGCATGTACATCAGTGCCGAGAACTGCTCGGCCGTAAGAGCCTCGGCGGCACCTTGCGGAACACATACCCGAGGAAGGTTGGCGGCCGCCTCGTCACCGACGAAAATCCACTGATCGCCCGGGCGGCCAGGCGGCTTGGCGACGAAACGGATAAAAGGCGTGTCTTCGTACTCCTCCACGAGAAAGGCGCCGTGGGCGTGCAGACGGTGCATGCTGTCCCGCACGGCATCGGCGTCGGCACCGATGAATTCAGCGGCTTGCTGCAGGGGCACGATGCGACCGCCATCGGCTCCTTCCAGGACCCCGAGATGGCCGGTGTCGATGGCGGTATCGAGCACAACAGCAGCCATCGGCGCCTCGCCACCGTAGTGGGGTGCAATCACTACGAGCCTCTCCATAAAGTCGCGAGAGTCCTCGTCCAGCCGCGGATCCGCCCGCATGGGACAGGTCCGTGCCGGCCGGCACCTGAATCCACTCCGCGTACAGGTCCCCCGGCGGCTGCAACTGGTGCAGGCTGTAGGACGCCGCCTGTCGCGGCCGACGCTGCTTACCCGGCTTTCTCCGGCCCACCGTTTTCGCCTCCCGACGTCATCTGCTCTGTCCGCCCCAACGAATTGCCTGCAGCACAGGAACGCGAAAACCTGAACACTTCCGCCAGTCGGAGCATCGGCCTCAGCATTACGTCGGCACGGAATGCGCGACTGCTCGCGCATCACGGCATCCTTGCCGCTTCACCGCTTTCGGCAAGCGCCGGGGCCATTTTCGCAGGGCGTACGGGAGGTCTTCACTGCTGTCGACCGTCTCGCCGTCGTTCCTCGGCCCGTGGCCTCAAGGGCGCATGCGGCAGCGCCGACGTGCTGCGCATCCACGTGGGGGTTCACCGCGTCCTGTATGAGATCAGTGACCAGCTTCCTGTTTAGTGCCGCAGCGGGGTCGGTGTGTACGCCGAGATCTGATCTCGTAGATCGGGGATATCGATGCCCAGGTGCTCGGCCGTTTCGGGAAGCCGGACTCCAGGGACCGCGGCCGCCAGGCGGAGTACGTCCTCGTGCAGTGAACACTCCAGCTGAGTGGCGTTATGGAGGTGTGCCCGCGCCTGTGTTGCGGCGTCATGGATGAGCGCCTGGAGCTGCTCAGCCTCTGGTGCAGGAGCGGGAGGGGCCGTTCGCGCCGGAAGGTCCGGCGCGGGCCCGTCGGTCACCTCGGGTGTGTACGTGGGCAGCAGGGGCGGTTCTGCGCATTCGCGGTACCAGGCCCATGCGTGGTGGGCAGGGATGTGGACCTTTCCGCCGGGCGTTGTGCGGGTGGTGGTGACGGGCTGTTCCGGGTTGGTGGCCGGGTGGTGATCCGGGAGATCTGCGGGGAGTCCGCGCAGCGTGGCGAAGTCGGCGGGGTGGGCGCTCAGGCGTGCGGTGATGGCGTGGGTGAGGGCGGCCGCGTGGCGGCAGGGTGAGATTCCGCAGTCGCAGCCGAAGGTGATCTCTTCGGGCGCGGGCCGGGTGGGAACACTGCCGGTGTGAGCCGGATTAGCGAGGCATTCAGGGAGCTTGCCGGTGCGTACGGCCTGGTGGTGGCCGCAGGCGGGGGAGGCCGATTGCCAGGCCGTGGTCTGGGCGTCGGTGAGGACCGGCATGGTGATCGTCGGGTGTGCTGGTGCGGTGTTGTACCGGTCGGTGGCGGTGGCGCTTGCTCGGCCGGGTTCGAGGGTGAGGTGGGTGAGGCCACCTGCGGACAGGTCGTTGTGGCCGGCGAGCCAGAGGGCTTCGTCGTTGACGGCGGCCCGCAGGATGGTCTCCCAGGAGTGGGCCCATGCGTTCGGGGTCATCGCTGTGCTCCCAGCGCGATCAGGTCGATGATCTGGTCGTCGGTCAGTTCGGTCAGGGCGGAGTAGCCGTCGGCGAGCACGGCGTCGGCGAGGGCCCGTTTGTGGTTGAGGAGTTCGTCGACGCGGTCTTCCAGGGTGTTCTCCGTGATGAGGGGGTGCACGGTGACGGTACGCTGCTGGCCCAGGCGGTGGGCGCGGTCGATGGCCTGGTTCTCCTTGGCGGGGTTCCAGGGGCGGTCGAAGAGCACGACGTGGCTGGCCTGAGTGAGCGTGAGGCCGGTGCCGCCGGCTTTGACCGTCATCACCATGAGCTGGCCGGAGCGGGCCTGGAAAGTGTCAATGATGCGCTGGCGTTCGCGGACGGAGGGGATGTCGCCGCTGTAGTAGAGCGGGTGGTGGCCGTGGCCGCGCAGATGCCGTACGAGGAGCTTGGCCATGGACCGGTACCGGGTGAAGATCAGCGTGGACTCGTCGGGGCCGGTCAATGCGGGCAGCAGGTCGTCGAGCGCGCCGAGCTTGCCGGACCGGGATGCTGCCTGCTCGGGGTCGTAGGCATCCTCATCCAAGGGGTCTTTGAGGTACTGGGCGGGTGAGTTGCAGATCTGCTGCAGTTTGTTGAACAACTCCAGCAGCAGGCCTTTGCGGTGGACTCCTTGGGCGTCGTGGATCGCCTGGAGGGTGTCGTCGGCTGTCTGCTGGTAGAGCTGGATCTGTTCGTCGCTGAGGCTGACGATGCGCGGCCGGATGTCCTTGGGCGGCAGCTCGGTCAGGATGCCCGGGTCGCTCTTGCGGCGGCGCAGCATGAACGCGCTCATGAGACCGGACAGCCGCGTGGTGCGCTCGGTGTCGGCGATGTTGTCCTCGATGGGGCGGGCGAACTGGTCGCGGAAGACGCGCTGCGTGCCGAACAGGCCGGGGTTGAGCCAGTCCATGAGGGCCCACGCCTCGGTGAGTCGGGTAGGTGCGACGCATTACTGCGTCGCACCCCCCTCAGAACCGGACGTGCGACGTTAACCGCATCCGGCTCAAGCAGCCGCTGAGGGCTCAACTTCGGTTTGACAACTCTGGCTTGCCACGGGCGTGAAGCTCCCTATGGCATTCAGCATGTCGCAGCTCCAGATTGCGTGGATCGTCAGAGCCTCCATGCCGCCGAAAAACGACGTGATGTACATGGAGAGCTTTCGAAGAGGCGGTGAACCACTTGACCCAGTCTCTTACATCTTCCGGGTCGTATCCCGCTCCTTCGACGAGGTCTTGACCGCATCCGGGGCACAAGCCCTTCTGACGGGCTGCGAGGCTGATAATGCGTCTGTTTTCCAGCCCTGGCATCCGTCGCTTCTTCGACCTGTGCGCCCAGTAGTCCGCCAGGTCAGGATCGTACTTGGATGCAGATCCTCGTACTTCCTGATGACGGACAATGCGAGTCCAGGCGAGCTTATATAGGTGCGAGCCATTGTCGCCAAACACCCATTGATCCCGCCTGCCTGCCTTGTGCTGACCCCAGTACCGCCTGGAGATCCACCATCCAGACTTGTTCCGGTGGCGAGCAACCGCCCAGCGCCAAAGCGCTGTGTAAACGTAGGCGTCAACCCCCTTGAAGACCCTGCTGGAGACAACCGCACGGTAGTAGATCGACCATCCTTTGAGGAGCGGGTTCAGGCGGGAAATCAGCTTCTCCGCTGTCGCGCCGCGCATCTCCCGAATGATCTCTCTAATCCTCCCTCGCAGTCGCATTACGGCATCTCGGCTAGGACGAATGATCAGCTTGCCGTTCCTGTACCGTCGAACAGTGAAACCGAGGAAGTCAAATCCCTCATCGAGATGAACGATTCTCGTCTTCTCTTCGTTGATGAACAGACCTCTCGGGGCCAACCACTCCGACAGTTTGGCTTTCAGCTGTTCAGCTTCTTCCCTAGTTGTGCAGAACCCCACGAAGTCGTCAGCATAGCGAACCATAGCGGGAACTCGCTGCTTGACGTATCTCTTGGTGCCCATTCCAACATTAGCGCCGACTGCCGCGTCCATCCCGCATAGGGCGACGTTGAGCAGAAGTGGACTGATCACGCCTCCTTGTGGAGTTCCCTCCGCAGTCGCATGAAACCGTCCGTCCTCCATCGCCCCCGCCTTCAGCCACTTTCGAATATGCGTCTTCCCTGGGAAGCTGCCGAGAGTGTCTAGAAGGAGCTCATGGTCGATCCGGTCGAAGGCAGCTGAGAGATCAGCATCAAGGACCCATTGTCGCGTCGCCCTTTTCTGCGACACGATGGTGTGAATCGCCTTGATGGCATCCTGACAGCCCCTACCGGGGCGGAAGCCGTAACTTCGCGCCTCGAACTTGGCTTCCCATTCCGGTTCCAAGGCATTCTTCACGATTGCTTGGTGAATCCTGTCTCGGATTACGGGGATGCCGAGCGGCCGGGTCTTCCCATTAGCTTTCGGGATGAAGACACGCTTGACGGGCTTGACCTTGAGATTGGGTTTGGCTGTTAGCTGCCTTACCAAGCGGCCGCGCTCCATTGGAGTTAGCGCCCTCTCTCCATCAATACCCGCCGTTTTCTTGCCATGGCTCAGCTGGGTTACGCGCTTGACTCCTAATAGGAGGTTGGCGCGCGACCTGAGCATGAGCTTTTGCAGGTTCCTAACCTGCTTTAAGTTGCCTTCCTTCTGAGCCTTGTAGATCCTCTGTCCGAGTCGCCTGACATGATCCTCTTGCACGGCCCAGTCAATGCTGTGCCAGAGGGTTGCATCGCTGTCCGGGGTTCCGTTCACGTTCGGAGTATCGCGGGTCGTGACTTTGTCCATCGGCTCGCCTCCTCGGTGTCCAACTTGCGCCCCGGCGAGGGCTATCGGTCATCGTGCTCTACATCGGCCACCAGATTCGCGTCAGCACCCTTTCGGGACAGGGATGGCCCTGCTATCCGCCGAGTTATACCGGGAGGCGGAGCGCCTCCGATTCTCCGGATTTCCTCTGGACTTTCGTCCCAGCGGCATTCGCTTCTCGAATCCTCCTGTGCCCGCAGGAGAGTTCAGCCTTCGTTGCCTCCGGCCTACCAGAGTTCGTCTGGACTCCTACGGGGTTGCCACGTTCCACTCGTACGAGTTACGCCCAGGGCGGGTGCCTCCTTTGACCCGGTCCCCACGGCGGCCTACTTCCGGGGTCAACCAACCCGGAGCCGTGTGACGCCTTCTCAACGTCGGGGACTTCCACCGCCGGTTGCATTGCCACAGCGCGGTGTTGAGAGTGACGAGCCGTACGTACGGAGGTTCGCTTCCGCTCACCCGTCTGGGCTTCCCCTGCCTGTTGCTGATGGTGGCCCCATCAGCTCTTGGGCGTTCGTCCTCGGCTTAGCACCCCGCAGTTACCCGCGACGCACCCGAGGCTGGGGACCAGATCAGGCCGCTATCTGGGGTCGATATCTGCGCTCCTTTCGTTCGACCACTCGTTCCGAGCGACTTCGTGTCGCACGGTTGTTCTCCACCGGGGTGCCGGTCAGCGCCACCCGGGCGGTGGTCCGGACGCGGCGCAGGGCGCGGGCGGTGGCGGTGGCGGTGCGGTGATTTTTGACCATCTGGGCTTCGTCGGCGACGACCAGGTCGAAGGACAGCAGGGCCAGCAGGCCGACGTCGCGGCGGAGCGTCTCGTAGCTCGTGATGACGATCGTGCGGGAGGTGGCGTCTTCGAGGGTGCGGTCGGCTCCCAGGTAGCGCAGGGTGGGCACGGTCGGGGCGAACCGGTGGACCTCCCGCTCCCAGGTGATGACGACGGAGGCCGGGCAGACGATCAGGGTCGGCCCGGTGGCACCGGTCGTGGTGGTTTCCTGGCGGTGCAGGTGCAGCGCCAGAGCGGTCAGGGTCTTGCCCAGGCCCATGTCGTCGGCGAGCAGGGCGCCGAAGCCCGCGTCAGTGGTGTTCGCCAGCCAGGCCAGGCCCAGATGCTGGTAGTCGCGCAGCGTGGCCTGCAAGGCTCCCGGCGCCGCAACGGGTGTCGTGCGGGAGCCGGTGCGCAGGAAGTCCACGAGGTCGGCGAGAGCGGCCGTCGGCTCGCAGGGCATGTCCTGCCCGTCGACGTCGATGCGCCCAGTCAAGGACGCGCGGAGGGCCTGGTCCGAGGAGAGCGGGCCGATGCCGCGGTCGGCGGCACGCCGGGCGGTGTCTTCGTCGACCATCACCCACTGGCCCCGGACCTTGGCCAGCGGCCGTGGCGCCTGGGCGAGGTCGTCCATCTCCTGGTCGGAGAGGTCGGCGTCGCCGACCGACATCTGCCATCGGCCGTCCAGCACGTCGTCGAGGGAAAACCGCGGCCGGGGCACGGCCGCGGGCCCGTTGGGCCGTCCTCCGACCACTGCTCGGGTGCGCAGCAGATCGGCCCAGTGATGGGGCCAGTACACACTCAGGCCGGCCCGCTCCAGCTGGTCCCGTGTGCCGCCCAGCAGCAGGACGGCCTCGCCGGCGAGCAGCGTGAACCGGTCGGGCACTGGGCGGTCAAGGAGCCGCCCGGCTGGCTCCCACACCTCGGCGATACGCCGCAGCCGTCGGCGGATGAGCCCCACCACTGCCTCGTCGCTGGCTACCTGCGCAACCGGGCGGAACAACTGCTGCTTGCGGCTCTCCGCGGTGGGCTGGGCGACCAGGAGCTCGGCCCACAGCAGCTCCGTGTCGCTGGGGCTGCCCTTCTTCGGGGCCCGTACGGACAGCTTCAGGTCCACGGCCGGTGTATCGGCGCGATCGTCTTCAGCGCGGTCGGCCCACTGGTGCAGAGCGGGGCTGTTCTGCTGCTGCGGGATGGGGGCGGTGAACGGGATGTGTCCCAGGACCGCTGAGGTACCAGGACCGCGCAGCATCGCCTCGGCGACCGCGTCAAGCCCGGCGCGGATCGCGACGCGCGGCGCCCACAGGAGGTAGGGCGGGGTGTCGGTGGCGGCCCCGCAGTGCGCGGGAGGCACCATGGCCTGGCGCAGTTGCCGCGCACGCTGGCGCTCGTGTTCGTTGAGCGGGCCCAGGCGCCACACGTCGGCGCCATTGCTGTCCAGCGTGGGGTACACCCGGCCGTCGGCCACCCCGGCCAGCCCGAGTTGGATCATCTGATGCCACAGCTGGATGGACGGAGCGATCTTGTCGCCGTCGGACGTCCGGGCCGTAGCGTTGGCCAAGAGCCGCACGGGTACCTGCCAGCATTCCACCGGGCGGGGGCCGACCGCGAGGCCCTGGCCGGGCAGGACGAGGTCGGCCGTGCAGCGTCTGATCGGCTTGTGGCAGATGGCCGCCAGCGGGAGCCCGTCGGCCTGGTAGAGCAGGAAGCGGCCGGTGCCGTCCTGCAGATCGATGGTGATGTCCGTGCCTTGCTGCAGCAGTTCGACGAGTGCGTCCTCGGCGGCTGCCGCCTCATCGCGGTCCGCGAGGGGCCCGGCCGGATTGCGGTGCGCACCTACGGCTCCCGCACTGGCAGCAGCCGCGGCAGCCGGTTCCGGAGCGGTGGATGCCTTCTGGTCGTGACCCTGCCCCGCCACGGGAGTGGCCAGCAATTCGACCATGGCATCAGCGGCCTGGTGTTGCGCTTCGCGCTTGTTGGGCCCATGGCCGACGGCCTCCAGCCACTCCGAGTGCACCTGGCAGGTGATCCGTGCGACGAATCCCGCGGCCTCCTTCTCGGGATCCTCGATGCGCAACTTGCTGATCTTGCCGGTCTGTTTGAACTCGTTCAGGAGCATCAGCGGGTTCTTGCCGCCGAGCTCCGGCACCGGGATACGGCCCAGGCGCAGTCCTCGGCCTGCCTTCATGGCGCGCTGGACGGTGAGCAGCAGTTGACGCGCGGCCGACAGCCGCGTGCTGGAGCGGCCCGGCCCCCGCTCGGTGACGGTGAGCAGTTCACCGCGGTGTTCGCAGGCGGCAACGGACACGAACAGCGGCTCCAGGCCCGTGATGCCGGGCGCGCCCTTGAAGACGAGCTCGCTGATCGCACCGGATTCGGCCAGGACCTTCAGCTGCTCCTGCGGATCATTCTCCTGCGCACGGCCGTTCCCCGTTGCCGGGAGCGGTCGGGTGCCCTGGAGCGGCAGCGGCGCTTGCACCGGCAGTCCGGCGAGCTGGGCCAGGAGCCGGTGTGCGGCTGCTCCCCGCGCCTGCCGCTTGTTGTTGCGCCAGGGACCGAGCTCGCTGATCTCCTCTCCGTCGATCGTGCAGGTAGCGCGCAACCGAAAGAGCGGCGGACCGGGCTCGCTCTTGCGTACCTCTTCTGTATAGGAAGGCGTCGCCGTGTGGCGCAGTGACTGATGCAAAGTCAGCACGGCCACAGCGACGCTGGGATCACTCACCGCGGCCAGGGCCGCCTCGCGAGCCGGCAGCCATGCTGTCGCGCGGGCGGTGAACAGAACAGCGTGCAGGTCGCGCGGGATCAGTTCACCTGCGTTGATCCGCAAGACGATCTCGGCCACTTCCGCCGGCGCGACCTGGGGACGCTCCAGAGCCTTTTGAAGACGGGTCGGGAAGGGGGCATCCCGTGCCTGGGCTGGGGGCGAAGCCGATGAGAACCGGCCGGCGGGTACCCATCCGGCCAGGGTGCTGTCCTGTTCGACCGGCTCGGCTCCGCAGAGGTGACCGAGCAGGCTCACGGCCGCGCACTGATGGGCGGCCTTGCGGCTCGGGCGCGTCACCACGGCGCCGTGGGCGCTCGATCCGGGCTCCCGCCACCCGGCCTGAGCGCTGAACAGCATCGGGTTCGCGCTGGGTACCTCGCGGATCACGAAGGCCGACGCGGCGCCGATGTCCTGGCAGTGCGTATGAAGCACGGAAGTGGCCAGCTCGGGGCGTGCCGAGACAATCGCCCACGCGCCGGAGACGGCCGCCTGGGCGGAGGGGAGCGTGGCAGCCCGCATCAACAGCAGTCGCAGGTCCCTGATGCCCAGGCGTCCAGAGCCCCCGCGTGCGGCGGCCTCCGCGGCGACATCAGGAGGCAAGTGGCGGTTGGCATACGCCGCCTCCAACAGCCGGGAGAAGACATGCGGATCCGCTGACTCCAGAGCAACACGGGAACCGGACGCGGGACGTGGTACACGGACAGTGGAATCCAGCGGTACAGAGGCCATCGCAACCTTCACGGAGGAAAACGCGGAAATGGGGCGATAGCTAGCAAATCAGCACCTTCATGCTCGGGATCCCATGAACAAAACCCGCCAGAGCCCGCGACGGGACGCCGTTGACCAGAGAGTTTGCGTGCGACGGCCCGTCAGGAGAGCTCGAACGCGGCCGCGCGGACCGACTCGTTCGGGGGACAGAAGGGTGGGGCCGCGTGGTTCACCTGCTAGGAGGACGCACGCACGCCACGTCCCCACCCATGCCCTTGTTCCGGCAGAAGGTCAGTGCGTACGGGAGGGCCACGGGCGTCGTGAGCCCGCTCACAGGCTCAGCCACTCGATCGTGTAGGACAGTGCCTCGTGCTTCTCCAAGTCCTTGCTGGCGCCGGCGCGCCTCTTGTGGAACGCGACAGCCCGCCCGCTCTTGCTGGTGCAGCTCTCGCCTGAGACGGCGCCGCACTGACCGCAGTCCAGGGTCACCGGCAGTTGTTCGAGCTGGCTCTTGACGACCGCGAGTTTCGCGTACCGGTGGTCCTGGCATGCGAACACTCCCTGCGGGGCCATGCAGGTGCCGTCGTCGTCCACAGGGCGACCGCATCGTTCGCTGTCACGCGGATCGTGATGGGCACACCGGTCACTTCCCACGCGACGGTCGAACGGGCAGCGCAGCCCGCCGGAGTAGCGCACCCAACGAGAATCCTCGAGTTCCTTGTCCAACGTCACGATGCACCGGTCCGGGAAGGGATCAGCGGCACCGGCGGGCAGCGGCCACTGGTGCTCGGCGCAGCGCTCCCTCGGCGCGCCGACAAACGCCCCGCAGGGGCCCCAGGCCGGGTAGTTGGAGCACGGCGCCGTGCGTGACGATGCCCAGTTGCACACCGGCCGGAGAACGGCGGCGAACTTGTCCCGCAGCTGGCGGGCCTCGGGAGTCGGCAGGTACTGCAGGAGCCGAAAGGCTTCCTCCACCTCTTGGGCGGAGATCTCGACGCGCCGGGCAGCTCCGTTACGCCGACGCGCGATCACACGTGCCGACTTGGGCGGAGTGGGGGTGGTACTCGCCATGGAGGGGATTTGTACCGCAGCGCGGCGATGCCGATGTCATGACACGCCGACACCGCCCCACTGCCAAGAATCAGCGCCGAAGCGCTGCACGCGCAGCGTAGCCAAAATTCGACTGAAAGTACCGCAAGGGCGGCGCGCCGAGCCGGCGGATGGGCTGCCGTAGCATGGCCCGCTCTGCTGATCGCCGCGTCGTGGAAGGCCTTGTGTTGATCCCGGAATACTGCCCGTTCCACCAGGTCGAGGACGCCTGCGGGCCCATGGCCCGGCTGCTGGAACAGGCTGGCCTGCTCGCCCTGACGCCGAATGCGCCGGCCCGTCCCGGTCAGGAGGTGCCCGCCGACGACTCGGCCTTCGGCATTCCGATGGCGGAGGTCTCGTTGCGGCGGATTGTCGTGCGGATCAACACCTGGGGCCGGAGCGCCCTCGACCCCACCATTCCGCGTCTGGACGTGGCTCCGGGCGACGTACGCCCAGTCCGCTACGCGCTGCAGGCCCTGTACGAGACGGTCCAGGAAAGGGCCGGGGTCGACCGGCAGTGGTGGCGGGTGAAGGACCGGCTGGCTCAAGCGCGTACCGTCCTCACCCACGATGCGCTGGCCGATGCCGACGACGACCGGCTGTCCGCCTACCTGGCCGCCCTGCACGTCGACCGCGCCTACACCGTCTGGGAAACAGAGATCAAGACGGGTCTCGGCTCGTGACCGGCCGGCAACCCTGCCCCGGGGGCGGTAAGCGCAAAAAATGCGCCGACTATGCCTTGGGCAGGGTTATCCCCATTTCGCGCATGGCGTCCGAGGCAGGGCCGCCTTCGGAGCGTTCGGTCTTGTAGCCCTTCACTCCTGGCTGCAGGGTACGGGGGTCTACAGCTTCGGAGGGAGCGGCCGTGGCGTAGAGGCCGTCGGGCTGCTGGTCCCGGTCGTGAGGGGCGAGCCAGAAGACGCGGCGCAGATGGGTTCCGGAGGCCCGGGAGGCTTTGGCGGTGGGACCGAGGATGGCGTAGCCGACGAGCCGGCCGTCGCGGTGGTAGGGGGGCTGGCGTCGTCGGCTGGAGACGCGGTCCAGGGACTGGCGGACGTAGTCGAGACCGGTGATGTCCTCCAGCCACACAAGGTCGGTTTCGTGCGTGAGGTCCGCGGGTTCGATCAGGGCACTCACGCCTGCTCCTCGATGATGTCGGCGATGAGACCGATGCCTGGGTAGTACTTCTTGGAGTTGGAGGTGGCCATCTCCTTCGGCGAGCTCATGCCGAGGGTCTCGCGGACCCGGCCGGCGAAGGCGCGGGAGGAGACCGGAGTGGCCCCTTCGGCTTCGCACCAGCGGGCGTAAGCCAGGTAGAGGTGTTTTTGCTCGGCGCGGAGCCCGGTTTCGATCTTGCAGGTCTCGGAGAGGAAGCGTCCCATGTGATCCTCCGTCTCCGCGTACGCCGTTGTGGCTACCCGTACCCGTTCGGGGCCGGTCAGATCCTTCTCGCCCGCGAGGTAGCGGGCGGCTCCGTCGATCAGCCAGGCCAGGATGCCAGGGCCTTCCTCGCGCACCAGGACGTCGGCGAGATTGTCGACCTTGCGGGCGTCGGGGACGACCCGTTCGAAGGGGACCAGCCGCATGCGGCGCCAGAAGGCGAAGCCGCCGGTGCCGACCTCGGGGCGGTGGTTGCCGAGCAGAAACAGCTTGTGGGTGGGCACGAAGGAGAAGAAGTCCTGGCGCATACGGCGGGCCTTGATGATGTCGCCGCCGGTCAGGAGCTTGACGCGGGATTCGTCGAAGCGGTCGCCGGCTTTCAGCTCGGAGCAGACGATGACGCGGCGGCCGTGCAGTTCGGCCAGGTCGGTGGGGTGGCCTTCGAACTGCTTGGCCATCAGGAATCCGGGCGGGGCGGCGTCGGCGTAGTCGCCGAGGAGTTTGACGATGACGTCCAGCAGGACGCTTTTGCCGTTTTTGCCCATGCCGTAGAGGAAGGCGAGGATCTGCGCGCCGACGTCGCCGGTGATGGAGTAGCCCAGCAGCAGGTGCAGGTAGCGGATCATCTCCCGGCCCTCGGTGTCATCGCCGAAGGTGTCGGTCAGGAACCGGTGCCATCGCGGGGTTGGCATGTTCTGGGGGGCGGTGGTGGTGGCGCGGGAGTGGAAGTCGCGGTGCGGGTCGGGTGCGCTGATGTGCCCGGTGCGCAGGTCGGCGATGCCGCCGGGGGTGCACAGGACGTAGGGGTCGGCGTCCAGGTGGGAGGCGTCGAGCAGCATGCCGTTCGCGGAGCGGGCCTGGTGGAGCATGGACTTGATGCCGGAGGTGGACATGGCGCGGCGGCGTTCGCGGCGCAGTTCGGCGTCGGTGTAGTGGCCGCTGGGGTCCTTGGTGGCCAGAGATTCGGCCATGTCGCCGGCGGCCCACACGATGGTGTCGTGTTCGTCGGGCTCCCAGCGGTAGGTGTTCCACTTGTACCAGCCCAGTCCGTTGACGTGCCGGTAGTCGCCCGCGTACAGGTGCGCGAAGGTCTTGGCCATGCCGCGGTCGGTCAGCGAGTCCGGCAGCAGGCCGGTGTCGGTGGTGCGGAAGGGGGCGTGCCCGTCTGCTGGGGAGGCAACGCTCTGGGCAGGCAGCAGCGTCGCCGGAGCAGCGAAGGCTGCCGGGGGTACCGGCTGGGGGGCGGATTGGTTGAGGATCGCGCGGGCAACCGCGGCCGGGTCGAAGGCACCGGCGTTCACGGGCAGCCTCCGGGGATGAGGGGACGTCGGGCACCGGCGTTCAGGCCGCTGCGGATGATGGAGGCGGAGCGGTGGTGCTGGCCGGGCCGGGCGTGCTCGGCGGCAGCGCTCAGAGCCTGTTCGGCGGTGTCGAAGGTGAGCAGGCCGGAGGCGACCAGGCCGCCGGCTGTGAAGGCCGCGCGGTTGAGCTTGTCGGAGAAGCCGGTCCCTTCGGCCGCTGCCGTGCAGCCGGCGACCTCCGCCAGGACCGTTTCCAGGGTGCGTGCGGCAGCGTCGCGGCCGCCGCCTGCGTCGACGACCGCCTGCCGGGCACGGGACGGCACTTTCCGTATCCGGGGGACGGATTCTTCGGTCGGCCGGTCGAGGTGACCGGTGCGGGTCAGTTCCTCGGCCAGCCACGGCGGCAACGCCGCGGGAGTGCGGCACTCCCCTACCGGGATGTAGGTGCCCTGGCCGGTGGTGGTGCCGGGGGCGATGATGTAGCCGCCGCTGCCGCGGACGTCGACCTGCCAGGCCAGGGCGCGGCCGGCGCTGGAGCCGCTGGAGCACAGCCATCTGCGGCCCGGCCCAGCCTGGTACCAGACGTGCAGGCCTCCGGAGGGGGTGTGCACGCGCAGGGTCTGCTCGTCGTCCGCGGGGCTGGGGTGGCCGCGCAGGGCGGCCAGTACGGCCAGGGTGTGGAAGCCGTTCTCCAGTCCGGTCAGGTCGACGTGGTCCTCGACGGTAATGCCGGGCCAGAGCTTGTCACGCGTCGGCAGCGAGGCGCTGTGCGCGTCGATGTCGATGACGACCAGGCCAGCAGGGCCACAGGCAACGCCGACGCCGGGGGCCGGGCGGATGGACCACCAGGAGTCGATGAGTGCCCGATCCGTGGTCGCGGCGTGGAAACCGTGGCACCATCGTCCGCTGGTCAGGCAGGAACAGCCGGTATGGCGGTGACCCGGCTGGGAGCAGGCCCGGCAGTTGGCAGCCGGTGTCTTGCGTCCCGGCGCCAAGGGATGGACAGGCCAGCCTGCCTGCGCGCACCAGTGGGCGACGGTGCGCGGGTCCGGGCTGGGCGGTGTCGAGTGGATGATGTCCTCGGTGCTGCTAGTCGTTCGCTTCAGTCGCTGACGAAGCTGCAGGTCAGCACCTGTTCGCCTAGCTGTCAGCGACTGAAGCGACTGAAGTTCTAAATAGGTCGCACCACACAGTAGCGAATCGCTTCGGCCTTGGGGCACAGGTGACCGGCGTGGCGGGCGGCTCGCGACCGTTTGTATGTACGCAGGCTGGTTCTAACAACCACAGCGACCGAAGCGACCGAGGTATACAAGCAGGAGGAGACAGCACCGTGGCCGCCGTGCTGAGTCCTGGACTCGAGTCGCTTCGGTCGCTGTGCCCCAGATGGCGCGACGCCTGACCACCGCGTTGTCAGCACCATTCCCCCCGCCCGGCGCGCACCAGCGCCGGTGCAGAACTGACGGCCGGGTGGTCGCACCAGCCAGCGACCGGAGAACGCCGCATGACGCAGCGGCGGCCCTCAGCCCAGCCCCCAGAGACTCGAGCACTTCAGTCGTTGCCCTTCAGTACTGCACAAAAAGCCTGGTCAGGAGCGATTTCAGTTGGCGGCAGCGACTGAAGCGACTCTCGTTCCGGATTATGAAGACATTCCTGTGCGCGCGTGCGCGTCATAGATACCACCCTTCAGTCGCTTCAGTCGCTGATTGTCATTCTTCTCTACTCTGACCTGCAGTTTTCTACGGAGCTCGGATCAGCGACCAAACTCTCCACAGTCACTGAGAGCGGATGTTGGTCGCTGCGGCCGCGCGGATCCGCTCTCCGGCGACGAGCGCTCAGGCAGGGTACGGAACTGCATCCGGCTGCTCGCTGCAGGCCGTCCAGGGATCGAGGTCGAGCAGCGCGTAGGCGATGCCTTCCTTGCTGCGGAAGTGGAAGTACACCGCCCGGGCCGCCACGCCGGCCCGGGCGGTGATCTGTGAGAGGGACGCGCCGCCGTAACTTCGCGCTGCTGCTCGACGGTGGTGGCGGTGGCGCCCGCCCCGGGTCAGAGTTTGGTGGTCTGCACGAAGCCGAGGGAGCGTAGCCCTTCGGCTTGGCACAGCTGGTCGGAGGCCCCACCGGTCTCGGTCTGCAACAGCTGGTAGGCGGCGCCGTGGGTGGCGCCCCAGTGCATGGCCGCCCGCCACAGGGCCCGGCCGTAGCCGTGGCCCCGGTGTTCGGGGAGGACGCCGAAATACTGCGGCAGGAGCCGGATGGCTCCTGCGGAGTCGGTCAAGGTCTCCATGGGGCCGATCGCGCCGACCACCCGGCCGCTGTCGTCGTCGGTTACCGCCAGGACCGTGCCGACCGTGCCGGCCTGCATCTGATGGTGCAAGAACGCGAAGCCATCGCTGGTGAGCCGGTCGGCGAACGCGGCGAATGTTGTCCTCACGGGCCCGGGAAGGCTGTCTACGGCCCGCACGGAGCCGGGCTGCTCCGCGGGCTCGGGGCGAGGCTGGTCGAAGATGCGGAGCTGGACGCGGGTGTGGGCCGTTCCCGGGGGCGGGGGGGGGTGCCTCTATGTCTTTCGTCAAGCGAGGCGTGGGGTTCGGGGTTCGTGGAGGGTGCTGTCGCGGAGCATGGCGAACAGCACGCTG